>KL571293.1:81131-84818 GCA_000715855.1 Actinoplanes liguriensis
ACCCATCGGCGGCCGGTCAGCGAGGCGACCGTCACCGATGTCTGCCTGGCGAGCGTGTCGGTGGTGGCGACGACCACCCCGACCGGCTGACGGTCGATGAGGTGCGTGCGCAAACCGGCGGTGTCGAACGGCATCCTGGTCAGTGCGACGTCGACGGTCCTGGACCGCAGCCCGGCGGTCGGGTCGCTCAGGTCGAACTCGTGCACGCCGACCGACACGTGCGGGTGGGCCCGGCGGAACGGGGTGATCAGTCGTACGCCGGCTAGATCTGCCGTGTCGGCAAGGGAGCCGATGGCGGCCGGGCACCTCGACGTCTGCGAGTTCGGCCTGACCTACTTCCTGCGCACCTTCGACGTCGAACAGCCGCCGTTCCTCGCGCTGCCGATCTTCCCGAACCGCAACTTCCGCCACGAGGCGCTGTTCGTCAATGCCGACAGCGGCATCGAGAAACCCGCCGACCTGGCCGGTAAGACCGTCGGCGAGTTCGCGCTGTGGGGCCACGACCCCGGAGTCTGGATGAAAGGGATCCTTGCCGAGGAGTACGGCGTGCGGCCGGAGCAGATGAGCTGGGTCATCGGCGGCACCAACCATCCGATCCCGTCCTTCGACTGGATCGGCCGGCCCGTCCCGGACGGCGTGCAGGTCCGGCACGCCGGCGACGGGCAGACGCTCGCGGCGATGCTCGAGACCGGTGAGATCGATGCCCTGCTGTCCGTCGATGTGCCGCAGTCCCTGCTCGACGGCTCCAGCACGAAGATCCGCCGGCTGTTCCCCGATTACCCCGACGTCGAGCGCGACTACTACCGCCGTACCGGAATCTTCCCCATGATGCACGCCGTGGCGATCCGCCGTGAGCTCGCCGCCGAGCCACGTCTGGTCGAGTCGGTGTATCGCGCATTCGCCGAGGCGAAGCAGATCGTCCAGGACAGGTACCGGGCCGACGCCACCAAACAGCACATGTCGGTCATCACGCCGTGGTTCAGCGACCTGTTCGCCCGCAACCGTGAGCTGCTCGGCGAGGACTGGTGGCCCTACGGTCTGTCGGCCAACCGCAAAGCCGTCGACACCTTCCTGCGCTACCACCACGAGCAGGGGCTGTCGCGTCGGCGGTGGACGCCGGAGGACATCTTCGTTCCCGAGCTCCTGAACACCTGAAGCGGCGGAAACCAGCTCCTCAGCCGGATCTCAGGCTTCGGAAAATACACTCACCGGTGTGCTTTTGACGAGAACGGCTGACGCGGCAGGCATCCGTGCCTGCGACCTCACCAAGAACTACGGTCATCGTGCCGTGGTGAAGGACCTGTCCTTCACCGCCGCACCCGGAGTGGTCACCGGCTTCCTCGGGCCGAACGGAGCCGGCAAGACCACGACGATGCGCATGCTGCTGGGCCTGACCAGGCCCACCAGCGGCACCATCACGATCGGCGGCCGGCCCCTGGCGCGGCTCGACAACCCGGCGCGGGAGGTCGGCGCGCTCCTGGACGCCCGGGCCACCCACCCGCAGCGGACGGCGTTCCACCACCTTCTCGCCTTCGCGCAGACCATGGGCCTGGGCCGCGGACGGGTCGACGAGGTCCTCGGCCTGGTCGGGCTCTCGCAGGCCGCGGGTCGCCGGACCGGCGAGTTCTCGCTGGGCATGAATCAGCGGCTGGGCATCGCCACGGCACTGCTCGGCGACCCCGGGGTGCTGGTGCTCGACGAGCCGCTCAACGGCCTGGACCCGGAAGGCATCCGCTGGGCCCGGACGTTCCTGCGGGACCTGGCGCGGGAGGGCCGGACCGTCCTGTTCTCCAGCCACCTCATGTCGGAGATGGAACTGACCGCGGACGACCTCGTCGTCGTCGGGCAGGGCCGGCTGATCGCCGAGTCCAGCCTCGACGAGTTCGTCCGGGCCAACACCGTCCAGGCGGTCACCGTTCGCGCTGCGGCCCCCGATGAGCTGGCCCACGCGCTGACCCGTGCCGGGGCCGGCGTCAGCGTCCAGCCCGACGACGCCCTGCTGGTGACCGGAACCGACACCGCCACGGTCGGCCGGATCGCGGCGGCGCAGGGCATCGCCCTCGTCGAGCTGGCGCGGGTCCGCGAGTCGCTGGAGGACGTCTTCCTGCGGCTCACCGACGAGGTCACCGAGTACGAAGGACAGCCGGCATGAATCTTCTGCGTTCCGAATGGACCAAGCTGCGCAGCGTCCGCAGCACCTGGATCGCGGCCCTGAGCGCCGTCGCGGCCGGCGTCGCCCTGAGCGTTCTCGGCGTCTCCGATCTGCTCGGCACGTCGCCCGCCGAACTGCCGCAGGGCTGGGACCCGACCGCGGAGAGCCTGAAGGGCTTCCTGTTCGCGCAGCTCGTCATCGGCATGCTCGGCGCGCTGAGCGTCACCGCCGAGCACGGCACCGGCATGATCGGGACGAGCCTGGTCTTCGTGCCGTCCCGGTCGCGGTTGCTCGCCGCCAAGGGCGTCGTCGTGACCGGCGTGACGTTGCTGGTCAGCCTGGTCACGACGGTGCTGAGCTTCACCGCCGTGCAGGTGATGCTGGGCAGTGCGGGGCTTCCCGCGGCCGGCCTCGGCGATCCGGGCGTGGTCCGCGCGCTCGCCGCGGGCACGCTCTACCTGACTCTGATCGGGCTTGCCGGAGTGGCCATCGGTTCGCTGGTCCGGTCGGCCACCCAGAGTCTGGCCGTACTGGTCGGCGCGCTGCTGCTCGTGCCCGCGCTCGGCCCGGGCCTGCCCGGCGCCCTCGGTGACTGGTTCGCCCGGTTCTGGCCGATCACCGCCGGTCAGGCGTCCTATGCGGTGGTTCCGGTCGACGGGACGCTCGCGCCGGGCGCGGGCATCCTGATCCTGGCCGTCGCCGCCGCCGGGGTCACCGCCGCCGGCCACGTGGTGTTCCGCCTGCGCGACATCTGAGCCTCAGCGGTAGGCGCGCAGAAACGCCTCCACGCCGTCGGCGATGATCCGCCCGGCATCCGTCGACGGCGTCCCGTCCACGACGGCCTCACCCTCGTCCATGCGGTCAACCGTGGCTTCCTGGGCGAGATGGATCGTCAGCGCGGTGAAGTGCCGCGCCGCGACGCTCGGATCGGATGCCCGGAGCGCGCCCTCCGCCGCCAGTTCGGCGAACCGCTCCGCCAGCATCCGTTCCGGGCGATCACGGACCGTCGCCGGAAGCCGGGGCGCCGGCCGCTGCTGCAAGGTCAACCGGCGGAAAGCCGAGTAGTCCGACGACGCGAACGCCCGGTCGACGATGCGGTGCCCGAAGCCGAGCAACGCCTGGCGCAGGTCACGGCCCGAGACCAGTTCCTCGTCGATCGCCGTCCGGACGGTGGCCACCAGCGCGTCGTTCACCCGCTGCAGCACCCGCAGGAAGATCGTCTCCTTGTCGCCGAAGTGGTCGTAGACGGTCCGCTTCGACACCTGGGCGCGCGCGGCGATGCCGTCGACAGTCGTGCCCTCATACCCGTCGGCAAGGAACAGGGCCTGGGCCGCGTCGAGGACGGCAGCCTGCTTGCTCTCCGAGCGCCGGCGGCGACCCGGGGTCTGTACCTCCGCGATCGCCCTTGCCACGACGATCAGCCTACGCCGCTCGCTCTCCGGCACACGAGCAGTGGTTCGCTACGAATGTCCGTCTGCTGAAGCACCGGTCATCGGACCGTTTGGCCGTACCTTGTCTCTGTCTCTTATACACAT
>KL571293.1:85046-89769 GCA_000715855.1 Actinoplanes liguriensis
CAGAGATGTGTATAAGAGACAGCCCCGATGGAGGCGGTCACGGTGATCAGGGTGTGCTCGGAGGCCTCGATCGGCAGGTCGGCGAGACTGCGGCGGATCCGCTCGGCGAGCGGTACGAGCTCGCCCTGGCCGACGTGCGGTACCAGGGCGACGAACTCCTCACCGCCGTAACGCGCGAGCACCGTTCCGGCCCGCCGTCCGGTGAGCAGGCGCTGTGCCATCTCGTGCAGTACCCGATCGCCGGCTTGGTGCCCGTACGTGTCATTGATGTTCTTGAAATGATCCAGGTCGATCATGAGCAGTCCGATCCCGTGGCCGCTCCGGGCCGCCCGCCGGCACTCGGCGGCGAGCATGGTCTCGAAGTGCCGGCGGTTGTGTACCCCGGTCAGCGCGTCGGTCACGGCCGCTCGGTGCTGGGCCCTGATCAGCTCGGCCATGCGCAGCATGACGAGCAGGAACATGCTGATGCAGGTGATGCTGGCCAGTGTGACGTTCAGGTCGTTGCCGAACAGGTGCTCGGCCAGCTGCAGGCCGGGGACCATGAGCACGGCGAGGGTGAGTCCGGCGAACCGCGCCGTGCCGGCCTCCGGAGCGGGCGTGATGCTGCGCTGATCGAAGTCGCGCATGGCCGGGTGCAGTGCGCATGCGGCGAGCATCCCCAGGGAGAGCATCCAGAGCCCGCCGAGGTATGCCTCGGAGGCGTTCTCGCCGCCGACGATGCCGACCACGGCGTAGGCGCTGTCCGCGGCGAACATCAGTGCCAGGTATCCGAGGAGCAGGTGCAGCACCGCGTTGCGATTTCCGGCGCCCAGCACCAGCCGCACCGCCAGGATCAACAGCATCAGATCCAGGATGGGGTACGCGGCCTCGGTGAGCTTCGCCGGTAGTGGCATGGCCGTCGACGCCAGCGGCTGGATGAAGAATACCCAGGTCAGCAGGCCCGCGCTGAGAGCCACGATGAGCGCGTCCACCGCGGTGGCGAAGTTCCAGCCCGGGGTGCGCCGCCGGATGAAGCCGAACACCGCTACCCCGACCAGCGCGTAGCTGCTCAGATAGCAGATGTCGGCGGGCGCCGGTTCGACGAAGTCCCCGGTGCTCCACACGTCGAAGATGGACAGCGCGTCTCCGGCCGCGTACGCGGTCTGGCCGGCACACAGGATCAGCCAGCCGGAGCGCCGTGGCGGCCGGTTCAGCAGGACACCGGCCAGGATGATCACCGGTGCGCCCGCCGAGACGACCAGGTAGGGAATCTCGTACTGCAGGTAGGAGGCGCCCAGATCGGGCAGCACGACGCGCAGCAGCGCACAGACCGCGACCACGGCCAGCCACAGCCGCCAGGCGAGGTGCCCCGGGTCTGCGGTGCGGCGAGCAGAGATCAACGTTCGTTGCATCGTGACGTCGGCTCTCTAGGACCGAACCGCGACGGGCGACAGCAGAGCGGCCAGGTCCTCGGCCGGCATCGGCCTGGCGAAGTGGTAGCCCTGAGCACTACGGCAGCCCAGAGCGGCCAGTGTCGCGGCCTGTTCGGCGGACTCGACCCCTTCCGCGATCGTGGCCAGGTTCATCATCCGGCCGAGCCGGAGCACGGTGTCGGTGACGACGGCGCCCTGCGGCGTGCCGTCCAGCGTCGCGACGAACGACTGGTCGATCTTGAGGATGTCGACCGGCAGCTGCGTCAGGTAGCGCAGGGTGGAGTAGCCGGTGCCGAAGTCGTCGAGCGCGACCCGGACGCCTTCGTCGTGGAGCCGGTGCAACTCGGCGACGACGGTGGCGTTGTCGATCTGGACGGTCTCGGTCACCTCGATGATCAGTGCCGCGGCGGGCAGTCCCGTGTCCCGCAGAATCCGGGCGACACCGTCGGCGTACCCGCCGGTGATCTGTCGCGCCGACGCGTTCACCGCCAGGTGCAGCTCGTGCCCGTCGGCACGCCAGCCGGCCACCGTGGTGCAGGCCTCGGTCAGGACCCAGTCGCCGATCTCGCCGATCACGCCGGTCTGTTCGGCCAGCGTGATGAAGTCACCCGGAGGAATCATGCCGTGGACCGGATGCTGCCAGCGCACCAAGGCCTCCACCCCGGTGATCGTGCCGTCGTCGAGCCCGACCACCGGCTGGTAGTGAACGCGCAGCTCACCGCGGGCGGCGGCACCCCACAGATCGGCGCTCAACTCATGCTCGTCATCGGCAGCGGCGTCGCCGGTCCTCAGCAGGCGCTTGTTGGCGTACATCGCCTCGTCGGCGCGCTGCATCACCGCGTCACCGTCGCTCTCGCCCGGCTCGGCCAGGGCGATGCCGATCGCCGAGCGGATCTGGACCACGACGTCACCGATCATGACGGGCATCTCCAGCTCCTGCCGGAGCCGGCGAACGACCGCGTCGGCGTTGTCGCGCGTGCCGATGTCCTGCAGGACCACCGCGAACTCGTCGCCGCCGAGACGGCCCACGACGTCGGATCCGAGCACCGAGCGCCGGAGCATCCCGGAGAACTCGACCAGCAGCCGGTCCCCGGCGGCGTGCCCGAGCGTGTCGTTGACCTGCTTGAAGCCGTTGAGATCGGCGAGCATGACGGCCACCGGCTGGCCGTTGCGAGCCGACCGCGCCAGCGCCCGGTTGAGCCCCTCGTGCAGGCGGGCGCGATTGGCCAGGCCGGTGAGCGGATCGGTCACCGCCAGCTGGTGGTTCTCCCGGAGCGCGAAGACCTGCCGGACGACCACGAAAGCGGTCAGCGCGACGGAACCGGCCACCAGCCCGAGCCACGGATAGGCGGCGCCCTGACGGATCGCGGCCACGGTGAGCAGGCTGAATCCGATCAGCACGCTGACGTACGGCAGACGGCTGACCGAGCGTCGCGGACCGCCGGCGACGACCCGGCGGCTCGCGGCCCGGCTCTGCTCGAACGCGGCCGCGGCAATCAGGAAGTGACCGGTCAACCAGCAGCAGAACTGCCAGGCGGTGATGCTCAGGAACACCGTGTGCGAACGCAGATAGCCCAGATAGACGTTGCCGATCATCTCGAACAACAGCGCGGCCGCCAGCAGGCGCATCGGGCGGCGCACCGCGGCGTCGACACCCTGCATCAGCACCAGGCTGACCCCGAACAGCAGCACCAGATCGCCGATCGGGTAGGCGACGGCGGCGGCCACCGCTGTGCCGGGCAGATCGTGCGCGGCCAGCGCCGGACCCAGCACGAAGTACCACATCACCATGGCGCCGGCGACGACGACCGTACCGACGTCCATCAGCAGTTTGCGGCGGGACAGGCCGCCCTCGCCGCGCGGCAGCAGGAGGAGCCCGGTCAGCATCACCGGCGTGAACGACAGCCGCACCACGTCCCCGGGCGCCGGGAACCCCCGGCCGTCACCGAAGATCCCGAACGCGACCGAGCAGCCGACCAGCACCAGACTCGCCGCCCCGATCCAGCGCCAGGCCCGGCGGGTACGATCCTCCAGCCCCGCCTGGCGGCTCGCCACGAACGCGAACACCGCCCCGGCCAGGTCGAACGCCATCATCATCGGGCCGGCCACCGCTTCGATGTCGCGCTGACCATGAAAGTCCCCGAGCAGCAGGTGGCTGATCATCGCCACCAGCAGGCTGCCCGCCAACCCGTAGAAGACCACGGACCGCCATCGGGAACGCATCGTCACCCCACTCCTGAACTCGTCAGGGTTCCCATCGGCGCGGAGCAGGCCGATCTGAACGACACTGTTCCGGGCGATGGGGCGTGACCGCGCCGATCAGTCCTTGGACCTTGACGCGGGACGCCGGATCGCCCGGCCGCGGTGGTGCGGCCGGGCGATGGTGTCCCGTCGATGGTGCGTGTGCATGGCGTCAGATGAGCCAGCGGTTCTTCTGGACGACGGGCAGGGAGGCCCACCACTTGCCCAGGCCCCAGGTGTGCCCGGCGTAGGTCAGGGCCAGGACGATGCCGGCGAGGCCGTAGACGACGTGGTAGTCGACGATCGGATTGGCCGACATGCTGGGTTCGCCGGCGGCGGTGGTCCTGTCGAGCGGCCATTCGGCGGCCCACATGAGAAGCATCATGAGGGCGCCGGCTCCGGCGGCCAGGCGCATGCCGATGCCGAGGACGAAGGCCGCGCCGATGCCGAGCATGCCGAGCATGAAGGCCCAGTCGGCCCAGGGGTCGCCGGCGATGTTGTGGAAGAAGGTCTGCAGCCAGCCGGGTCCGACCTCGACGCCGGACAGGAAGCCCTTGGTGGGCGAGCCGCCGTTGATCCAGGCCCGCGCCGAGGGAGTGGCGAAGCCCCACCCGAACGTCTTGTCGAAGAACGCCCACAGGAAGACGAAACCGGTGGAGATACGCAGCAGGGCCAGTGCCCGGGCGGCGGTCTTGGTGAGCATGGCGCCAGGAGCCTCGACGTGCTCGAGGTGAGCGGCGGTGCTCCGGCCGATGGTTGTCATGGGTGTCCTCCCTCATCGATGTCTGTGCCTTGAGACTGCGCTTCAGGCGGTTCGGGATCCTGAGGCGATGGGCCCGTCCTGCGCGGGACGAAGGTCCCGCGCGAGCCGCTGAGCCGGGGGAAGCTCGTCCCGGTGCCGCCGTTCTGCGCTCTCGCACGCGACCTGCACCGCCCCACCGCCGTACGCGGCGCGGCAGAGCCGCCCGGTCTCTCACCGCAGGACGTCGGAGACGTCCCTGCGCGGCGTGGTCTGTCCGGGCGTGCCGTAGCCGATGCGCAAGGCAAGCTGCTGTCTCTTATACACATCT
>KL571293.1:89989-96293 GCA_000715855.1 Actinoplanes liguriensis
GAGATCATGGAGGTGGCCAGGCCGGCGTCGGTGGCGGTCAGCAGCACCTTCTGGAGGGCCTGGCCCGCTCTGATCTGGTCGACCGGCCAGTCACCGGGCACGCCGAGGATGCCGACCAGCGGTTCGGGTTCGTAGTCGCGGCCGGCCGCGCGGCGTCGGTTGCCGAACGTCCGCTGGGGCAGCAGGTCCTGCGGTTCGGGCAGGGGCGCGCCGGCGCCCACGGGAACGCCGTCGGGGGCGTCGTCGGCGTGGATCCAGCTGATCAGCTCGGCCTGGTAACGGTCGTCGCGGCGCAGCACCCGGTCGGCGCTGCCGGCGATCTCGGCGAAGCCGGCCAGCGCGGTCATGCCGACCAGCAGGTCGAGCCAGGCGGATTCGCTGCGGGCCGCGTCGATGAGCCGGATGCGGGTGTCGGCCGGCACCGGGTCGGGCCGGAACGGTGCCCGGTTGCTGTGCCGGCGCGGGATCGCGGCGTACAGATCCTGCTCGGTGTAGGTCGGCGGCCTTTCCGCACCGGGGGCGAGCCGGGCGATCACGCCGGGCTCGTCGGCCGGGCGCAGGTGTACCTCGGCGGGCCGGCCGAGCACGGCGAGGGCGAGGCGGGCGTTGTAGGTGGCGGCACCGCAGGCGAGGCGGGTGGCCCAGCCGGACCGGTCGGCCACGGTGAGCTGCCGGGTGGTGTCGGCGACGACTTCGATGGCGCCGTTGCGCAGGCGGAACAGCCATGGCTGGCTGTTGTGCATCGAGGGTGCGCGGATGCCGGCCTCCGCCGCCGCGCGCAGGTCAGCCTTGTGGTAGCCGTTCACAGCGGGTCTCCTTCGCGCCGGTCGAGCGCACAGATGTGTGGCAGCACGAACCGTGCGGCGGCCTGCTCGGCAGCCCAGCCCGGAGCCTGCCGGCGCCGACCGCGATCGAGCTCTCCATGGTGGTCACCTACCTCGTGCTGGAGATGACGTCGCCGGGGTCTCGGCGCGGCGCGGCGGGAACAGGCTCGTGGTCGTGCCGGTAACCGAGCCGGACGGTCAGGTAGGGCTCCCCGATGCCGGAGACCAGGCCGCGCAGCAGATGGCGGGGCCAGTCGGCCTCGACGGCGTCGCTCAGCGGGGCGGTGGCCAGGCCGTCGGCGGTAGCCAGAAGGAGCAGAGCGGACAGCGCCTCGCCGCCGCGGAGCAGGTCGGCGGGCTGGTCGCCGTTGCCGAACAGGACCACGTACGCCGCGCCCTGGTCGTGGGAGGCGCCCGCCTCGAGCTGGGCTGTGGTGCCGGGGAAGAAGTCCCGTACCGGCACGCGGCGCGGCTCCGGCTTGACGGCCGTGCCGGGGGTGACACCGTCACCGGTGTGTCCGGGCCGGCTCGTCCAGTGGTGCAGGTCCGCTCGGTAGGCGGCATCGTCCAGCTCGGCGCCCGCAGCGACCTCGGTGGAGACGGCCAGCATCGCCACCTGGTCCGGTCGCACGGTGTGCAGATACGCGCCCTCGGCCTCGACGAAGCGGCGCAGTCTGGTCAACTCGACATCGGTGACCGGACGGTCGTCGAAGGCGCGCCGGTCGGTACGGCGTCGCGCGATCGCGGTGGCCATGCGTATCGCCTCGGGGTCGGGTGGCACCGGCCGGCCCAGGCGGATCCGGGCGAGCAGGTGCGGTTGCGCCGGGTCGGGCAGGCGCTCGACCGACACGGACCATCCGGCGGCCGCCAGGTAGGTGCGGGCATGGTGCAGGGCGGCGCCGCAGCTGAGTATCAGTAGCCGGCCGTCGCGGTCGATGCTGGTGACGCGGCGTTCCTGGTCGGCGAACAGCTCCAGGGTGTCGCCGCTGATCTGCCAGCTCCAGGGCTGGGTGTTGAAGACCGAGGGCGCATGCTGGGCGGCGCGGGCGGCCTGCTCGAGCGGTGTCATGGGAAACCTCCGGGTGTCTCCCACTACCGTGCCGGTCACCGGCCCCGGTCGTTCAGGGTCGAAGGTCCCGTTTCATCCGCCGATGGGTACGCACCAGGTCAGCACCGTCCCGGTACCGGACGAGGGGGAGCCGATCTCGAAGGTGCCACCCAGGTCGTGGGCCCGCTCGCCCATGTTGACGACGCCACCGCGGGCCCGGGCGGGGTCGAAGCCGATGCCGTTGTCCTCCACGCTCAGTGCGACGGCTCCGTCGCCGGCCCGCAGCGATATTCGGGTGGTCGTCGCCTCAGCGTGCCGGGCGATGTTGGACAGCGCCTCACGCAGCACGGCCAGGATCTCCGGTTTGACGTCGTCGGGGATGGCGCTGTCGACAGGCCCGGAGGTATCCAGGACGGGGCGGAAACCCAGGGCCTCGGCCGCGCCCTCGACCGTCTCGTGGAGCTCGGTACGCAGCGAGGAAGGACCGGCCGGTGTGCGCAGCTCGAAGATCGACCGGCGGATGTCGCGGATGGTGGCGTCGAGGTCGTCGACGGCGGCGTTGATGCGGCCGGCCACCGCCGGAGCGGCCTGATGCACGGCGCCTTGCAGGTGCATGCCGGTGGCGAACAGCCGCTGGATGACCACGTCGTGAAGGTCACGGGCGATGCGCTCACGGTCCTCGAGCACCGCGAGCTGCTGGCGCTCCTCCTGGGCCTGGGCCCGTTCGAGGGCGAGTGCGGCCTGCCCGGCGAAGGTGGACAGCTGGACGGCGTCCTCGTCGCTTGCCGGCTGTCTGGCGGGCTGGGTCACGATCAGTACGCCGTGCAGCGTCCCGGCGGTGGCGAGCGGCACGACGGCCGCCGGACCGTCGGGCACCGTGGCCGCGTGGCCGGCCACTCGGTAGTGGCCCGAAGGTTCTCGACGAAGCGAACTTTTTCGCGCCCGAACTCGGCCGCGGCCACCGGCTCCACCGGGACGAGCCCCCCGACGAGCTGGTCGCAGGAGGGATCCGCTCCCTCGGCGACCGCGATGGTGTAGCGGGCGTTGGGCTCGTCGTACAGCAACACCATGACCAGTTCGGCCGTCGACACCTCCTGGGCCCGGCGGGCGATCAGCCGGAGAGCCTCGGTGCGGCGTACCTCGCCGAGCAGCACGCCGGTGATCTCCGCGGTCGCGGCAAGCCAACGTTCGCGACGCTGCGCCACTTCGTACAACCGCGCGTTGTCGATGGCCACGCCGGCGGCGGCGGCCAGCGCGACGACGATCTCCTCGTCGTCCTCGGTGAACTCGTCCGCGCCCTGCTTCTCGGACAGGTAGAGGTTGCCGAAGATCTGCTCGCGGGTGCGGACGGGGACACCGAGGAAGCTGTGCATGGGCGGGTGGTTCGGGGGAAATCCGAACGAGTCGGGATGTTGGGTGATATCCGGCAGGCGTACCGGTTTCGGGTCGGTGATCAGCACACCGAGGACGCCGCGCCCGTGCGGGAGATCGCCGATCTTCGCGTGCGCCGCCGGGTCGATGCCGTGCGTGATGAAGTCAGCCAGTCCGGTGCGGTCGGCGGTGAGCACGCCCAGCGCGCCGTAGCGGGCGCCGGCCAGCGCGCACGCCGCTTCGACTATGCGTTGCAGCGTGCTGCGCAGATCGAGGTCGGTGCTGATACCGACCACCGCGTCGAGCAACGACCGCAGTCTCTCCCGGCTGGTCATCACATCACCGACGCGATCGAGCATCTCCTGCAAGAGCTCGTCGAGCCGCACCCGGGAGAGCGGACTGAGACCGAGCGACGGTGGATCCACCCGGTCCTCGCCCGTGAGCCGTTCCACCATGACCACAGGCTAATGGGGGACCTCGGTCCGGGGAACGGCCAATGGCGTTCTCGGCGGGGGTCTTTGGTCCCTATCAGGGGCCGGGCCGACAGGGTAGGAAGGACGGATGATCCGAGTCTTTCTGCTCGACGACCACGAGGTGGTCCGACGAGGTCTGGTCGACCTGCTGCAGGCCGACGGCGACATCGAGGTGATCGGCCAGTCCGGTCTGGCCCAGGAGGCCACCAGGCGCATCCCCGCGCTGCGCCCCGACGTCGCGATCCTCGACGCACGGCTGCCCGACGGCAACGGCATCGACGTGTGCCGCGACGTACGCGCGATCGACTCGGCCATCAAGGGACTGATCCTCACCTCGTACGAGGACGATGAGGCGCTGTTCGCCGCCATCATGGCCGGCGCCTCGGGTTACGTGCTGAAGCAGATTCGCGGCAATGACCTGCTCGACGCGGTGCGCCGGGTCGCGGGCGGGCAGTCGCTGCTCGACCCGGCCGTGACCCAGCGGGTGCTCGAGCGGATCCGGCACGGCGTCGAGCAGCCGCGGGAACTGGCGTCGCTGACCGATCAGGAGCGGAAGATCCTCGAGTTCATCGCCGAGGGCCTCACGAACCGCGAGATCGCCGGTCGCATGTTCCTGGCCGAGAAGACGGTCAAGAACTATGTCTCCAGCCTGCTCGCCAAGCTGGGTCTCGAACGGCGCACCCAGGCGGCGGTGCTGGCCACCCGGCTGCTCGGTGAGCGTCCGCAGCACTGAGGCGGCAGGTGTGCGGCCGGCTCCCTGACCGGGGAGCCGGCCGCTTACGTGTCAGGACCATGGCCGGGACCGCACGGGACTTTCGGCCCTGCTCGGTGAACACGCAGATCACGAGACTCGGGGCAGCCGTGGAAAGGACCCCGCTGTGGACGCGCTCGACCTGGCCCGATGGCAGTTCGGGATCACGACCGTTTACCACTTCTTGTTCGTGCCGATCACCATCGGTATGTCGGCCCTGGTGGCCGGTCTGCAGACCGCCTGGGTACGCACCGGCAAGGAGACTTACCTGCGAGCCACCAAGTTCTGGGGCAAGCTCTTCCTGATCAACTTCGCGATGGGCGTGGTCACCGGCATCGTGCAGGAGTTCCAGTTCGGCATGAACTGGAGTGACTACTCCCGCTTCGTCGGCGACGTCTTCGGCGCCCCGCTGGCCATCGAGGGCCTGCTCGCGTTCTTCCTCGAGTCGACGTTCCTCGGCCTGTGGATCTTCGGCTGGGACCGGCTGCCGAAGAAGCTGCACCTCGCGACGATCTGGTTGGCCTCGATCGGCACGCTGCTGTCCGCGTACTTCATCCTCGCCGCCAACTCCTGGATGCAACACCCGGTCGGGTACGAGGTGAACACCGCGACCGGCCGTGCGGAGCTGCACAGCATCGGGGCGGTCCTGACGAACTCGACGACGCTGGTCACCTTTCCGCACACGATCACGGCGTGTTTCCTGACCGGCGGCGCGGTGCTGCTCGCGGTCAGCGCGTGGCACCTCAAGCGCCGCAAGCAGGTCGACGTGTTCCGGCCGAGCCTCAAGCTGGGCGCCTGGGTGGTGCTGATCGCCGGCGTCGGCGTGCTCATCACCGGTGACCTGCAGGCCCGCATCATGACCGAGCAGCAGCCGATGAAGATGGCGGCCGCGGAGGCCCTCTACGACACGTCGAAGCCGGCCAGCTTCTCCATCTTCACGATCGGGTCGCTCGACGGCGCCGACGAAGTGGCCGGCGTCCGCATTCCCTCGTTGCTGTCGTTCATGGCCACCGGCAGCCCCAGCGGTGAGGTCGAGGGGATCAACAACCTCCAGACCGAGTACGCCGAGAAGTACGGTCCCGGTGACTACCGGCCGTACGTGCCGGTCACCTACTGGTCGTTCCGGCTGATGATCGGTTTCGGCGGGCTCGCCATGCTGGTCGCCTCCGTCGCCTCGATCGGCATGCCGCTGGCGGCGAACTCGTTCGGCTGGATCTTCACCGAGATGGGCCGTCAACCGTGGACGGTGTTCGGCGTCTTCAAGACCGCGCAGAGCGTGTCGCCGTCGGTCGGCGCCGGGTCGGTAGCCACCTCGCTCGTCGTGCTCACGCTGCTCTACGGGGTGCTCGCCGTCATCGAGGTGGGCCTGTTCGTCCGCTACGCCCGCGCCGGAGCACCGGAGATCCCGCCCGACGCCGACAACGAACCCGAAGACCGCCCGCTCGCCTTCGCCTACTAGGGACTGACGACATGGAACTCACGACCGTCTGGTTCGCCTTGATCGCGACCCTCTGGGCCGGCTACTTCCTGCTCGAAGGATTCGACTTCGGCGTCGGCGTCCTGCTACCTGTGCTGGCCCGGGACAACCGCGAGCGCCGCCTGCTCATCAACACCATCGGCCCGGTCTGGGACGGCAACGAGGTGTGGCTGCTGGTCGCCGGTGGCGCCACCTTCGCCGCCTTCCCGGAGTGGTACGCCACCCTGTTCTCCGGCTTCTACCTGCCGCTGCTGATCATCCTGGTCGCCCTCATCCTGCGGGGCGTCGCGTTCGAGTACCGCGGCAAGCGCGACGACGACACCTGGCGCCGCCGCTGGGACTGTCTCTTATACACATCTC
>KL571293.1:96500-97990 GCA_000715855.1 Actinoplanes liguriensis
AGATGTGTATAAGAGACAGCATCTGGGGCGTCGCCTTCGGCAACATCGTGCGCGGCGTGAAGCTGGACGCGAACCACGAGTACGCCGGCGGCTTCTTCGACCTGCTCAACCCGTACGCGCTGCTCGGCGGCCTCACCACGCTCGCGCTGTTCGTCCTGCATGGTGCGGTCTTCCTCGCTGTGAAGACTGACGGCGAGATGCGCGAGCGGGCCGGCCGGCTGGCCGAGCGGATCGCCCCGGCAACGATTCCGGTCGCCGGCGGGTTCCTCGCGTGGACGGCGTTCTCCCACCACGACGTCGCGGGCTGGCTGTTCTTCGCGGCTGCGGCGCTCGCCCTGGCCGGTGCCGCCTTCGCCACCCGGTTCCGGCGCGAGGGCTGGGCATTCCTGGCCACCGGCGCGACGCTGGTGCTGGCGGTTTTCGGCTTGTTCGTGACGCTTTTCCCGGACGTCATGCCGTCCAGCATCGCGGCGGCCAACAGCCTGACCGTGGACAACGCGTCGTCCACGCCGTACACGCTCAAGGTGATGACCTGGGTCGCCGTCGCGTTCACCCCGATCGTGCTGGTCTACCAGGGCTGGACCTACTGGGTGTTCCGCAAGCGCCTGACCGTCGACCGGATCCCGGTGTGAAGCCCCTCGACCCGCGCCTGCTGCGCTACGCCCGCGGCACCCGCACCTACCTCGCCGCCACGGTGGCGCTCGGCGTGGCTCTCGCCGCGCTGATCGTCGCCCAAGCCACCCTCCTGGCCCACGGCATCACCGCCGTCTTTCTCGACGGCGCTGACGCGCGCGCCCTGACCCCGACACTGATCGCACTCGCTGCCGTGGTCGCCGCCCGGGCCGCCGTCGCCTGGGCGCAGGAAGCGACTGCCGCCCACTCGTCGGCCTCGGTGAAGAGCGAACTGCGGGGACGCCTGCTGGCCCACCTCGCGGCGCTCGGCCCCGGTCGTGGGCCGGACACCGGGGCGGTGACCACGCTGATCACCCGAGGGCTCGACGCGCTGGACGCCTACTTCGCGCGCTACCTCCCGCAGCTCGTGCTGGCGGCCCTCGTGCCCGCCGTCGTGCTGGCTCGGATGCTGCCGTCCGACCTGACCGCCACCGTGACGATCGTGCTGACCCTGCCCCTGATCCCGGTCTTCATGGCCCTGGTCGGCCTGCACACCGAGGCGGCCAACCGCCGCCAGTTCCGTCTGCTGGCTCGGCTGTCGCACCACTTCCTCGACGTGGTCGCCGGTCTGGCCACGCTGAAGATCTTCGGGCGGGCCGGTGCGCAGGCCGCCACCATTCGCCGGGTCAGCACCGAGCAGCGCCGGCTCACCATGCGCACGCTGCGCGTCGCCTTCCTCTCCTCGCTGGTGCTGGAGCTACTGGCCACGTTGTCCGTGGCGCTGGTCGCGGTCGGCATCGGGCTGCGCCTGGTCTCCGGTCACCTGGACCTGGCCACCGCGCTGCTCGTGCTGATCCTGGCGCCCGAGGCGTATCTGC
>KL571293.1:98251-99402 GCA_000715855.1 Actinoplanes liguriensis
TGGGCGCGCACTACCATGCCAGCGCCGAGGGGCTGGCCGCCGCCGAGGAGGCCTTCGTGATTCTCGAGACAGCGGTGCCCGCCACCGGTGCAGCCCTCGCGCCGGCCGGAAGGATCGTCTTCGACGACGTGGTCGTCCGATACCGCGGCCGTGACGCCCTGCGCCTGTCCGCCACGGTGGAACCCGGCGAGATCGTCGCGCTGACCGGGCCCAGCGGCTGCGGCAAGTCGACGGCGCTCACCGTGCTGCTCGGCTTCGTCGTCCCCGACGCGGGCCGGGTGACGGTTGGCGGCGTCGACCTGGTCACCGTCGACCCGGCGGCGTGGCGGAAGGGCATCGCGTGGGTGCCGCAGCAGCCGCATCTGTTCGCCGGCACCGTAAGCGACAACATCGCGCTCGGCCGGGACGTGGCCGTGATGCCGGCGCCGCCGACCGATTCCGTTCACTGCCTCACCGCCCCGGCGACCGGAGCCCATGCTCCTGCCATCCCGGCGGCGGACGCCTCGGCCACGGTTTCCGACGTGGTGGCGGCGGCACGCCGAGCCGGGGCCGACGGCTTCATCGCCGCGCTGCCCGACGGTTATGCGACGGTGCTCGGTGACGACGGCGCCGGCCTGTCCGCCGGACAGCGGCAGCGGATCGCCCTGGCCCGGGCCTTCCTGCGCGACGCGCCGATCGTGCTGCTCGACGAGCCCACCGCCAACCTCGACATCGCGGCGGCGGACGAGGTGATGGCCGCGATCCGGCGGCTCGCCCGGGGCCGTACGGTGATCCTCGCCGCCCACCGCCCCGAGCTCGTCGCGATCGCCGACCGGGTCATCGAACTCGCCGCGCAGCCGGTACGGGCGGGTGCCTCATGAGCTGGTTCCGCCTGCTGCGCACCGCGGCCGCTCCCGCCACCGGCGGGCTGCTCCTCGCCGTCCTCGCCGGCGCCGGTGCGGCGGGTGCCGCGGTCGGGCTCATGGCCGTCTCGGCCTGGCTGATCTCACGGGCAGCCCTGCATCCGCCGGTCTTGCACCTGATGGTCGCCATCGTTGCGGTGCGGGCGTTCGGCTTGAGCCGCGGCGTCCTGCGCTACGTCGAGCGCCTGGCCGGTCACGATGCCGCGCTGCGGGTCCTCGGCCGTCTGCGGGCGCGGGGCTTCACCCAGC
>KL571293.1:99688-100051 GCA_000715855.1 Actinoplanes liguriensis
GGCTACCGCCGCGCCGACCTCGCCCAGCGTCTGACCGCCGACGTCGACGCCGTGCTCGACATGCTGACCCGGGTCGTGCTGCCCTACGCCGTCGCGACCGTGGTCGGGATCGGCTCGGTGGTGCTCGTTGTCGCGTACTCGATGCCTGCCGGACTCGCGCTCGGCGCCGGACTGCTGCTGATCGGCGCGGTGGTGCCCGCGGTGCAGGCGCGCGCCGCCCGTCGCGCCGACGGACGGCTCGCGCCGCTGCGCGCCGAGCTCGCCACCGGTACGACGGACCTGCTGCACGGCCTGCCCGACCTGCTGGCGTACGGCGCGACCGGCACCCGCCTCACCCGGCTCACCGAGACCGGCCTGCGGCTG
>KL571293.1:100238-103304 GCA_000715855.1 Actinoplanes liguriensis
GATGTGTATAAGAGACAGGCCTGCGGCTGCGTCAGGCCGAGCAGCGCTCCAGCGCGATGGCCGGTGTGTCCGCCGCCGTGACGGTCCTGGTCACCGGTGTCTGCCTGCTGGTGGGCCTGGCCGCGGGCGCCGTCGCGGTCCGCTCGGAAGCGCTCTCCGGTGAGCTGCTCGCCGTCGTCGTGCTGACCCCGCTCGCGGTGTTCGAGACCGCCGCGGGCCTGCCGGCCGCGGCGCAGTACCTGTCTCTTATACACACAGGGCCACACCCGTGCCGATCACCGCTTCGAGGACACCGGTCGAGGTGCCGGACGGCCCGCACACCATGCGCCTGGAGACGGTCACCGCCGGCTGGTCACCCGGACGCACCGCGGTGCAAGACGTCGACCTCGAGCTGCGGCCCGGCGCCCGAGTGGCGCTGGTCGGCCCGAGCGGCTGCGGCAAGAGCACCGTCGCCGCGCTGCTGGTCCGCTTCCTCGACCCGGTGGCCGGCCGGGTCACGCTTGACGGTATCGACCTGCGCCGGATCGCGCCCGAACGGGTCCGGCAGATCGTCGGCTACCTGCCCGAGGACTCCTACATGTTCGACACCACCATCGCAGCGAACCTGCGGATCGCCCGCCCGGACGCCACCGACCAGCAGCTGCGCGACGTCCTTGCCCGGGCCCGCCTTCTCGACTGGGTCGTGAACCTTCCCGACGGCCTCCAGACGCTGGTCGGCGAGCACGGCCGGGCGCTGTCCGGCGGGCAGCGCCGCCGCCTTGCCCTGGCCCGGGCGCTGCTGGCCGACTTCCGGGTGCTCCTCCTCGACGAGCCCACCGAGCACCTCGACGACGAAACCGCCACCGGGCTGCTCGACGACCTGCTGACCGCCGCGGGTGACCGCACCGTCCTGGTCATCACCCATCGTTCCGACATCGCTGCCCGGGTTCACGAGGTGATCGACCTGAGCCGGCACCCGGCCGCAGTGCCGTCCTGAAACGTCCACGACAGGGATCGAAACGTACGGGTCAGGCGCGGCGTACGACGCGGGCGACCAGACCGTTGCAGGCGACGTCCTCCACGGTCGGCCGGGGCTGCGGCGCGGCTTGCGGCCACCACTGGGCCACCGATTTGATCGGCTCCACCAACTCCACGCCGGGGCGAGCGAACAGCGCGGCCAGCTCGGCGCCGGACCGCGGGTGCGCCCGTCCGTCCGCCTTGATGATGGCCTCGGCCTGCTCGGCGGGCAGATGCTCCAGGGTCGCGTGCGAGGCGATGACCAGACTGCCGTGCGGCAGCGCGTCGAGCAGGGTGCCGACGATCTCGCGCGGCTGGTCTTCGTCGCGCAGGAAGTGCAGGACGGCGAGCAGCAGCAGTGCCGTCGGCTGCGTCAGGTCGAGGGTGGCGCGCAGATCCGGGTGATCCAGGATGCTCCGCGGTTCACGCAGGTCGGCTTCGAGGTAGGCGGTCGAGCCCTCGGCGGTGCCGGTCATCAGGGCCCGCGCGTGGGTGAGCACGAGCGGGTCGTTGTCGACGTAAACGACCCGGGACCTCGGGTCGGCGTCCTGCGCGACCTGGTGGGTGTTCGGGGTGGTCGGAATTCCGGTGCCGATGTCCAGGAACTGGCGGATCCCCTGGCCGGCGGCGAAGTCGACGGCCCGGAGCAGGAACTGCCGGTTCTCACGGACGCCGACCCGGATGGTGGGGAACTGAGCCTCGACGGCGTCACCGGAGGCTCGGTCCGCGGCGAAGTTGTCCTTGCCGCCGAGCCAGTAGTCGTAGGCGCGACGCTGGTGTCGATCCGTGACGATGCGGTATCGCCGCTCACCGTGACCCCCTCCGGTTGATCTTCCGTCGGCGCTCATCGTAGGCGGCGAAGGCGCAAATAGGCCACTATGGACAATAGAGCTTCGTCCGGGTTCTTGACCTCACCGGCGAAGCCTTCGCCGACGGAGCCGGCGCGCCCTCTCGAGGTCACTGATGCCGCCCGGCCGATTCGCCGTCTATCTTCGGATGGTGATGGTGATCGTGCTGGGTGAGGACGTCAGTGGCTGCTGACGGGGAAGTCGTGTCGGCGCGGCAGGCGGCCGACGACGGCTTGGTGGTGGCGTTCGGCCGGTTGATGGGGATTGCGAACCGATTGGAGCTCCTGCTCGGCCGGGCCATCGAGCAGGAGTGCGGGATCAGCCACCTGATGTACGAGGTGCTGCTCATTCTTGGGCGCGCCGGTGAGCCGGGCCTGGCGATGTCGGCGATCGGCCGGGCGCAGGTGCTGACTACCGGTGGTGTCACACGTTTGATCGACCGTATGGAGATCGCCGGTCTGGTGGAGCGAGCCGACGACCCCGGCGACCGTCGGGGGCGTCTGGTCCGGCTGACCTCGTCGGGGGAGGAAACGGCGATACGCGCGACCCGTCTGCACCGCGACAACGTGCAGCGGCTTCTCGCCGACCAGCTTCCGCCCGACGAGTGGGCTCGTTTCGCCGAGAGCCTCCGGGTGCTCGGCCACTCGCTGGAGAGCCAGGTGCCCCGCTTGCGGTAGGTGTCGCCCGGCACACCCTCTCCCTAAATGCCTGACGAGTCAGATACTGTTCCGTCAGGAAATTGAGGGAAGGGGCGACGCCATGCGATTGATCTACGTGTTCGACGCGTACTGCGGCTGGTCTCATGGTTTTTCCGGAACACTGAGGCAGATCACCGTCCGCCATCCTGAGCTGCCGGTCGAGGTCGTCTCCGGTGGTCTGTTCATCGGCGAGCGCCGGGTGCCGGTCGGCTCGTTCGGATTCATCAAGGGCGCCAACGCCAACATCCGCGAGGTGACCGGCGCCGAGTTCGGGGACGCCTACGATCGGCTCGTCGCTGACGGCACGTTCGTCATGGATTCCGAGGCCGCCGCGCGCGGGTTCGCGGCGCTGCGCGAGGCCGCGCCGGATCGTGCCGCCGAGCTCGCCATCGCCCTGCAGCACGCGTTCTACGTCGACGGCCTGAGCCTGTCCGAGCCCGCGACCTACCGTGCCGTCGCGCTTCGCGTCGGCCTCGACCCCGACGCCGTGGCTGCCGCCTTCGCGGATCCGCACTCCTCGGCCG
>KL571293.1:103509-104242 GCA_000715855.1 Actinoplanes liguriensis
AGATGTGTATAAGAGACAGCTTTCCCACCCTTCTCGTGGCGCACGACAACGAGACGACATCCATTGCGTACGGCAATGCCACTGCCACCCAGGTCGAAGCCCGCCTGGCCGACATCCTCCGAGGAGCGTCACATGAGCACGCTTGACTTCCACGTCTTCGACCTGGATTTTCCGGTCGGTAGCCGCAACAAGACCGCCACCCTG
This sequence comes from Actinoplanes liguriensis, assembly GCA_000715855.1. Lineage (GTDB taxonomy): Bacteria > Actinomycetota > Actinomycetes > Mycobacteriales > Micromonosporaceae > Actinoplanes > Actinoplanes liguriensis. The sequence goes on from KL571293.1 coordinate 103,714, forward strand.
GTCACCGGGCAGACCGATGCGCTGCTCATCGACGCCGGCTTCACCCGCGCCGACGGGCACCGCCTGGCCGCCGCGATCCTCGACTCCGGCGAGCGCCTGACCACGATCGTGATCAGCCACGGCGACCCGGACTTCTACTTCGGCGCCGAGGTGGTCGCCGACGCGTTCCCGGACGCCACGATCGTCGCGACGCCGCAGGTCATCGCGCACATCAGGCGCTCCTACGAGAAGAAGCTGGTGGCCTGGGCGGCGGCCGGCGCGAACCTGCCCACCCGCCTGGTCGAGATCACACCGCTGACCGGCGACCTCACGCTGGAGGGCCACCGGTTCGAGCTCAAGGGCGGCTCCCCGCAACTGCCCGACCGGCACTACCTGTGGCAGGCCGAGCATCGCGCGGTCCTCGGCGGGGTGCTGCTGTTCCAGCAGGAACACGTGTGGACCGCTGACACTGCCCACCCGGAACAGCGCGCGGCCTGGATCGCCCAGCTCGACGAGATCGCTGCGCTCGACCTCTGTCTCTTATACACAT
>KL571293.1:104468-107767 GCA_000715855.1 Actinoplanes liguriensis
CACCCGCGACTACCTGCTCGCCTTCGAGGAGGAACTGGCCAAGGCCGCCGACGGACCCGCCCTGACCGAGGCGCTGATCACCCGCTACCCCGGCCACGGCATGCTGATCGCCGCGCAGATCGGCGCAAAGGTTGCCAAGGGCGAGATGAGCTGGGGCTGACCATAGCCGGGCCGGTGCGGTGCGAGTCCCCACCCTCGCTGCCGATGCCGTAGCCGGCATCGTGATTGCGGACCACGACATGCCTGCGTCGTGGTCCGCAATCACAGTTTCGGGCTGGAACGGCGTTGCCCAGAACATCTCCAGCGTTGCCCTGGAATCGCGGACCACCACACACAGGACGCCGGTGAGACGCGGGAAGCCGCGAGTGAACCGGCCCCATGTCCACCGGCCTGAAGCAACTCGTCGGCAGCTACCGCAAGTATGTGGAGCCGTCGTCCGTCTGCGCAGGTGAGCGAAGTCCGACAATTGGCGAGAATCTCAGCGGAACGCGCCGTCGGCCGACATGGAGAACGTGATGACTTTGTCGGGCGCGTTTGTGCGGCTTGCCGACGAAGTGGGGGACTCACGTGTCTGACGTTTCAGCTCCTGGCCGGTGGACGCCGTTGTCGTGGTTCCGGGACCTGCGGGTGGCCGCGAAGCTGCTGGTCAGCTTCAGCGTGGTCTGCGCGTTGACGGTAGCGGTCGGTGTCGTCGGCATTTTGCGGCTCACGGCGACGAACGACCGTACCGAGGACATGTACCAGAGCAATCTGCTGGCGGTCGCCTATGCGGGGGACGTCAAGGCTGACTTGGCGTTCATCAGATTCCAGCTGTTGAACATGCTCGTCGCCCAGACGGCGGCGGCCAAGACGAAGGCTCAGGATCAGATCAGCCAGCTCGACGCTGACCTCGACAAGCAGTGGGCGGCGTATCAAGCCACCGGTATCGCCGGCCGTGAGGACCAGGTAGACGCTTTCACCGACGGCCTCGCCACGTACCGGACGGTCCGCGATCAACAATTGATTCCTTTAGCGTTGGCCGGCAATGCCGCCGAGTTTGTGAAGGTGCGGGCCGCCAACGCCGATGCCGTGGTCGACACCATGACGACCGCCCTCGGCGAGATCAAGAACATCGAATCCGACGCCGCCGCCGGTTCCCTGAAGAAATCACAACAGGCGGCCGCTCAAGCGCAGCGGCTGATCATCGGTCTGATCGTTGTCTCGGTAGTGCTCTCCGCACTGATCGTGCTGCTCGTCAGCCGTTCGATTGCCGGACCGCTGCGGCGTACGGTAGCTGTGCTTGCGGGACTCGCCGAAGGCATCCTGGATCAGCGCCTGGACGTGGTCAGCCGGGATGAGATGGGCCAAATGGGCAGGTCTCTCAACGCCGCTCTGGAGCGACTCACCATCACTATGCGGGAGATCGGCACCAACGTCGAGACGCTCGCATCATCCTCCGAGGAATTGTCGGCCGTGGCCACCTCGGTCAACGAGTCCGCCCGGCAATCCGCCACCCGGGCCGAAGGCGCCTCGTCAGCGGCCGAGGAGATCAGCGTCAACATCTCCACCATCGCGGCCGGCTCCGAGCAGATCGGTGCGTCCATCACCGAGATCGCACGGTCGACCTCCAGTGCCGCCGAGGTCGCCGCCGGGGCGGTGGCCACGACCGCCCAGGCCCGGCAGATCCTGGACAAGCTCGGCACCTCCTCCGCCGAGATCGACGACGTGGTCAGGCTGATCACCGGTATCGCGGAGCAGACCAACCTGCTCGCCTTGAACGCCACGATCGAAGCCGCCCGGGCCGGTGAGATGGGCAAGGGCTTCGCGGTGGTCGCTTCCGAGGTCAAAGACCTGGCCCAGGAAACGGCTCGCGCCACCAAGGACATCTCCACCCGGGTGGCGGCCATCCAAGGCGACTCGCAGGCCGCGGTCACCTCCATCGCCGCCATCAGTGAGGTCATCCAGCAGGTCAACGACACCCAGACCGCCATCGCCGCAGCCGTCGAGGAGCAGACCGCAACTACCACCGAGATGAGTCGCAACGTCGCGGAAGTCGCGACCGGCTCCGCGGAGATCAGCGCGAACGTCAGCGGGGTCGCTCAGGCCGCCGCCGAGACCACCAGCGCGGCCGCAAGCACCGAACAGACCTCGGCCGACCTCGCCCGCGTCGCCGGCGCGCTCCAAACCAATCTCGCCCGCTTCCGCTACTGAACCACCCCGGTCAGGCCCGGGCGGATCGGCCCACGTCGGCGACGGTTGGTCGCCGTGCGCTTGTCACGCCTTCCGGTCCTGGTGCCGTCCGACGCGCTCCGAAGGCAGATCGCCGGCAAGTTCGAGACATTGGTCGTGTGCCCCGGCGTCCGCCGAACCAGTACAGAACCTGTCTCTTATACACATCATAAGAGACAGGCGGATGACAATCCCCGCAATCCTGCAACAAAGCTGCAAAGGATATTTATTGACTTGAATTCTGTGCGGTGCCACGTTGGAGGCGTCCCGTTCCAGCACCCACCGGCCCCGCCCCGCGCATCCCCAGGTAGCGGCGACGGCGGCCGGCTCCACCCGTCTCCAACGGACGAAGACGGGTCCCCCTAGGAAAGGTCCGCAATGAAGACAAGACGCCTACTCATCGGCGCCGCTGTCCTGGCCACCACGCTGGCCGGTGTCGTCGCGACGGCAGGCCTGGCATCCGCCGCCACGGACGTGCCGGTCACCGCATCGATCAAGGTGACCGGCACGTTCGACGGCGGTGGGAAGCGCTACATCGGCTCCGGCCCCCTCGGCAGCGGCGGCCAGGACGAAGGCCAGGACCCGATCTTCGACCTGGCCGCCGGCGCCACCCTGAAAAACGTCATCCTGGGCTCGCCCGCCGCCGACGGCGTCCACTGCGCCGGTAGCTGCAATCTCACCAACGTCGTCTGGCAGGACGTCGGCGAGGACGCCGCCACCTTCCGCGGCACCAACGCCACCGTCGTCGTCGACGGCGGCAGCGCGGCCAGCGCGTCGGACAAGGTGTTCCAGGACAACCGCGGCGCGGGCGGTTCGGTGACCATCAAGAACTTCAAGGTCTCCAACTTCGGCAAGCTCTACCGCTCCTGCGGCAACTGCTCCACCCAGGCCGCCCGCAAGGTGACCATCCAGAACGTCACCGCCACCAGCGGCAAGGTCATCGCCGGCGTCAACACCAACTACGGCGACGTCGCCACGCTCAAGAGCAACAGCATCGGCAGCATCCCCGCGTGCTGGTTGTACACCGGCAACAACACCGGTGCCGAGCCGACGAAGACCGGCAGCGGCCCGAACGGCGTGAACTGCATCGT
>KL571293.1:108046-110461 GCA_000715855.1 Actinoplanes liguriensis
TGTGTATAAGAGACAGAGTCTCGCAGCCAGCCCTCCAGGCCCTCGGGCGCCTCCGCGTCAGCCGGCTGAGCAGGATCCTTGTGAGGTTCCATGCGCTCGCATGCTCCGATCATCCGAGTTGCGGTCAGGACGATCCGACAATAGCGAGGCTGTGCGAACGATTCGGCATTACCGAAATTGCCGGGTGTCGGCCGGCAACCCATTCCCGTTCGCGGTCGTACTCGGCTTGACGGAAGAAGAGCGGGTGCGGCGGAGGCGTCTCGACGGCCGGGACGTGGTCGTCGCCGAGCGTGGCAACGCGTTGCCGGGCACCGCGGCACCGGGTGGTGCTGGTGCTGCGCCACCCGGAGGCGCTCAGCGAGGTGGAGATCGCGGCGGCGCCGGGTCGCTCTGCGAGAACGGTCGCCCACCACAACCAAGAACATCCGATTGGCGTACGGCATGAGCCGCCCGTCCCTGGCCTCCGGGATCGGTCTCCGGGGCCGCCATTACCGCAAATCGCTCGAACCGGCGCGGGCAACCGCATCAGGTCGCGGTAATAGGGGGATCGTGGGGTTGGGGTGATCCACGGGCGTGGCTACGTTCGGCTTGACGAAGGAGGGAACGTATGTCTCTGACCTCGAACCTGGCCGCCGCGGGAAACGCCGCTTCCGACGACCTCGGTGCCGTCCGCTACGGACTGCTCGGGCCCCTGCGCGTCTTCGGGGCACACGGCGCCAGCATCATCGGCGCCCGCAAGATCCAGAGTTTGCTCAGCCTGCTGCTGATCCGTCACGGTCAGGTCGTGTCGGTCGAGCAGATCACCGATGAGCTGTGGGGCGAGCAGGTTCCCCGTCGCTCGACGGCGGCGATTCAGGTGTACGTGTCGCAGCTCCGCAAGTTCCTGCACCGCGACGACGACGCCCACAGCCCGGTCGTGACCCGGCTCCCCGGTTACCTGCTGGACGCCCGGCCGGAGGAGATCGACGTGCTGGTGTTCCGCAACCTGGTGCGCGCGGGGCGGGGTGCGGCCCGGACGGGTGACCACGAGAGGGCGGTCGGGTTCCTGGAGCAGGGGCTGGAGCTGTGGCGCGGGCCGGCGCTGGACGGCCTGCGGGGCAGCCCGGCGGCGGGGGCGTTCGCCACCTGGCTGGACGAGTCCTACCTGGAGTGCGTGGAGGCCATGGTGGAGTCAAGCCTGGCTCTGGGCCGGCACCGGGACCTGATCGGCACTCTGCAGGCCCTGACCGCCGAGCACCCGCTGCGCGAGACGTTCTACCGCCAGCTGATGCTCGCGCTCTACCGCGCCGAGCGGCAGGCCGACGCGCTCCGGGTCTACCAGAACGTCCGGACCGTGCTGACCGGCGAGCTCGGGCTGGAACCCGGCCGGAACCTGCGCGAGCTGCACAGCGCGATCCTGTCCGCGGACGCCGGCCTGGATCACCGGCCGGCGGCCTGATCGAACACTATGGTCAGGGCGTACCGGGAGCGGGTGCCGGGGCACGGGGTGTGGTACCCCCGGATGTCGAGGGACTCGATCGCGCCGTCCGGCAGTTCGATCAGGGTGCGGTGCAGCCGCCGCGGGCGCGGGGTCGTGCCGAGCACCACGGTCCGGCCGGTGGTGGCGCCGACCCGGGTGCCCACGTCGTCGTACAGCACGTCGGAGTACTCCGTGACGGAACCCGGGGCCGGATCGTCCCCAGATGGGGACCAGGACTCCGGCACGCTGGTCAGCACGAGGTGCATCAGGGTCTCCCTTTGTAGACTTTCACGACTTTCCAGGTAAACGCTAAAGCGCGTCTAAATTGGCGCTTATGTCCAATCTGGGTGGACGTGAGACCGGTGCCGGGATTCCTATTCCGTTTGCAGGAAGTTGACAGGAAGCCGGCGTTGTCGGACTGTTTCTCGACAGCCTTCCCTTAGTTCGGAAGGTGCCCCGTAAGGGTCGCGAAGTCCAGCGGTTGCCGCGCCAAGCCCCGACAAGGCAAAAGAGGATCCGAAAATCGGTGCGCGCAATCGGCGGATCGGCCATTTCTTGTGGCACCTTCGGTGCTGTTCCGAATACGGTGTAGCGCTCTCCGTCATGCGTTCGTAACCTCAAACCGACACATGGGGGACAGTGCATTGCGGACTAACGCGTACGATCGTCACGGTTCAGACAAGCCGCCGCCGGGAGAACAACGTCATCCGCGGAACCGGGATCCTGTGTAGGGGGGCCGGTGGAGTTCCGCGTGCTCGGCCCGCTCGAGGTGGTGGCAGACGGTGACCGGCTCGACCTGGGCGGACATCGCCAGCAGGTCGTTCTCGCCAGCCTGGTAATGGAGCCAGGCCGGGTCGTCTCGATCGGCCGCCTCGTCCAGGCCGTCTACGGCGACCGGGCGCCGACCAGTGCCCGCGCGCAGGTGCAGATCTGCGTCTCGGCGCTGCGCCGGATGC
>KL571293.1:110712-111189 GCA_000715855.1 Actinoplanes liguriensis
GGCTCTACGAGCGGCTGGTGATCGAGGCGCGTGCCGCGGGCGAGGCCGGCCGGACGGAGGAGGCGGCGGTCAGGTACAGCCAGGCGCTGCGAATGTGGCGTGGCGCCCCGCTCGACGGCCTGGACAGCGACCTGCTGCGGATGGAGGCCGAGCGGCTCAGCGAGCGCCGGCTCACGGACATCGAGGACTTCACCGGGTACCAACTGGACCTCGGCCGCCACCGCGACCTGATCGCCGAGCTGACCGCGTTGGTCGCCGAGCATCCGCTGCGCGAACGCCTTCGTGGCCACCTGATGCTCGCGCTCTACCGCTCCGGGCGGCAGGCCGAGGCGCTGGAGTCGTACCGGTCGGCCCGGCGGGCCCTGATCGACGAGCTGGGCCTGGAGCCGAGCGAGTGGCTCCAGCAGCTGGAACGCTCGATCCTCAACTCCGACGCCGCGCTCAACCTGCCGGCCGCACCGGCGCTCCCGGCCGTGG
>KL571293.1:111386-113213 GCA_000715855.1 Actinoplanes liguriensis
GATGTGTATAAGAGACAGCCGCCGAGGTGATCGAGGCGTCGCCGGTGCCAGCGGTGGTGATCGAGCCGGCGCCGGTGGAGGAGACGCTTGCGACGGTGGCGGAGAGCACCGTGCCGCACATGTTGCCCACCGACATCGCCGACTTCACCGGCCGGGCCGCGCAGATCGACGAGATCCAGCAACAGCTCGCCGTCGCCGCGGACAACCCGGCCCAGCTCGCCGTCCCGGTGATCGTGGTGGCCGGCAAACCCGGCATCGGCAAGACCACCCTCATCGTGCACGCCGCGCACCTGCTCTCCTGGCTGTACCCGGAGGGGCAGCTCTTCGCCGACCTGCACGGCGGCATGGTCCGCCGGGGCAGCCCGACGCAGATCCTGGAGCGTTTCCTGCGCACCCTCGGTGTGCCCGGATCCTCCGTCCCGGACGGGGTGGAGGAACGCGCCGAGGTCTACCGTGGCCTGCTCTCCGACCGGCGGATGCTGGTCGTGCTGGACAACGCCGGCAGCGAGGCGCAGGTCCTGCCGCTGCTGCCGGGCAACCCGCGGACCGCGGTGCTGATCACCAGCCAGCGGCGGCTCGGCGGTATTCCTGGAGCGGTGCACATCGACGTCGACGTCTTCGACTCGCAGCAGTCGATCGAGCTGCTCGGCCGGATCGCCGGCGAGCAGCGGGTGCGGGAGGAGACCGAGGCGGCGGGGCAGCTGGCCGAGCTGTGCGGCCAACTGCCGCTGGCACTGCGGATCGCAGGGGCACGGCTGTCCGCCCGGCCGCACTGGACGGTCGAGCAGATGGCCGGGCGGCTGGAGAACGAGAGCCGTCGGCTGGATGAGCTGAAACACGGTGCGCTCGGGATCCGGGCCAGCATCTCGCTGACGTACGACGGTATCGACGAGGAGGCCCGCCGGCTGTTCCGCCGGCTCGCCCTGCTGGACTTCCCGGCGTTCTCCGGGTGGGTCGGCGCGGCGTTGCTGGACCAGCCCATCGGCGAGGCCCAGGACCTGCTCGACGACCTGGTCGACGCGCAGCTGGTGGAGATCGTCGGCAGCGGGCTGCGCACCCAGTACCGCCTGCACGACCTGATCCGGGTGTTCGCGCGGGAACGGCTGGCCGCCGACGAGACGCCGGCCGAGCGCAACGCCGCCCTGGAACGGGTGCTCGGCGCGCTGTTGTTCCTCGCCGAGGCGGCGCACCAGCGGCTGCACGGCGAGGACAACCTGCAGGTGCACAGCGACGCCCCGCGTTGGCAGTTCGCCCCCAGGGTGGTCGACCGGGTGGTCAGCGACCCGATGGGCTGGTTCGAGCGGGAGCGGCTGACCCTGGTGGCCGCGGTGCGGCAGGCGGCCAAGGCCGGATTCGCCGGCCTGTGCTGGGATCTCGCGGTCACCGCGGTCACCCTGTTCGAGTCGCGGATCTACCTGGCCGACTGGCGGGACACCCACAAGATCGCTCTGGCCGCGGCCCGGGCCGCGCAGGACGAGCGCGGACAGGCCGTGATGCTCTACTCCACCGGCTCGCTGGCGATCGTGGAGAAGCGCCTCGAGGACGCACGCCCCCAACTGGAACAAGCGTCCGACCTGTTCCACCGGATCGGCGACGAGCAGGGCACCGCGCTGGTCGGCCGGAACATCGCCTATCTCGACCGGATGGAGGGCAACCTGGACGAGGCGGCTCGCCGCTACGAGCGGGCACTGGTCGCGCTGCGCAACGGTGGCGACTGGGCCGCGGCGGCGTTTGTGCTGCACAGCATGGCCCAGGTCGAGCTGGAGCGGGGCGAGCCCGAGCGGGCCAAGGACATGCTGCCGCAGGCCCTGGAGCTGAGCCGCAAGG
>KL571293.1:113471-115575 GCA_000715855.1 Actinoplanes liguriensis
CCGTGCAGGACATGGGCGACCCGATCGGGGAGGCGTACGCACTGCACGGCCTCGGCCTGGCGCATCTGCGCGGCGGCGACTACACCGAGGCCGGGGCCGCTCTGACCAACGCGCAGGAGCTGGCCACCAGCAACGGCGAGCGGCTGATCCAGGCGCGGATCGAGTGCAGTCTGGCCGAGCTCGCGCTGGCCTGCGGCAAGCCGCCACAGGCGGTGGTGCACCTGCACCGGGCGCTGAGCCTGTCCCGGGCCATCCGAGCGCCGCTGTTCGAGGCCCGGGTGCTGACCATGCTCGGTGAGGCGTACGCGGCGGCCGACGGGACCGGACAACCGGTCACCGACCCGGCGCGGGCCGACCTGCAGGCATGGAGCGAGGCCGGATGGGATCCGCCGGGGGAGGGCGGATCGAGCGCCGGCCCGCCGATCTCGTATCGGTCATTGCGATAATTGTCGGCGCACGAAAACGGCGGCGCCATAAAGGCGCCGCCCCCGTTCCGTATTCGTATGTCAGTCCCAGGGCCAGTTGCCCTCGGTGGCGACGACGACCACCCCGGTCTCCGAGTCAGCCCTCGAATCGGCGCCGGTGGCGGTGGAGGCGACGCCGGTGATGGTCACGGCCACGCCGGCGAGTGCGGCGGTGAGCATGACGATCCGAATGACGATCTTGCGCATGAGATTTCCCCGCTTCGGTGAGTGCCGGCCGGAAATTCCCGGCGGTGGCGACGGGAATGACGCTAGGGACGACCCCCATTGCCTTCTTATCAATGACGCACCGGATCGCCATCGTGCAGAAAAGGCTGGGTGATAGCCGTTCGAATGCGGGTCGATAACGGTGTTCCGCAGGGTGACGGGATAAAGGCGCCCGCACCGCGGGCCGGAGGTGGGTGTGAGACATGAGCGTCACCGCGCAAGCGCTGGATGTGGTGTACGGCCGATCCGCGGCCGGAATACCGGCCACGCTGGAACGGCCCGTCGACGGGCGATGGCAGACCGTCGCCTCCGCGGTGACCGACGAGAACGGGAACATCCGGGACTGGGCTGACCAGCGGCTGGACCAGGGCGCGTACCGGATCGTCTTCGACAGTGACTCGTATTTCGCCACCTTCGGCGTCTATGCCGCGTATCCCGAGATCGCCGTCGCCTTCGTCGTTCCCGACGACGGTGACGCCTGCCAGATCCAGGTTCTGCTCGCGCCCTGTTCCTATTCGATGTTCTTCGGGGCCCACGGATGACCTGCCGTGGGCTCGGAGAAGGAGGGAGGATCCCGTGAGTCTCTTCCAACGAGCGGTAGGGCGTTACCGCCGGACGGCCGAGGCCCCGCTGCCCGATCGGACCTGGCCCGGCCGCACGATCACCACCGCGCCACGCTGGCTGTCGACCGATCTGCGCGACGGCAATCAGGCCCTGGTCAACCCGATGAGCCCGGACCGCAAGCTGATGATGTTCCGGCTGCTCACCGAGATGGGCTACCGCGAGATCGAAGTCGGCTTCCCGGTCGCCAGCCAGGACGACCACGACTTCCTGCGACTGCTCATCGAGCGGGATCTGATTCCCGACGACGTACGGATCTCGGTGCTGGTCCAGGCCCGTGACGACCTGATTCGCCGCACGGTCCGCAGCCTGGTCGGCACACCACGCGCCACCGTCCACCTCTACAACGCCACCTCGCCGCTGTTCCGCCGCGTCGTGCTGGGCGTGGACCGTGCGGAGTGCAGGCAACTTGCGGTGCACGGCACCGAGCTGCTGATGAAGTACGCCGAGGACAGCCTGGGCGACTGCGACCTGGGTTTCCAGTACTCGCCGGAGCTGTTCGCCGATACCGAGCCGGAATTCGCGCTGGAAGTCTGCGAGGCGGTGATGGACGTGTGGCAGCCGGAAGACGGCCGGCCGATCATCCTGAACTTCCCGACCACGGTGGAACGCGCCACGCCGAACGTCTTCGCGGACCGTATCGAGTGGCTGGACCGCAACCTGAGCCGCCGCGAGCACGTCTGCCTCTCCGTGCATCCGCACAACGACCGGGGCACCGGGGTGGCCACCGCCGAGCTGGCGGTGCTGGCCGGTGCGGAGCGGATCGAGGGCTGCCTGTTCGGCAACGGCGAGCG
>KL571293.1:115825-116004 GCA_000715855.1 Actinoplanes liguriensis
GATCGAGGGCTGCCTGTTCGGCAACGGCGAGCGGGCCGGCAATGTGGACCTGGTGACGCTCGGCCTCAACCTGTTCAGCCAGGGCATCGACCCCCGGGTGGACTTCTCCGACCTGAACCGGATCCGGCGGACCGTCGAGCACTGCACGGAGCTGCCGGTGCACCCGCGGCACCCGTACG
>KL571293.1:116238-116623 GCA_000715855.1 Actinoplanes liguriensis
ATGTGTATAAGAGACAGCTCCGGCTCGCACCAGGACGCGATCAACAAGGGTTTCGCCGAGCAGAGCCGGGTGGCCGCGGCCGCCGGAGCGCCGGCCGAGGACGGTGAGTGGGACATCCCGTACCTGCCGATCGACCCGCGCGACGTCGGCCGCACCTACGAGAGCGTGGTGCGGATCAACAGCCAGTCCGGCAAGGGTGGGGTGGCATATCTGCTGAGCACCCGGCTCGGCCTGCATCCGCCGCGCGAGCTGCAGATCGAGTTCGCCGGCCTGGTGCAGTCCCGGGCCGACGCCGAGGGCGGTGAGATCAACGCCGACCGGGTGTGCGAGCTGTTCCGCGGTGAGTACCTGGCCCAGCCGCTGCTCTCGTTGCCGCTGCCGTTCG
>KL571293.1:116841-118061 GCA_000715855.1 Actinoplanes liguriensis
GCTCTCGTTGCCGCTGCCGTTCGTGCGGCCGGTGCCGGCGAACCTGCACGTCGACGGCGCCGAGTTCACCGTGGGGGCGGACCGTGCCGACGAGGTGGAGCGGGTCCGGCTGGCGCTGGCCCGGTGGGGCATCGACGTCCGCGCGGTGCACCGTACCGGCACCGGGCTGGGCGAGGCCGCCGGCCGAGCCGTCTACGCCGAGCTGCGGCCCAGCTCGGGGGTGTTGTGGGGCGCCGGGGTCGGTGACGACCTCGAGGCGGCCGCCTTCGCCGCGGTCCGCGCCGCTGTGGCCCGTAACGGGCGCGCGTCCGGGCCGGCCCCGATCGCGGTGCGCCCGGCCGCACCCGGCTATGCCCGGGCCGGCTGACCGGAGGCCGGGCAACCGGGCAGGAGCTCGGACCGTGGCGATGGCGCAGCGATAAGGGGACGAGAGCGGCCACCCCTAACGTCGTCATCAGGAGCTCCACCGAGTCGAGGAAGGACAATCATGAGATTGGTGGAACGGGACGACGTGATCGCCGAGCTCGACGGCATGCTCGCCGCCGCGGTCGCCGGCAAGGGCCGGGTCGCCGTGGTCACCGGCCCGGTGGCCACCGGCAAGTCCGAACTGCTGGCCGCGTTTGCCGAGAGGGCGGTCGACCAGGACGCCCTGGCCATCACCGCGGCGGCTTCGTACGCCGAGAGGAATCTGCCTCTCGGCGTGATGAGTCAACTGCTGCTGGACGCGCCACTGGTCGTCGAGGAGCGGGAGCGGGCGATGAACCTGCTGTACGAGGGGGTCCGCGCCGACCGTGGCGACGGCACCCCGCTGGACCCGCAGATCGTGCACGCGCTCTGCACCGTGTTGCTGGAGCTGTCGCACCGCTACCCGCTGGTGGTCGCGGTCGATGACGTCGACCATGCCGACCGTGCCTCCATCGTCTGTCTCGCCTACCTGGCACGCCGGGTCCGGTTTGCGCCACTGCTGGCGGTGTTTACCCGCGGCGAGAGCGGTGGCCCGGACGAGACCGTGGACGCGCTCTGGCGGCCGGTGCACGAGGTGCTGCTCACGCTCGCCCCGCTGACGGCCGAGGGCGTACGCGAAATGGCCCTGGGAATGACCGACGCGCAGAGCGCGCAGTGGCTGGGGCCGGCCTGGCACCGGCTCAGTGGTGGCAACCCGTTGCTGGTCGGCGGGCTGATCGAGGATCACCGGCAGGCGGTCGCCGACGGTTCGGCCG
>KL571293.1:118229-123789 GCA_000715855.1 Actinoplanes liguriensis
GAGCCGTCGGTCGGCGGCAACTACGGCCGGGCCGTGGTCTCCTGCCTGCACCGGGCCGACCTGGACCTGCTGCGGGTGGCCCGCGGCATCGCCGCCTGCGACGAGCCGGCCCTGCTGGAGCAATTGCTCCCGGGGGAAGGCCCGGGGATCGGCCGCACGGTGCGGGCGCTGACCGCCGCAGGCGTGCTCGCCCAGGGCACGTTCCGGCACCCGGTCGCCCGCGAGGCGGTGCTCGCCGGGATCGACGAGCCGGAGCGTGCCGAGTTGCACCACCGTGTCGCGGTGCTCGCCCACCGCGGTGGCGCGGCGCCGGCGGTGGTGGCCGAGCATCTGGCCGGCGCCGGATCGGCTCTTCAGGCGTGGGCGGTTCCGGTGCTGGAGGACGCGGCCCGGCAGGCACTGCGCGAGGGTTCGGTGACCACCGCGGTGCGCTACCTGCGGATCGCGTGGGAGAGCTGCACCGACGAACTGCGCAAGGCCCGGATCATGGCGACCCTGGTACGCGCCGAGTGGCGGATCAACCCGAGCGCGCCGACGGGCTATCTGCCGGAGCTGACGGCCGCGCTGCGCGAAGGGCACCTGCGTGGCGCGGACGCGCTGGTGCTCACCAAGGCGCTGCTCTGGCACGGCCAGTTCGCCGACGCCAAGGAAGTGTTCGAGCACCTCAGCCTGCACGCCGACGCGACCGACCAGGAACTGGCCGCCGAGCTGGCGATCACCCGGACGTTGCTGCGGGTGACCTACCCTCCGTTCCTCTCCCAGGTCCGTCCGCCGGGGCGGCGGCCGGTCGCGCCGGCCACGGTCGGCGCCAGTCAGCGCACGGAGGCGGCCCTCGCGCTCGCTGCGGCGCTCACCACCGGACCGTCCGAGCAGTTGGTGAGCACGGTCGAGCGGATCCTGCGCAACTCGCGGCTCGACGAGATGAGTCTGGACACCGTGGAGAGCGCGCTGTTCGCGCTGACCTACGCGGGCCGGGTGGAGCAAGCCGCGCCCTGGTGCGACCTGTTCGTCGAGGAGGCCGGTGCCCGTCGCGCGCCCAGCAGGCAGGCCCGGCTGGCGGCGATCCGGGCGGAGATCTCGGTGCGCCTCGGCGACCTGCGGGGCGCGCAGCGTCAGGCCCGGCAGGCGCTCACCCTGATGCCGCCGAGCAGTTGGGGGGTGGCGATCGGTGTCCCGATCGCGGCCGGCGTGCTGGCCGGGACCGGGACGGGTGACTTCGGCACGGTCCGCGACCTGCTCGACCAGCCGGTGCCGGAGCAACTGTTCCACACCCGGTATGGCGTGCACTACCTGCACGCCCGGGGTTGCTACAGCCTGGCTGCCGGTGAGCTGCCGCTGGCTCTGCGCGACTTCCAGCGCTGCGGCGAGCTGCTCGCCAAGTGGCGGCTGGACACGCCCGGCCTGATTCCGTGGCGGGTGTCCGCGGCCGAGACGCTGCTCGCGATGGGCGAGCCGGACCAGGCCCGCAAGCTGACCGAGGAGCAGCTTGCCCGATGCAGCCCGCACACGCCGCGGGTGCAGGCGATGGCGCTGCGGATCTATGCGGCCACCGGCGAGGCGCGGCACCGCCCGATGATCCTGCGCCGGGCCGCCGACCTGCATACCGGCGGGGACGAATACGAGCTGGCCCGCACCTTGGCCGACCTGGCCGAATCGTTCCAGGCGCTCGGCGAGTTCCGCCGGTGCGGGCTGGTCGCCCGGCGGGCGCGGTTGATCGCCGAGAAGGCCGGGGCGCGGCCGCTGCTCGACACGCTGATCGGCACGGCCGGCTGGGACGAGGGAGAGGTGCCGGCGACGGCCGGGGCGGCCGGGGCGCTCAGCGAAGCGGAGACCCGGGTGGCGGCGCTGGCCGCGGCCGGGTACAGCAATCGGGAGATCGCCGACAAGTTGTTCATCACGATCAGCACCGTGGAGCAGCACCTGACCAGGACATACCGCAAATTGCAGGTGTCCCGGCGCACGCAGTTGCCGGCCAGCCTCGTCCTGGACCTCTCCACGTAGGCCGGAGGCACTCCGGGTCTCGCCCGGAGTGCCCGGGACCTCAGGCGGTGACGGCGATCGCGGTGAGGATCAACCCGTCCGCGGCCAGCCAGCGGCCGTCGAAACCCCGAGGCGCGTGCGGCGCGGTCAGTGTCAGCCGGGCCCGGAACGTCCCGCTCACCGGATCGATCGAGAGCTCCGCGTCCTCGAAGTCGAGCCAGCGGGCGGTGAGGGGGAACCATGCCTTGTAGACCGATTCCTTCGCACTGAACAGCAGCCGGTCCCAGCTGACCCGGGGATGCCCGGCCAGCAGCGTGGCGATCATCTGCTGCTCCGCGGGCAGCGCCACGGTTTCCAGCAGCCCGAAGGGCAACGGCTCGTTCGGCTCGGCGTCGATCCCGACGGTCTGGATCGCGGCGGCCTCGGCGAGCACCGCGGCCCGGTAGCCGGCGCAGTGTGTGATGCTGCCGACCAGCCCGGCCGGCCACTGCGGCTCACCCTGCCGGCCGGGCAGCACCGGCGCCGGCGCACGGCCCAGCCGGGCCATCGCCTGGCGGGCGCACCAGCGGGCGGTGGTGAACTCGTCGCGCCGCTTCGCCACGGCCCCGCTGACGATCGCCTCCTCCTCGGCGTACAGCCTGGCGCCGGGCGGGTCGACGAACGTGTCGACCGCGACCGTCCCGCGCGGAAGGATTGACTCGATCATGGTGTCCCCGTGGTTCGGCGAAGCATCGACGGATGGCGTCCCCGGAATGCTAGCCAGGGTCGCCGCGCAGCCGGAACCGCAGGAGGCGCGAGCGGGGTCGTCTTAGGGGCCGGGCCGCTCCCATATGGAGCTTCTATAGCGGCGACCCGAACGCTGGGCAGGAATCGGACCAGCGAAGGAGTCGCCAGCGATGAGCACGGACAACACCGCCATGACCCGGGACGAGGTTCAGCGGCTGCGCGAGGAACTGCTCCAGAGGCGAATGGCGGGCACCGGCGCCGGCGCTCCGCCCACGGTACCGCGAGCCGACCGCGGCAAGCCGCTCGCGCTGCACCCCGGCCAGCAACAGCAGTGGTTCCTGAGCCAGCTCAACCCGGATGACCCGGAGTACCTGATCCCGCTGACCCTGCGGCTGCGTGGCGAGCTGGACGCCACCGCGCTGCGGACCGCCTTCGAGCTGCTGGTGCGCCGGCACGAGATCCTGCACACCCGGTACGAGCTGCGCGACGGCGAGCCGATGCAGGTCCCCGACCCCGCCTTGTCGCCGTACTGGCGCACCGACGAGCCGGCCGGCGAGAGCGCCGCCCTCGAGTACGCCGAGCGCTTCTCGCTCATCCCGATCGACCTGGGCGCCGAGCTCCCGCTGCGAGCCGCGCTGCTCCGGCTGGCCGCCGACGACCACCTGTTCTGCGTGGTCTTCCACCACATCGCCGCTGACGCGCGCTCGCTGGAGATCTTCGGGGCGGAGCTGGGCGCCCTCTACCGTGCGGCTGTCACCGGACGCGACGCGCAGCTGCCCGAGCTGACCGTGCAGTACGCCGACTTCGCCGCCTGGCAGCGCGACCAGCTCACCGGTGCGAATCTGGAGCGGCTGACCGGTTACTGGCGTGAGCGGCTGGCCGGCCTGGAGCCGACCGAGCTGCCCACCGACCACCAGCGCCCGCCGGTACGCGACTGGCACGGCGATGCGGTCCCGTTCACCGTCGACGGTCATCTCGCGGAGCGGATCCGCACCCTGGGCCGCGCCTGCGACGCCACCCCCTTCATGGTGCTGCTCGCCGCGTTCCAGACCGTCCTGGCCCGGCACACCGGCCGGGACGACGTCGCGGTCGGCACGGTCGTCTCCGAGCGCAACCGCCCGGAGCTGCAGAACCTGATCGGGTACGGCATCAACTCGGTGGTCGTGCGCACCCGGGTGGCCGAGGACCCCACCTTCGGCGAGCTGCTGGGTGACGTCCGCTCCGCCGTGCTGGACGCGTTCGACCACGCCGAGGTGCCGTTCGCCAAGCTGGTCGACGAGCTGCAGCCGGAGCGCGACACCTCACGCACCCCGCTGTTCCAGATCTCCTTTACCGTGGTGGACGCCGCGGACAGCGCGTTCGACCTGCCCGGCCTCGAGGTGCGCCGGGTCCAGCTGCCCTGGCGGGTGGCCAAGTTCGACCTCGCGGTCCAGATCGAGCAGCGCCCGGACGGGCTGCACGGTCAGATCGAGTACGCCACCGCCCTCTTCGACCGGACGACGGTCGAGCGCCTCGCCGGCCACCTGGTGAACGCGTTGGAGAGCGCCGTCACCGACCCGGGCCGCCGGATCAGCGACGTCGAGCTGCTCTCCGTCGCGGAGCGCCGCCTGGTCGCGCCGGTCGATACCGGCGTTCCCGGCCTGGAGCTGCCGGCCGGCACCACCATCGCGGCCGCCTTCGAGCGGCAGGTGCGGCGCACCCCGGACGCGACGGCGGTGGTCTTCCAGGACGTCACCCTGACCTATGCACAGGTCAACGAGCGGGCCAACCGGATCGCGCATCACCTGCGCTCGTACGGCGCCGGCCCGGGCTCGCTGGTGGCGGTCTGCCTGCCGCGCGGCGCCGACCTGGTACCGGCGCTGCTCGGCGTGGTCAAGTCCGGTGCCGGGTACCTGCCGCTGGACCCCGCGCACCCGGCCGGCCGGCTCGCCGCGGTGCTGGCCGAGGCGGACCCGGTGGCACTGGTCACGATCGACGGGCTGACCACGGGGCTGAGCGACGCGTACCGGAGCCCGATCGTGGTCCTGGACGACCCGGCGGACCGCGTCGCGCTGGACGCGCGCCCGGCGACCGACCCGGAGCCGCTGGCGGGCCCGGAGGATCTGGCCTACGTCATCTACACCTCCGGATCCACCGGCCGGCCCAAAGGGGTACAGGTCACCCACCGCAACGTGCTGCGCCTGATGGCCGCCGGCACCGGCCTGTACGACTTCACCGACGCCGACGTCTGGCCGCTGTTCCATTCGTACGCCTTCGATGTCTCGGTCTGGGAATTGTGGGGCTCGCTGCTGTTCGGCGGCCGGCTGGTGGTCGTGCCGGCCGACGTGGTCCGCGCCCCGGGCGAGTTCCTCGACCTGCTCGTCGCGCACGGCGTGACCGTGCTCAACCAGACCCCGTCGGCGTTCCGCGGGCTGGTCAAGGCCGCCGAGGCCGGCGACCCGCGGATCGACTCGCTGGCCCTGCGCCTCGTCGTCTTCGCCGGTGAGCGCCTCGACATCCCGCAGCTCGCGCCGTGGGTCGCCCGCCGTGGCCTGGACGCCCCGGTGCTGGCCAACATGTACGGCATCACCGAGACCACCGTCCACTCCACCTTCCACCGGCTGGTCGCGGCAGACCTCGACCCGGCGGTCGGCAACCCGATCGGGGTGCCCCTCGCCGACCTGCGCATCTACCTGCTCGACCGGCACGGAGAGCCGGCCCCGGTCGGCGCGACGGCGGAGATCTACGTCGGTGGCCCCGGCGTCACCGCCGGCTACCTGGGGCGTCCCGAGCTGACCGCCGAGCGCTTCCTGCCCGACCCGTGGGGGCCGCCCGGGTCCCGCCTCTATCGCAGCGGCGACCTGGCCCGGCGGAT
>KL571293.1:124010-125669 GCA_000715855.1 Actinoplanes liguriensis
GCCCGGCGGATGCCCGACGGCCGGTTGCAGTATCTCGGCCGCCGCGACGACCAGGTCAAGATCCGTGGTTACCGGATCGAACTGGCCGAGATCGTCGACGGGCTGCGGGCCCTGCCGGAACTGGCCGACGCGGTGGTCACGGTTCGCGAGGACACCCCGGGCGACCGGCGCCTGATCGGGTACGTCGTGCCCGCACCCGGCCGGACCATCGACCCGCGGCGCCTGCGCCAGGAGCTGAGCCGCACCCTGCCGGAGTACATGATCCCGGCGGCCTTCGTGTCGATCGACATGATCCCGCTGACCGCCAACGGCAAGCTCGACTACCGGGCGCTGCCCGACCCGCGTGGCAACCTGCTGCGCGCCGGCCACGACCAGGCCCCCGCAAGCGTCACGGAGAAGCGGCTCGCCGCCACGTGGGCATCAGTCCTGGACGTCGAGGACGTCCGCGCCCACGACAACTTCTTCGAGCTGGGCGGCGACTCGATCCGGGCGGTCGCCGTGGTCGGCGCGCTGCGTGAGGAGGGCTTCGACGTCACCGTCCGCGACGTGTTCCAGCATCGCACGGTCGCCGCGCTCGGCGCGGTCCTGGACGAGCGTGACCCGCTCACCACACCGCTGGCCCTGGTGGAACGGTTTGCCTTGATCAGCCCGGAAGACCGGGACCTGCTGCCGGAGGACGCTACCGACGCGTACCCGCTGTCGCAGTTGCAGAGCGGCATGGTCGTGGAGATGCTCGCCGACCGGGAGCGCAACACGTACCACAACGTGACGACCTTCCGGATCCGCGACGACCAGCCGTTCTCCGCTTCCCGCTTGCGCGACGCGGTGGACGAGGTCGTCGCACGGCACGAGATCCTGCGTACGTCGATCGAGCTCGTCGGATACTCGCAGCCGCTGCAGGTGGTGCACGAGGCGGCGACCATGCCGCTGCGGATCATCGACATGCGCGGGATGGACGCCGACGCCCAGCAGCGCGCGCTGCACGAGTTCACCACCGAGGAGCGGGCCACCCTGTTCGACCTGAGCTCGCCGCCGCTGCTGCGGGCCGCCGCGCACCTTTCGGACGGCAGCTGGTGGTTCTCGATGACCGAGTGCCACGCGATCCTGGAGGGCTGGAGCTACCACTCGATCCTGATGGAGGTGCTGGACGCGTACCGGGCCGGCGCTCCGGGTGGGCAGCGGGCGCAGTCGCCCGCGCTTCGCTACGCCGACTTCATCGCCGCCGAGCAGGCGTCGATCGACTCGGCCGAGGACCGGGCGTATTGGCAGGAGACCATCCAGCGGTTCCCGAAGCTGGCCCTACCGGACGGCTGGGGCACGACCGACGGGTCCGGCGGCGGAGTGGTGCACCGCTCCTGGGTCGAGTACGGCGACCTGACCGAGCAACTGCGTGAGATCGCGGTGCGCACCCAGGGCTCACTCAAGAGCGTGATCTTCTCCGCGCACGTGAAGGTCATGAGCATGCTCACCGACATGCCGCAGTTCCGGATCGGCCTGGTCTGCAACGGCCGTCCGGAGGTGCTCGGCGCGGACAAGGTGCACGGCCTCTATCTGAACACGCTGCCGTTCGGCCACGAACGGACCGCGAGCACCTGGCGGGAGCTGATCCAGCAGACGTTCAGCCGGGAGGCCGAGCTGCTGTCTCTTATACACATCTCT
>KL571293.1:125866-127025 GCA_000715855.1 Actinoplanes liguriensis
CCGACCATCCAGCGCGACCTCGCCGACGACGACCGGCTGCTCGACGTCCGGTTCACGTTCCTGGACTTCCACATGATCGACACCGATCTGGTCGACCTGGACGCCAGCATCGACGCCGGGATCAGCGAGTTCGGCCTGGTCGTGCACGCCACCCCGGGCCGGACGATGATCGCCGCCGACATCGACGTGATCAGCCGCGCCGACGTGGAACGGCTGGTCGCCATGCATCGGCGGGTTCTCGAGGCGATGATCGCCGACCTGGACGGCGACGCCCGCGACACTCTCGGGCTGCTGCCGGGCGACGAGCCGCGGCAACTGCTGACCGACTGGAACGCCTCCGCCGTGACCTGGCCGGGTGAACCGAGCGTTGCCGAGTTGTTCGAGGCCCGCGCGCGGGCCGTGCCGGAGGCCGTCGCCGTGCGCAGCGCGAAGGGCGCGCTCACCTATCGGGAGCTGGACGAGCGGGCCAACCAGCTGGCCTGGCGCCTGCGCCGGTCCGGCATCGGCCCGGAGTCGGTCGTCGGCGTCCTCGTCGACCGCCGTCCCGAGCTGCTGATCAGCCTGCTCGGGGTGTGGAAGGCCGGCGGCGCCTACCTGCCGATGGAGGCCGGCCACCCGGCCGACCGGCTGCGCGGCGTGCTGACCGACGCGGGCGCGACCGTGCTGATCACCGAGACCAAGCAGGTGCCGCGGCTGCTGGCGCCGGCCGGGGTCGAGCAGCTGCTGATCGACGCGGAGCGCGGCGCGCTGCGCACCGAGCCGGTCACCGCGCCGCCGCGCTCCGGCGACCCGGACTGCCTGGCCTACATGATCTACACCTCCGGCTCCACCGGCCGTCCCAAGGGTGTCCAGATCACCCATCGGGGCCTCGCCAACCACGTGCTCTGGGCGGCCCGGCGGCTGGCCGAGACCGGAACCGGCGGTGCGCCGCTGTTCTCCTCGGTCGCCTTCGACCTCGTCGTCCCGAACATCTGGGCGCCGCTGGTCACCGGGCAGACCGTGCATCTGCTGCCGGCCGACCTGGACCTCGCCGATCTGGGCGCCGAACTGGTGGCGCGCGGGCCGTTCAGCTTCATCAAGCTGACCCCGGGCCACCTCGACGTGCTCGCCCGCGAGCTCACCGACGAGCAGGCCGCCGAGCTGGCTGGGACCATCGTGG
>KL571294.1:0-4794 GCA_000715855.1 Actinoplanes liguriensis
AGCGGCTCGTCGGTGTCGTGGATCCCGATCCGACCGATGTAGCGGCGCGCGCCGTCGCGCAGGTCCAGCCGGCCGAAGCAGAGCCCGTCCTCGACTGCTTCGTACTGGGCGAGGCGCTCGGCGTACGCGTAGACCGCCGCGTCCCGCTGGAACAGCGACCCGGATCGGAGTCTCGCCTCGGCGAGCCGGTCGCGGACCTGCGCCCGGAGCTCGTCGAGGCGGCCGTAGATCGTGCCGAGGTGAGATTGTTCCGCGGCGAGGCTTGACAGACTTGACACCCTGGCCCCCAAGGCTTATTCTGATGGTGGATTTCTAGGCTCTGCGCGGATCTGAGCAGAGTAATTGCCGAGCCTATCAGCGGGCGGCCGTCGTGGCCATGCCGAAAGCGGCACGCCACCGGCAAGCGAGCACTAGCGTCTCCGGTGATGATGTCGCGTCGTGGGCTGCTGCTGTACAGCGTGCTGTGCGGGGCCGGGGTGCTGTGGTCGGGCGTGCTGATCGTGGCGCTCGGGCTGGGCCATCGGCCGGTGGACAAGAGCGTCGCGGTGGGCATCGCCGCACTGCTGACCGTCCCCGGGTTCGCCGCCGCCATCCTGTCCAACCGCCGCGGTTACCGCACCCAGCAACCCCGCCGCCTGTGGGCGCTGGCGTCCTGGGTGCCTCCGCACGTCCCGATCTGGGCGGCGATCGCGGCCGGAGTCGCGTTCTTCGGCTTCTGGCTGGCCATCGTGCTCGCGTTCGTCACTTTGAAGGGCAATCCGGAGGTACGGCCGGACGGGACCTACGTCCTCGACAAGACCACCGTCGTCACCAAGGAGACGTACGAGCGGCAGGTCGACCACGAGCAGCAGATCTCGCTCGGGGTGCTCGGCGCGTTCGCGGTCGGCGGCGCCTTCCTCTGCGCGGCCCGAGCCACCGACCACGAGACCGCCTGACCGTCTACAGTCACGGGCATGCGATGGCGGCCCATCCTTCTCAGCAGTGCCGTCGTCGTGCTGCTCGCCGTCGCCGGGGCGGTCGCGGTCCGAGCCGGTGCGCAGCACGACGACCAAGGCCCCGCGCTGCACGTGACCGCCACCGCCGAGCAGTGGCGCGTCCACGAGGTGAACCGGCAGCTGGCGATCGCGCTGCACAACAACGGGGACGTGCCGGTCCACCGACGCGCTGCTGCCGGTCGGCGGGCTGCGGGTCGACGTGCCGGTCCCCTACGGCACCGGCACCTGCGTGAGCACCGCTGCCGCGTCGCACGTCGTGGTCGACGCCCGTGCGGAGGGCTCGACCGTCGTCGAGCGGCTGACCATCCCGCTGCCGGACCCGAACCCGCTGCTGGACAGGCTGCTGCGCACCGACTGCGCCACCCAGCGGATCGGGCAGAGCGTGAGCCTGACCTTCGGCCCGTGGACCGACGCGGGCGCGTCCGGGCTGCGGGGCAGCCTGCTCGTCGGGCGCACCGCCGCCGCGACCGGCACGATCCAGGTCCTGGAGCTGGACGGCAACGTGATGTACGCGCTGAAGGCGCCGGCCCGGACACCCCTCGCGTCGGTCACCGCCGCCGCGCCGTCGGTGTCCGTGCCGTTGACCGCGTCACCGGCACGGTGCGACGCGCACGCGCTCGCCGAGATCAAGAAGCCGTTCGAGTTCCTCGCGACGGTCACCCTGGACGGCGGGGACAAACTCGTCACCGCCGTGCCGGTGACCGACGCCGACAAGAAGGCGCTGGACACGATGCTCCGGCGGATCTGCAAGCTGCCGCCGGCGGGCTGAGTCACGAGGCCGGCGCCGCTCCGCATCTCGCCGGCCCTCGGGGTCGTCCCACCCCAGCAGGCGGCCTCGCTTCGACAAGCGGCTCGCCTCGGCAGGGGGCTCGCCTCAGCAGGCGGCCTGTTTCGACAGGGGGCTTGCCTCAGCAGGTGGCCCGTTTCGACAGGGGGCTTGCCTCAGCAGGCGGCCTCGCTCAGCACCACCGGCGTCACGCCACGCACCGGCTCGCCGGCGCCGACGGGCAGGCTGGGCACGGCGGCCAACTCGTGGCGCGCTGTCTCGCCGATGGCGACGCTGGCCGACGAGGCGAACTCGTCGGCTATGTCGATCGCCTCGAGCACGAGGCCCCGCCGCTCCCCCAGACGGACGCATCGAGCTGCCGCCAGATCGGCTCGCAACGTCATCAGCCTGGCGACACAGTCGTCCAGCAGACCTAGCATCTGATCGTGCATCGGGGCGCCTCCGTTGACCAGGTACCACGATCGGGCCGCCGCCCGCTCGACGGCGGCCCGACACGTGTCACTTCTTCTTCTTGTTCTTCTTGTCCTTCTTCGACTTCTTGGATTTCTTCGCCATGGTGATCTCCTCCTGGTCGGCGCTGGCACAACAGGGTCGATCGTAGGCTCGGCACCGAGCCGCAGGAGGCCGTTTGGTCACTCGTAGTAGATCCTACGTTTACTTTTTGTTCTTCCGGTTAGGCGGTTGTGAAATCCCGACTCGCGGGACGCATGGCCACATCGCGGACACCGGGAGCGCACCCAGGTGACGGCCCGGATGTGCCAAACGCGAACGGCCGGCCCGATCGGGCCGGCCGCGAGTCTGCGGTGGAGAGTCGGTCAGGAGAGATCGGCGAGCGCCGCCTCGATGGCGTCCCCGGTGGACGGGGCGTACAGGTTGTCGTCGCTCCGCGGGCACAGGCCGGTGGCCTCGAGCGCCTGCCGGACGTGGCTTTCCGCGTTGACCACTTCGTACCCGTGGCCGCTGCGCATCGCGCGGGTGTAGCCGACCAGCAGGACCTCGATGCACTCACTGCCGATCAGGTCCACACCGGCCATGTCGACGACGACCCGGGCGCCGCGCGCCCGATCGAAGGCCTGACGCAGCTCACGGCGCAGGTCGGCGCTGGACCTGCGGTCGAAGCAGCCGTCCAGGTGAAGGAAGACGGTCGAACCGACCTTGTCCGGATTGCGGTGGATCACACAGCGCACTTCGCCCATACCGTCCGGTCTACCCGGGAGATGTGTACACACGACCAACAGCACGATAAGACGTAATCCTCCGGCCATGAGGGCTGCGTCACTGTGCGCACCCCGGGTGGCGGGGCCGTCTACCGTGTGGCGGTGGAGATCGAACTCTGGTCGGTGGTGGCCGAACCGGAGGCGCTCGCCCTGGCCGGCCCGGGGGCGACGCTGCTGACCGGTACGGACGCCGCGTACGCGGTCGGCTCGGACACCATCGTGGTCGTCGCCCCGTCGCCCGCCGTCGAGGGCGAGCTGACCGTGCCCGGGCCCTTCCCCGGCCTGGTCGAGGAGCGTCTGGCCGGGGTGCTGCGGCCGGCGGTGAGCGCGTTCGCCCGATTACCCGAGGGCTGTCTCGCGCTGGGGGTGGCACGGTCGACGGAGCTCGGTTACCGGCGCGGGGCGCTGCACGACATCCGCCTGACCTTCGAGGCGCCGGTCCCGCCCGATCTACTCGGTCAGGTCGCGCCCGGGCTGGACTGGCTGGAGGAGGTCGGGTTCGACCCGGTCGGCGCCATGGAGCGCTTCATCGCCGGGTGGTATCACGACGTACCCCCGAAGCCCGGTTTTTCGGATTTTGCGGGTCCGCCTCCGCTTCAGGCGTTCCACCGTGCCGCCGCGGGCCGTCCCGAGGTCTACGGTGTCTCGACCGTCGTCCTCCCGGAGCCCCGCCCCGGCCGCCCGGACGGCCTGCTCGAGTTCGGGTATGCGGAGGACGGCGTCTTCTCCGTCGTCATGGAGCCCGACGAGAAGGACCCGCGAATCTGGTACGACGGCCTGAGCGACCGCCTCCTGCCCGAGCGCGAACGCCTCAGCGGCTACCTGTTGCAGTCCACCCTCGCGCGCGCCGCGATGGACGGCCCGCTCGGCGGGATGGCGTTCGTCGACCGGCCCCAGGCGCAGCGGGTCATCGCTCCGCTGCGCCGGGTGCCGTTGCGCCCGATGCGATGGCCGTCGCTGTTCACTCGCTGTTACGCCGGCCCGGGAACGGTCGTGCTGATCGGCGAGGACGACGCGGACTGGTTCGAGATGTACGTCGGCGTCCGCCATCCCGGCCTGCTCCGGCGGCTCCGGAAACTGGGCCTGGACTGGGAGTCCTTCACCGACTCCTGACGAGCAGCCCGTCCCTGGCCGAGGTCAGTTCCGCGATCGCGGCGCCCAGCGAGTCGGCGCCCGGCCCGTCCCCGGCAAGATCCCGCGCGGCGGCGAGAAGTCGCAGCGTGTCGGTCATGTTGGCCGCCGCGGACGCCACCCGGCGGGTCAGGTCGTCGCGCATCATGTTCAGCAGAGGCTCATCCACGGAGAGTCACATCGGCGGGCCGGCGACGGACTGAAGGAACTTCGGTCTCCCACGTCGCGGGAATCTCGACAATCTCAACTGATTTAGTAGACAAGGTGGGGGATCGTCGAGCAGACTTCCGGCCATGGACCTGACCATGGCGCTCGCGGGACTCGGCGTCGGGATCATCGTCGGCCTCACCGGCATGGGCGGCGGTGCCCTGATGACCCCGATCCTGGTGCTGCTCTTCCACGTCAATCCGGTCGCCGCGATCGGCAGCGACCTCGCCGCCAGCGCGGTGATGAAGCCGTTCGGCGGCGCGGTGCACGCCCGGCGCGGCACGGTGAACTGGAAGCTGGTCGCCTGGCTCTGCGCGGGCAGCGTGCCCAGCGCGTTCCTCGGGGTCCTGCTGCTGCGCCTGCTCGGCGACGACGACAACGTCCAGCACATCGTCAAGATCAGCCTCGGCGTGGCGCTGCTGCTGGCCGCCGGCGGCATGATCCTCAAGGCGTGGAC
>KL571294.1:5022-12254 GCA_000715855.1 Actinoplanes liguriensis
TCCTCAAGGCGTGGACCAGCCGCCGCAACGGCGACGGGCCGCCCGCCGAGATCGTCGTGCGGCCGCTGCCCACCCTGCTGATCGGCATCATGGGCGGTCTGGTCGTCGGGCTGACCTCGGTCGGCTCCGGTTCGCTGATCATCGTGGCGCTGCTCGCGCTCTACCCCAAGCTGCGTGCCAACGACCTGGTCGGCACCGACCTGGTGCAGGCGATCCCGCTGGTCACCGCGGCCGCCGTGGGTCACGCGCTCTTCGGCGACCTGCACCTCGACATCGCCGGCGCGGTGGTGCTCGGCTCGATCCCGGGCGTGCTGATCGGCTCCCGGATCTCCTCGCGGGCGCCCGGCGCGCTGGTCCGCTCCGCGCTGATCATCGTGCTGCTGGCCAGCTCGCTGAAGCTGTTCGACGTCCCCACCACGGCGGTCGGCGTGATCACCGGCGTCGCGATCGTGGTCGCGATCGTCATCGGGCTGGCCAAGAAGCCGGCCGCCGCCGAGAAGGAGCGCGAGACCGTCCCGGTCTGACCCCGGCGCTCAACTTCCGGCCACCCATGCCGATCTTCACGGTGGGAGGTCGGATGAGCGTTCGCCGGAAGCTGCTGGCCGGTTACCTGGTGGTGGCACTCCTCGTCGTCGCCACCGCGGTCACCGCCTGGTACACCGACCTGTATTCGGCCCGGCGTGCCGCGGCCAAGGAGGCCGCCCAGGTGGCCCGGGGCATCGGCAAGGACATCGCCCTCGGGCTCCCGATCGACACCGAGGGCGAGGACCCCGAGCCGCTGTACGACAGCCCGAAATCGCTGGCCAACTACATCGAACGGCTGCACGAGAGCCAGCACCGGGACGTCGTCGCGGTGGACACCGCCAAGCGGATCCTCGGCGACGCCGTGCCGGAGAACATCGGCTCGACCTTCGACCACGACACCGGCAACCAGATCGGCGAGACCCTCGCCGACGGCGAATCCCGGATCTTCGTCGAGCGGAGCGTCGACTACCCGGCCGGCATCAAGCAGGTCGTGGTGCCGATGCGCAATGCCGCCGGAACGATCATCGGCGCGGTCGTCCTGGAGTACACGCCGCTCTACGACGACATGATCACCGCCGCCCGGCAGACCCAGCTCGTCATCCTGATCGTCGCCGCGGTCGCCTTCCTGCTGGTCCTGCTGATCGGGCACTTCCTGGCCCGGTCGCTCACCCGGCGGATCACCTCACTGACCACCGCGGTCGGCGTGATCCGCACCGGCGACTACTCACACCGGGTGCCGGCCGGGAGCGACTCCGACGAGATCGGCCGGCTGGCCGTGGCCTTCAACGAGATGGCCGAGCAACTGGACTCCTCGGCCCGGGAGATCCTGGCCAAGGAATACACCGACAGCATCCTGGCCAACGCCGGCGAGGGCATCTGCGGCGTGGACCCGGCCGGCCGGATCACGTTCGCCAACGCCGCCGCCGGACGGATCACCGGGCTCGGCGCCGACGGACTGCTCGGCCGGGAAGCCGCGGCGGTGCTGCCGGAGGTGGGTGACGGGCTCAGCCCGGGCACCCGCGAGGTGGCCCTGCAACGGCCGGACGGCACCAGCGTGCAGGTCGAGTACACGGCCAGCGAGATCGCCAAGGGCGGCCGCCCGATCGGCGCGGTGATCGTGCTGCGCGACGTCAGCCGCCAGCGCGCCCTGGAGCACGACCTGCGGCACCAGGCGCTGCACGACGGGCTGACCAACCTGCCCAACCGCAAGCTGCTGCTGGACCGGCTGGAGCACGCGCTCGCCCGGGCCCGGGCCACCGGCGGGCCGCTCGCGGTGCTCTACCTCGACCTGGACGGCTTCAAACGGGTCAACGACAGCCTCGGGCACAACGCCGGCGACCTGCTGCTGCGCACCGCCGCCGAGCGGCTCACCCACGCGCTGCGCCCGCAGGACACCGTGGCCCGGCTCGGCGGCGACGAGTTCGCCGTACTGCTGGAGGATGCCGACCCGGAAACCGTCGAGCGGCTCGCCCGGGAGTGCCTGGCGGCCCTGTCCCGGCCGTTCCTGATCCACAACCGGGAGTCGCTGGTCTCGGTGAGCATCGGCGTGGTGCCCGACGCGGCCCGCTACACCGACGCCGACGAGGTGCTGCGCAACGCCGACGTCGCCATGTACGCGGCCAAGGAACAGGGCAAGAACCGCTTCCTCACCTTCGAGACCCAGATGCACGAGCAGTTGCTGAACCGGCTGGACCAGGAGGCCCGGCTGCGCGAGGCGGTGCACCGGGGCGAGCTGCGGCTGCACCTGCAACCGGTGGTCGGCGTGCCGGCCGGGCAGATGGCCGGCGCCGAGGCCCTCGTCCGCTGGCAGGACCCGGAACAGGGGCTGCGGATGCCCGGCTCGTTCATCCCGCTCGCCGAGGAGACCGGCGCGATCGTGGAGATCGACCGCTGGGTGCTGCTGGAGGCGTGCACCGCGGTCAAACGCTGGCAGGACGACGACCCGGCCACCGCGCCGGCCTGGGTCAGCGTCAATCTGTCGGCCGCCCATCTGGAGGTGCCGGACCTGACCGAGCAGGTGGCGTTCGCGCTGACCAGCACCGGTCTCTCGGCGCACTGCCTGGTGCTGGAGCTGACCGAGACGGTGCTGATGCGCGACCTCGCGGTGACCTCGGTGCGCCTGGAGGAGCTCCGCGAGCTGGGCGTGAAGATCGCCATCGACGACTTCGGCACCGGGTACTCGTCGCTCGGCTACCTGCGGGACATCCCGGTCGACGTTCTCAAGATCGACCGCTCGTTCATCGACGGGATGTCCGACAACGGCCGCCAGCAGGAACTCGTCAACGCGGTGATCCAGCTCGGTCACACGCTCGGGCTGCGGGTCGTGGCGGAGGGGATCGAGGACGCCTCACAGCTCAACCTGCTGACCGTGATGGGCTGTAAATTCGCGCAGGGCTACCACCTGGGCCGTCCCGAGCCCGCCGAAGCCCTGATCACCCGCCTCTCCACCCCCACCCTGCACGCCTGACCCCTCCTCAGCCGGCACTCATGGTTCACAAAACGGGCGCGCAGAGCCGTGAGGGCCAGCCGGCCCCGCCCTCCCGGGCTGATCGGGTGAGCGGGGCCGGGGTCCGGAGGATCGTCAGCTCTGGACGAACACCGAGACGGTACGCGCGGGAACCGTGAACGTGCCGGTCGCCGGGGCGAACGACGCGGTCCGGACCAGCGGGTCGGCCGAGGACTGCTGCACCGGGTGCAGCGCGACCCTCGCGTTCTTCAGGGCGCTGACCCGCTGCGTGGCGGTCGACGCCGTGGAGTTGAAGACCACGGTCACCGACTTCCACCTGCCGTCGAGTCCGCGGGCGTCCAGCGTCATCGTGATCACGCCGGGCGTCTCGTCCGTGCCGGAGAGCGGGAACGCCACCCGGTCCTGCACCTGCTTGCCGGTGGCGAGCCCGAAGACCGGCGACGACTTCCGGATCTTCAGCAGCTCCTGGTAGCGGTTGTCGGCCAGGTTGATCGCCGCGCAGTCCGGCTTGAGGGCCGGGTCGGCGAGCAGCGGCTTGGCGTACTGCCACTTCGCCTGGTTGTCCGCCGCGGGCGGCAGCCCCTTGCCGAAGCCGTTGCCGCGCATGCAGTCCCATTCGATCTCGTTGAACCAGTCCCCCGAGTTGAACGAGTTGCGATCGAGGGATTTCGAGCGGAGCCGTTCACTGCCGGCCGCCACGAACCCGACGCCCTGCCCGAGCACGGTGGTCGCGAGTGCCACCGACTGCGCGCGGGCCCGGTCGGTCGCCGAGGTGGCCTGCGGCAGCTTGTACGCCAGGGCGTCGTAGAGGATCTCGTTGTCGTGCGCGTCGACGTACGTGATCGCCTCGGCCGGCGACGCCGTGTACCCCGCCGGCGAGCCGTTGTAGTCGACCTGCGACCCGGTGACGGTGGCGCCGCTGGAGTCGACGAAGCGGTAACCGGAGAGGTTGCCGGTCAGTCCGACTTTGATCAGGTCCTGGTAGTGCAGCAGCCGCGCCTTGTCCTCGGCCGTGGTGCTCTCGGCCAGCCCCGACGCGAAGCCCTGGACGCGCGGGTCGTCGTCGAACGGGCCGCCGCCACGGACCGCGTCCCGGAGCCGGTCGTTGAACGTGCCGATCCCGGTGCCGGCCATGTTGACCTGGGTGGCCTGGACGAAGCGGGCGTTGTTCGCCACCTCGCCGAAGTTCCAGCCCTCGCCGTAGACGTAGATGTTCTTCCCGTCGACGCCGTCGCGTTTCAGGGTGAGCCTGTCCAGCGCCTTGCGGACGGCCAGGATGTTCGCCTTCGGGTGGTGGCCCATCAGGTCGAAGCGGAATCCGTCGACCTTGTACTGCTTGGCCCAGGTGACGATCGAGTCGACGACGAGTTTGCCCATCATCGTGTTCTCCGGCGCGGTGTTGGCGCAGCAGGTCGAGTTGGCAGGCGTCCCGTCGGCGTTCAGCCGCTGGTAGTAGCCGGGCACGATCTGGTCCAGCACCGACTTGTCGTCGACCCCGGCGGCCGACGTGTGGTTGTAGACGACGTCCATCACCACGCGCAGGCCGGCGTTGTTGATCCCGGCGACCATGGTCCGGAACTCTTTGGTGCGGCCGGCCGGGTCGACGGCGTAGCCGCCCTCCGGGACGGTGTAGTGCAGCGGGTCGTAGCCCCAGTTGTATCCGTCGGTGCCGGCCACCTTCGCGATGCACGCCTGCTGCTGATCGGAATCGGACGGCAGGGACGCCAGGTCACAGGGTGGCTGGGCCTGGTCGGCACGGTTCTCGGGGATGGTCGCGAAGTCGAACACCGGCAGCAGGTGCAAGTGTGTGACCCCGGACTTTCCCAGATCCGCGAGGTGCTTCATCCCGTTTGCGCCGGTCTCACCGAAGGCCGCGTAAGTTCCACGCTCGGTAGCGGGCACCGATGCGTCGGCGATGGAGAAATCCCGTACGGACAATTCTTGGATCTGGATCTTGGCCGGAGCGGTGGCGGCGGGCTTCTTCAGCGAACTCCACCCGGCCGGCGCCAGCTTCGGGTCGTTCAGGTCCGCGAACTGGCTCAACTGGGAATCGGTCGACAGAGCCACCGAGTAGGGGTCGGTCACCGACGCCGTGACGATCTTGTCGACGGCCGGCTGCCAGGCGGTGACCCGGAACTTGTAGTACTTGCCCTGGTCACCACGAGAGACAGGCGAAGACCAGACGCCGGTACGGTTGTCGCGCGTCATCGGCTCGAGAACGGCACTCCCCCCGGCCCTGTCGTAGACCTCCAGCTCGACGCTCCGAGCGGTCGGCGCCCAGACCGAGACGCGACCGTCGACGTAACCGAGGGTCGAGTCGGCCGCCGCCGAGTAGACGTCGTCGAGCACGCCCGCGGTCTGCACCCCGGTCGCCGCGAGCAGCTTGCCGGTGGCGTCCCGCTCGGTGACCACGACCTGGCCCCGCAGGATGTCCGGCACGTTCTTCGCGGTCAGCTCGAACGCCCCGTACTGCCAGAGGTGGGGGAATTTCGCGCGTTGCGCCTCGGTCAGGCCGTTGCGCCGCGAGGTGAGCGGCACGGTCTGATAGGAACCGGTCAGTTCCCCGTCCGCGACCCCGATCCCGCCGGTCGGCGACCAGACCAGGTCGTAGACCTTGCCGTCGGTGCCGGCGCCGACCTCCTGCAGCGTGGTGCCGGTGCCGGTCTTCCAGGCGATCGTCGAGCGGTCCATCCAGACCGCCGACTCCTTGGTCACGTCGATCGTGCCGCCGCCACCGGCCGTCTTGACCAGCGGCAGCAGGCGGTTCTCCTGCCCGGCGAGCAGCCAGACCTCGTGTCCCGCCGAGGCGAGGTCGAGCTTCTGGTCGGTGGGCAGATCCTTGGTGTCGCCGTTGTGGATGATGTAGCTCAGCGCGGTCGCGCCGTCAGCGAGGGGTACCTCGAAGACCGCTCCGAACGAGTCGATCCGGGTGGGCTGGAGCGGGCTGCCCCAGTCGGTGCCGGTCGCCGCGCCGTCCCAGACGTGCAGGCCCCAGCCGTCGTAGTTCCCGTCCGCCCGGCGCCAGTGGATGATCGCCTTCGACTGATCCTGCTGCACGGCCGGCGGGGTCGTGTAGATCGCGCTGTCGCCCTGCTTGAGCCACACCTCGGGCGTCTTGGTCGGGTCGAGCGAGCGGTCGGCGTCGGTGTCCTTCACGCCGTCCTTGCCGACCACGATGAAGCCCATGCTCTTCGCGTTCGGGGCCAGTTTGACGTACGCGAATCGGCCGTACGCGTCCTCGCCCGCGAACGGCTGCCCGTTCGGCCACGTGGTCGACATCGACGGGTCGACGTCACCCCAGGTGTAGAGGCCGTAGTCGTCGTAACCGCCGGCCGGCCGCTGGTAGTGCACGATCGCGTAGTCGACGGTGGAGGCGGCCACGGCCGTACCCACCGTGATGTTCGTGGTGGACGAGGCGAGCCGTCCCTTGCTGTCGCGCACCACCGCTTTGTACTTCACGGGAGTGCCGCCGGCCAGCCCGTCCAGGTCGTGGTAGATCCGGTAGGGCGCCTTGTCCGCGGTGCCGAGCAGCTTCCACTGTCCGTTGCCGGCCTGCGCCGCGAAGGTGACCGTGGCGAGCGGGTCGCCGGTGGTCTCCGCGGTCAGCTCGGTCCGGGTCGCCACCGAGGTTCCCGCGGCGGGCTTGAGGGTTACGGTCGGCGCGGCGGTGTTCCGGTCGACCGGGGTGCCGGCGCGCAGGACGAGCGTGCTGAGAGCGGGCACGGTGATCGTGATCTTGCCGGACGCGTCCGCGGTGACCGGTGCCGATCCGCCGTAGATGCCGGTGAAGACCGCTCCCGGCGACGAGGTCGCGAAGCTGACCGTCCGGGTGGTGGTGGCGTTGCTGGCCGCGACCACGTACTCGGTCCGCTTCGCCGTGTCGGTCCGGGAGACCGCGAAGACGTTCCCGGACGCATACCGGGTCGTCTGAACCCCGTTGACCAGCGCCGGGTTCGCCTTGCGGAGCTTCGCGAGCGCGGCGATCGTCCGGTACAGCGGGTGCTTCGTGTCGTAGTTGTCGACCGCGTGGGTGCTGTCGGTGCCGATCAGATCGTCGTCGAGGTAGTCCGCGGACTTGCTGGCGAACATGTCCTGACGGGCGTCCTTGTCGCCGCCCGGCCCGGTGAAGCCCTGCTCGTCGCCGGAGTAGACGACCGGCTGGCCGCGGGTCAGGAACATCAGCTCGTGCGCCAGCTGGTCGCGCTTGAGCCGGGTGTCCGCGGCCTGTCTCTTATACACA
>KL571294.1:12487-13857 GCA_000715855.1 Actinoplanes liguriensis
TGCCGAGGAAGGTCGGCAGCCGCTCGGCGCTGGTGGTCGCGGTGGTGTAGAGGTCGTCCTTGGCGTAGACGTCGGAGAGCCCGCTCGCCTGGCCGGCGCCGGTGACGAACGCCTGCGCCGCCGCCTGGAACGAGAAGTCCAGCGTGGCGGGGAGCTCACCCTGCCGTACGTAGGTGGATTCGATCTCCTGATCGGCGCTGTAGACCTCGCCGAACATGAAGAAGTCGTCCTTGCCCGCCTTCTTCGCCGCCTTCTGGATGCCCGCCGAGAACTGCGGCCAGAAGTCGAGGTCGGTGTGCTTGACCGTGTCGAGGCGGTAGCCGTCGATGCCGGTGGACCCGATCCAATCGGCGTAGATCTTGGTCATGCCCTGGACGACCTCGGGGCGCTCGGTCCACAGGTCGTCGAGGCCGTAGAAGTCGCCGTACTCGCTGTTCTCGCCGGAGAACGTGGAGTCGCCGCGGTTGTGGTACATGGTCACGTCGTTGAGCCAGGCCGGGACCTTGGCGTTCTTGCTTTTGGCGTCGACAACCGGCGTGTAGGGAAAGCTGGTGGCATCCGTCTTCGGGAAAGAGGCCGATGACGCGTAGTTCCGGTCCTCGAAAGGCTGACCCTCGGTGTCCGTATAGGGCGAAGTGCTCTTGTCGATGTACGAGTACTGGTTCTCCCGATACTTGATCACGTCAGCCGTGTGATTGACGATGATGTCCAGGAAGATCTTCATGCCCCGCTGGTGCGCGAGCTTGACCAGCCGCTTCAGGTCCGCATTCGTCCCGAAGTGCGGGTCCACCTGCGTGAAGTCCGTGATCCAGTACCCGTGGTAACCGGCCGAGACGTCGGCGCCGGTCCCCTGCACGGGGTTGTTCTTGAAGACCGGCGCGAGCCAGATCGCGGTCGTCCCCAGCCCCTGGATGTAGTCGAGCTTGTCGATCACACCCTTGAGGTCACCACCGTGGTAGAACCCCTTGTCGGTGGGGTCGTAGCCGGTCGACAGCCGGTCACCGGCAAGCCCACCCTTGTTGTTGGACTTGTCGCCGTCGGCGAACCGGTCCGGCAGGACGAAGTAGTACTGCTCGCCGGCCGCGGCCTGATCGGAGCCCCAACTGGCCACGACCGAGGCGCTGGGCTCCGAGGGGGCCGCGGCCGCCTCCGAAGCCGGGACCACGAGCAGTGGGAGGAGAAGGCTGAGCAGCGCGGTCCCCCACCGCGATTTACTCGATGCCACTATGCACCCTTCCGGTGTCGGTATACGGACCACACCTGGAAGGTAGGTCCATCTCCATTGATTTCGATACATCCATCGGTACCGACCTTGAGATCGCCGGCGCCGCCGTAGAGGTTCGTCCCGTCGATGCCGGACGGCAGCCCGG
>KL571294.1:14080-14887 GCA_000715855.1 Actinoplanes liguriensis
CCGCGGCGCGCCGCGCCACCACCAGCACCGCGTCGTCGCGCGTCTCGCGCACGAAGGCGAGGGCGTCGCCGGCGGCGTGCGCCCAGCGCAGGCCGCCGTGCCGCAGCGCGGGCTGCGCCCGGCGCAGGGCGATCAGGCCGCGATAATCACCCAGGGTGCGCCGGTCCCAGGTCTCCGGTCGTTTCCAGGGCATCGGCGTACGGGAATGCTCACCGTTCACGCCGGTCAGGCCGAGCTCGTCGCCGGCGAAGATCATCGGAGTCCCGGGCAGCGTGCAGAGCAGCCCCGCCGCGATCTCCTGACGGTCCGCGTCGCCGGTCACCGACCGGATCCGCGGGGTGTCGTGCGAGCTGAGGATCGACCAGGAGCTCGTCCACGAGCGCCACGACATCTGAGCGGCGAACGCGCTCATCGTCGCGACGAGCGACCCGGCGTCCCGGTCCGGGATCTCGCCGGGCACCCCCAGGAAGTCGTCGAACGGCAGCACCGGCGCGCGCAGCCAGCTCCACACCGGGCGGGTGAAACCGGCGTAGTTCATCGTGCCCTGCCAGCCGTTGCGGTCCAGGTCGCCGGTGGCGTCGTGGGCGTGCTCGGCGATCAGCAGCGCGTCCGGCCGGACCTGCTGGACGGCCCGGCGCAGCAGCACGGCCGCCTCGCGCGACCAGTCCTCGGCACCGCGGCGGCCGGTCATGTTCGCGACGTCGATGCGCCAGCCGTCCAGCGCGTACGGATAGGTCAGCCAGTGCTGGGCGATCCGCGCGAACCGCCGCCGCAGCTCGTGACTCCCCCAGTTCCTGTCTCTTATAC
>KL571294.1:15167-15946 GCA_000715855.1 Actinoplanes liguriensis
CAGAGATGTGTATAAGAGACAGGTAGTAGAGGTCGCGCTCGCCCGGGAACCACGGGTGCGCGTCACCGGTGTGGTTGGTGGTCAGGTCGCCGATCACGCGCATGCCCCGGGCGTGCACCGCCTCGGCGAGCCGGACCAGCGCCTGATCACCGCCGAGCAGCGGATCCACGTGGTCGAACGAGGCGCTGTCGTAACGATGGTTCGACCGGGACGGGAAGAACGGGGTCAGGTACACCGTGGTGGCGCCGAGATCCTCGATGTGATCCAGGTGCCGGGCGATGCCGTCGAGGTCACCGCCGTACAGCTGAATCCCGCGAAGCGGACCGTCCCTCTCGACCGGATCGTCCCAGTCGCAAGCCACCGCCCACTCCGGGGTTGATCTTTCCGCGGTCTTCGCGAAGCGGTCCGGGAAGATCTGGTAGACGACGGCGTCCCGGGCCCAGGCGGGCGCGGGCGCGTAGGCGACCAGCCGGAAGTCCGTCGCGTCCGGGACGTCGTGCTCGGTCAGGCCGCACCCGGTCAGCCAGCGCACCGCGCCACCCGCGGTACGCAGCAGGAACCGGTACTGCGTGACCGGGTTGCGAACCTGCAGCTCGGCCCGCCACCACTCGCCGCCGTCGTCGCGCCGGTCCACGGTCGCCAACGTGAAGACCGGCTCCCCGTCCCGGACCCAGCGCATGTGCACCCGCGACACCCTGGCCCCGGCCGGCACCCGGACGAAGACGGCCACCGTCTCGCCCAGGGCCGGCGCGGAATTGGAGACGTACCCCTCGGAGCCG
>KL571294.1:16209-21543 GCA_000715855.1 Actinoplanes liguriensis
TGTAGCGCTGCAGGTACAGGAAGACGCCCACGGTCGGGATCGCGGTGAGCAGCGTGCCGGCGCAGAAGATCCCGAAGTTGGTGTTCCGGTCCGAGCCCTGGACCAGGCCGTAGAGGCCGACCGCGAGGGTCTTCGACGCGCCGTCCCGCAGGAACAGGTTGGCCAGCAGGAACTCGTTGATCGTGCCGATGAACGCGAGCAGCCCGGCGACCGCGATGATCGGCGAGACCAGGGGCAGCAGGATCCGGAAGAAGATCCCGGTGTGCGAGGCGCCGTCCACCGTCGCCGACTCGTCGAGCTCCTTCGGCACCGTGTCGAAGAAGCCCTTCATCAGCCAGGTGTTCACGCCCAGCGCGCCACCGAGGTAGAGCAGGATCATGCCCCACCAGGTGTTGAAGCCGATCCCGGGCCACAGGTCGGTGATCGTCGAGAAGATCAGGAACAGCGCGACCACGGCCAGGAACTGCGGAAACATCTGGATCAAGAGCAAGAACAACAATCCCGTACGGCGTCCGGAGAACCGCCGGCGGCTGAAGGCGAACGCCGCGAGCGCGGACAGGAAGATCGAGAGCAGGCTGGCCAGCCCGGCAATCATCACCGAGTTGAGGAACCAGTGCGGGAAGTCGGTGTCCTCGAACAGCCGGGTGAAGTTGTCCAGCGACGCGCCGCTCGGGACCAGAGTGCTCGACGACAGCGTGCCCAGCGGGTTGAGCGACGCCGAGAGCACGAACAGGATCGGCCCGAGCGAGAAGAGCACGGCCAGGATGGCGACCAGGTGACGCCAGCCGGTGTCTTTCAGCCACTTGCTCATGAGTAGACCTCCTCCTGCGCTCGGGTGCGCCGGAAGCTCACCGCGGAGACCACGGCCACGATCAGGAAGATGAAGATCGAGATGGCCGCGGCGAAGCCGTACTGCGCCCCGGATCCACCGAAGGCCAGCCGGTACGTGTAGGTGATCAGCAGGTCGGTGGCGCCCGCGTTCGGGTTGTCGGCCGGGAACGGGCCACCCTCGGTGGTCAGGTAGATCGCGTTGAAGTTGTTGAAGTTGAACGCGAACGACGAGATCAGCAGCGGGGTCAGCGCGACCAGCAGCAGCGGCAGCTTGACCGCGCGGAACGCCTGGAACGGGCCCGCGCCGTCCACCTTGGTGGCGTCGGTCAGCTCGGCCGGGATCGCCTGCAGCGCCCCGGTCGCCACCAGGAACATGTACGGATAGCCGAGCCAGAGCTGGACCAGCAGCACCGCCAGTTGCGCGGTGATCGGCGTGCCCAGCCAGTCGACGTGGATCCCGAGCACGTTGTTGATCAGGCCGAAGTCGGTGTTGAACATGTCCCGCCAGACCAGCAGCATCGCGAACGACGGCATGGCGTAGGGCAGGACCAGCAGGATCCGGTAGAGCCCGCGGAACCGCATCCGGGTCGACTGCAGCGCGATCGCGCAGAACATGCCGAGCAGGAACGTGCCGCCGGTCGACCCGATCGCGAACAGGAAGTCCCAGATCAGCGTGCCCAGGAACGACGACGCGATGGTGTCGTCGGTGAGCACCCGGGTGAAGTTGGACAGCCCGACATTCACTTTCCAGCCCTGGGCCAGCCGTTCGCCGTCATCGGCGACGAACGCGCCGATCCCGTCGTCCGCTTTCCACACCTTGCCGGTGGTGGTGTCCTCGATGCTGTCGCCGTCCTCTTCATAGGCACGAACAGCTTTTCCCTCGTACGCGCGTGTCAGCCCCGACGATCGGATGGCGCCGGTCGCCGTCGGCACGGCGAAGTCGGTGATCTCCTTGCTGCGCAGGCTCGCCTGGCCGGCGTTGAGCACGGTCCAGCCCGCCGGCGGGTTCCCGTCGGCCGGCTTCAGCCCGTCCGCGTCACCGATCGACACCTGGCCGGACTTCGGGTCGGTGATCAGGAACGCCAGCGCGTCGCCCTTGGTGACGATCTTCAGCTGGTACTCGGTGGAGCCGGGCACCCGGGTCACCGAAGCGGTCTGGATGGCGGTGATCGCTTCGGACTTGCTGCCCCGGTGACCGTCACCGAAGTTCGTGAACGCCGTGCTCGCCGTGTACAGCACCGGGAAGATCTGGAAAACGACCAGGAAGATCGTGCCCGGCACCAGGTACTTCGCCGGGATGTGCCGCGGCGACAGGTAGAGGTAGATCAGCCCGGCCGTGGCCGCGACCAGCAGGCCCAGACCGGCCCAGTGACCGCCGCCGGCCAGCGGGAACGCAGCCCAGACGGAGGTCGCCACGAGCAGGCCCAGGAGCACGATCTTGATCGCCTGGCTGCCCAGCGTGCTGCTCTTGTCCATTTTCTCGGGGGCGGGAAGGGCCCGCTCCACAGCGGGCCCTTCGAGCTGCGTCGTCATTACTTGGTGATCGCGGCCGAGATGGTCTTGGTCGCGGCGTCGACCGTCGACTTGGCGTCGGCGCCACCGATGACGGCGGCCTCGGCCTTGCCGAACGGCTCCCAGATCGCGGCCATCTCGGGGATCGCCGGCAGCGGGATGGCGTTCTTACCGGCCTCGGCCCACTTCGCCACGTCCGGGTCGGACGCCTTGACCTGGTCCAGGGCGCTGGTCAGCGCCGGCGGGCGCGGGTCGGCCTGGTAGAGCGCGACCGCCAGTTCCGGGGTGGTCACGTAGTTGGTGACGAACTCCTGCGCGAGCGCCTTGTTCTTGCCCTTCGACGCGACGTAGAACGTCTGCACGCCCAGGAACGGGGTGGCCTCCTTGCCGCCCTTGAACGGCGGGACGGCGGTGATGTCGTACTTGATGCCGGCCTTCTTGGCGTCCGCGGTCGCCCACGGGCCGGAGACCAGGAAGGCGCACTTCTTGCCGGTGAAGGTGGCGACCGAGTTGTCCGGGCCGATCGAGCGCTTCAGGGCGCCGTCACCTTTCTCACCCAGCGCGCGCAGCTTCTCGAACGCGGCGACCGAACCCGGCTTGCCGACACCCAGGTCCTTGGCGTCGTAGTCGCCGCTCGCGGTGGTGCCGAACAGGTAACCGCCGGCCGAGGCGTACAGCGGGTACGCGTGGTAGGCGTCGCCGGTCGGGCCGGACTGCAGGCAGAGGACCTCCGAGGCCTTCTTCGCCGCGACCAGCTTCTTGCCCTGCGCGACCAGGTCCTCCATGGTGGCCGGCGCGTCCGGGGCGAGGTCGGTGTTGCGGATCAGGCCGATGTTCTCGGTCGCGTACGGCACGCCGTACGTCTGGCTGTTGAAGGTGACCGCCTTCAGGGCGCCCGCCTGCAGGCCGGTCTTCTGCGCGTCGGTCAGCTGCACCGGGTCGATCGCGCCGTTCTGCACCAGGTTGCCGATCCAGTCGTGCGCGCCGACCATCACGTCCGGGCCGCTGCCCTGCTGGGAGGCGGTGAGGAAGGTGGTCTGCTGGTCCTTCGAGATCGCCTGGATCTTGACGGTGACGCCGTTCTCCTGGCCGAACTTGTCGGCGAACGGCTTGAGGGCGGCGGAACGCTTGTCGTCGGCCCAGATCACCAGCTCGCCACCGGCCTTCTCGGCGGACGGCGTGCTGCTGGGCGTCTCTTTGCTGTCGCCACAGGCTGCTGCGCCGACCAGGCAGAGCATGCTTGCCGCGATGACTCCCGCGGTGCGAATGCGCATGGTGAAGCTCCCGTTCTTATACGGATTTCGCGCTTTAAAAGGGATGACCTGGGCGCGGACATGACGCGGCGCCCACAAGATCGGTAAGGTGTCGTCCTTGTTGCGGGGACGTTAGCAAGCTCTTGCAGTCAATGGAAGGGCTTGCAGGGCGCTGACCGGAAACGGCGCGGCACTACAGTGGCACCATGCGTGCACGGATGGCGGACATCGCCCGTCAAGCCCAGGTCAGCGAGGCGACGGTCTCTCGCGTCATCAACGATCGC
Organism: Actinoplanes liguriensis; assembly: GCA_000715855.1. Taxonomy (GTDB): domain Bacteria; phylum Actinomycetota; class Actinomycetes; order Mycobacteriales; family Micromonosporaceae; genus Actinoplanes; species Actinoplanes liguriensis. The sequence continues at coordinate 20,090 of KL571294.1, forward strand.
CCCGGTGTCTCCCCGGAAACCAGGCAGGCGGTCCTCACCGCCCTCGACGTGCTCGGCTACGAGCGCCCCGAGCGGCTGCGCAAACGCAGCGCCGGCCTGGTCGGCCTGGTCGTGCCCGAGCTCGACAACCCGATCTTCCCCGCGTTCGCGCAGGTCATCGAGTCGACACTGGCCCAGCAGGGGTACACGCCGGTGCTCTGCACCCAATCCCCCGGCGGCGTCACCGAAGACGAATACGTGGAAATGCTCCTCGACCGCCAGGTCTCCGGCATCGTCTTCGTCTCCGGCCTGCACGCCGACACCACCATGGACACCGAGCGCTACCACCGGCTGATCGCCCGGCCGCTCCCGATCGTCCTGGTCAACGGGCACACCGACGGCATCGACGCCCCGTTCGTCTCCTGCGACGAGCAGCTCGCCGGCGACCTCGCCGTCGCACACCTGGCCTCCCTCGGCCACCGCCGCATCGGCATGATCTCCGGCCCGCACCGGTTCAGCCCCGTCCAGCGCAAACTCGCCGGCTACCGGATCGCCGTCCAGCGCGAGCTCGGCGTCCCCGCCTCCGAGGTGGACGACCTGGTCGACCTGACCCTCTTCGGCGTCGAAGGCGGCGAAGTCGCCGCTGAACGACTACTGAACAAGGGCGTCACCGGCATCATCTGCGGCTCCGACCTGATGGCCCTCGGCGCGATCCGGGCCGCCCGCCGCCGCGGCATGAGCGTGCCCGGCGACGTGTCGATCATCGGCTTCGACGACTCCCCGCTGATGGCGTTCACCGACCCGCCCCTGACCACCCTGCGCCAGCCCGTCGCGGCGATGGCCGTCGCCGCGGTCCGATCCCTGGTGGACGACATCAACGGGCACGGTTCACCCAGGTCGGAGTACCTTTTCCGGCCCGAGCTGGTGGTGCGCAGCTCCACCGCGATGGCCCCGGCCCGGCGCGCCCTCACCGCCACCTCCTGACCCTCCCCCCAGCGGCCCGCCAGCTCTTTTCCGGCGCCGCCGTCACCCCCCGCCACCCCCTAACGGACTGCGTTTTTCCTGGTCAAGCGCCTGCCCCGAGCGCAGCAGCACGCCCCCTGGCCGACAGCTCCTGGCCCTGCTGCGTCAGCGTTTGAAGAAAGTTGCTGCAATTTCTTGCACGATCTGCGAGACAAATACGCTCAGGTGCTCGGGAGAGCGTGTTCTTGGACTCCTTCGCGCGGGGAGCGTCCTCGCAGGCTGAGCCGGTCTGTGCGCAAGGATTCCGGGATAAGCCGACGTTTCCGGTCAGCAACCGCAAGAGCATGCGCCCCACTTGCAACGCCAGATAACCACGGCCACTCCCACACATCACTCTTCGCAACTTTCCCTGTGTGACCCGCGCCACCCCAACAGCGTTAACCGGTTAACCCAAACCCACCCAGCCCCCAGCCCACCGAGCTGGCAGCCACGGTCCTGTCTCTTATACACAT
>KL571294.1:21803-22576 GCA_000715855.1 Actinoplanes liguriensis
GAACCAGGGCGGACGTGGGCTGGGGAGCCGGCGGGACCGGCGGGCGGAATGAGGGCTGGCCGGGGTGGGTGCGGCTCGGAGGTGGGCTGGCGAGCTTGCGGGACCGGCGGCGGGGGGTGAGGGGCGGTTTGGGGGTCAGGGGCCGCTGGGGCAGGAGCAGGGCGCGGGTCGCCTGGCGAGGTGGTGGGGGTGTGAAGGACGGTGGGGGTCTGAAGCACGGCGGGGACGGGCAGGGGCGGCGGGGTGAGGAGGGGTGATTGAGGAGGGTGATTTGGTGTAAAGGGGCGGGATTATGGACGTACCCAAGGAGGGGGTTGATTTGTCGGGGGTAAAGCAGGGGTAAGGGGAGCACTCACGGGGAGCGGACGGGCTGGGCCGCAGGATGGCCGGCATGCAGAAGCGCGCAGGCAGGACTCGGGTGGCGGTGCTCTTCGGCGGGCGTAGCGCGGAGCACGACGTCTCCTGCGGGTCGGCGGCGTCGGTGTTCCGGTTTCTGGATCGGGAGCGGTACGAGGTGCTGCCGATCCGGATCTCGCGGAACGGGGTGTGGCAGGCGGGCACCGACACCGGTACGGCCGCGGTGTTTCCCACGGTGACGCCGGCGACGACGCCGCTGGCGAGCATGATCGCGGTGCTCGGGGAGTTGCGGACCGTGGACGTGGCGTTTCCGGTGCTGCACGGGCCGTTCGGTGAGGACGGCACGCTGCAGGCGGTGCTGGAGACCGCCGAGATCCGGTACGTCGGCAGCGGTGTCCTGGCCCTGTCTCTTATAC
>KL571294.1:22683-23575 GCA_000715855.1 Actinoplanes liguriensis
GAGATGTGTATAAGAGACAGGCCCGCAGCGGGTCCAGCGTCGGCGTCTCGCGGGTCGACGACTGGGCCGACCTGGAGCAGGCGATCGCGCTCGCCCGCAAACACGACACGAAAGTGCTGGTGGAGGCGGCGGTGCGGGGCCGGGAGGTGGACATCGCGGTGCTGGAACGCCCGGACGGGACGCTCGACGTCGGGCCGGCACTGGAGATCCATCACTCGGCGGCGTTCTTCGACTTCGACGCCAAGTACACGCCGGGCGCCGCCGAGTTCGTCATCCCGGCCGATCTGGATCAGGCGTGGCGGGACCGGTTGGAGGACGCGGCACGGCGGGTGTTCACGGCGCTGGGCTGTGCCGGGCTGCTCCGAGCCGACTTCTTCCTGACCGAGCACGGGGTGGTGTTGAACGAGGTCAACACGATGCCGGGGCTGACCGAGCTGTCGCAGTTCCCGCAGATCTGGCGCGCGGCCGGCGTGCCGTACCCGCAATTGCTGGACCGCCTGCTGAGCACCGCTCGATGAACCGTGCGGTCATCGATCTGAACGCGATCGAGCACAACACCGCGCGGCTGCTCGAAATTGCGGGCGGGGCCGACGTGATGGCGGTCGTCAAGGCGAACGGATTCGGTCACGGGAGCGTCGAGGTGGCCCGTGCTGCACTGGCCGGCGGCGCGACGTGGCTGGGCGTCACGTCCTGGCCGGAGGCGGAGGAGCTACGGGCGGCCGGGATCCGGGCGCCGATCCTGATGTGGTTGTACGCGCCGGACGACGTACCGCCGCTCGCCGACGTCGACGTCTCGGTCAGCTCCACGCTCGCGCTGGAAGCCGTGGCTCGCGCCGGGGAACGACGTGGCCGGCCGGTGTTCGTGCACCTCAAGGCGGACACCGGGCTCTCC
>KL571294.1:23744-29685 GCA_000715855.1 Actinoplanes liguriensis
GTGCACCTCAAGGCGGACACCGGGCTCTCCCGCGGCGGCGCGACCGCCGCCGAGTGGCCGCATCTGCTCACGGCCGCCGGGAAGTTTCAGGCCGCGGGCTTCATCACGGTACGCGGGCTCTGGTCACACCTGGCGAACGCCGAGGACCCGGCCGACCCGGCGCTGCACCGTCAACTGATCGCCTTCGGTCACGCCCGCGCCCAGGCGGTCGCGGCGGGCTTTCCCCGGCCACTGACCCATCTCGCCAACTCCGCGGCCGCGCTGCAGGTCCCGGAGGCGCGTTTCGACCTGGTCCGGGCCGGGATCGCCCTGTACGGCGTCGAGCCGGTGCCGGGTCGCACGTTCGGGCTGCGGCCGGCGATGACGCTGGAGTCCACGGTGATCCTCACCAAGCGGGCGGGCCCGGGCACCGGGGTGTCCTACGGGCACGACCACGTCGTCCGCCGGGAGACGACGCTCGCGCTGGTGCCGGCCGGGTACGCGGACGGCGTCCCCCGCCGGGTGGCCGGGCGCGCCGAGGTCGCCGTCCACGGCCGGCGGCGGCCGATCGTCGGGCGGATCGCCATGGACCAGGTCGTGGTGGACGTCGGTGACCTGCCGGTCCGGGCCGGGGATCGGGTGGTGCTGTTCGGGCCGGGGGACGGCGGGGAGCCGACGGTCGAGGAGTGGGCGCGCTGGGCGGAGACGAACCCGCACGAGATCCTGACCGGCGTCGGGCCGCGCGTCCGGCGGTGCTACCTCACGGCGCGGTAGGGCCGTCGGCGTCGAGGGCCCGCTGGACCACCCATAGAACCTGGTCGGGGGTGAGGCCGTAGCGGTAGGCGATCGCGTTCACGTCGTGGCCGTCGGCATATTCGGCGACGACGGCGTCCTCATGGGGGAAGGGCGGCGGCTGCGCCGGAGGCCCATAGGCCGGCGGTGGGTAATAACCCTGCACGGGCGGTGGCGCGTAATAACCGGGCGGCGCGGGCTGCACGGGCTGATCAGGCGGCACGGGCTGAGCAGGCGGCGCGTAGTAACCAGGCTGCGGCGGGTAGTAGCCCGGCGCGGGCGGCGGCGGGTAGTAGGCCGGCGCGGGCGGCGGCGCGTAGTAGCCCGGCGCGGGCGGCGCGGCGGGACCGACCTCACCCTGGACCACCGCATACACCTGCGCCACCGTCAGCCCGTACCGCGCGGCGATCGCCTCCACCGGGTGCCCGTCTCCGAACTCGGCGACGATGCGGTCCGCCCAGCTCACATCTGGTTCGGTCACGTTCGCCAACCTACCCGCCGCGCGCTACTGCCCGTACCGGAGCAATCGCGGCCGCAAGCAGAAGCGGACCGCGAGGGAAGGGATCAGCTCAGCCAGGTCGTCAGATTCTGCAGGGCGACGCGAATCTCCGGAACCGGGACGAACTCCCCGTCGGTGTGGGCGAGCAGCGGGTCGCCGGGGCCGTAGTTGACCGCCGGGATGCCCAGCGCGGCGAACCGGGACACGTCGGTCCAGCCGAGCTTGGCCTGCGGCTCGCGGCCGACCAGCTCGACGAACTCCTTGGCGGCGGGCCGGTCGAGCCCGGGCCGCGCACCGGGTGCGCGGTCGGTGACCTCGAGCTCGAAGCCGGCGAAGACCTCGCGCAGGTGGGCCTCGGCGGCGTCGGTGTCACGGTCGGGGGCGAAACGGTAGTTCACGAAGATCGTGCACAGATCCGGGATGACGTTGCCGGCGATGCCACCCTCGATCTTCACCGCGTTGAGCCCCTCGTGGTACTGCAGGCCGTCGACGATCGGGCGGCGCGGCTCGTAGGCCCGCAGCACGTCGAGGACCCCGCCGGCGGTGTGGATCGCGTTGCTGCCGCGCCAGGAGCGGGCGGCATGCGCGGCGACACCCGGCACCGTGATCTTGACGCGCATGGTGCCCTGGCAGCCACCCTCGACCGTGCCGTCGGAGGGCTCGCCGAGGATCGCGAAGTCACCGGCCAGCCAGTCCGGATGATTGCGGACGAGACAGGCCCAGACCGTTCAGCGCGGCCGCGACCTCCTCGTGGTCGTAGAAGACATAGGTGACGTCGTAGCGCGGCGCGGTCAGAACAGCGGCAAGCTGGAGCATGACGGCGACGCCGGCCTTCATGTCGACCGTGCCGCGGCCGCGGAGGGTCTCACCGTCCTCCACGACCGGGAGGTTGGCGGCGATCGGCACGGTATCGAGGTGACCGGCGAGGACCACGCGGGTCGGGCGGCCCAGGCCGGTCCGGGCGACCACGGCGTCACCGTCGCGCAGCACCTCCAGGTGGGCGAAGCCGCGCAGGGCGCTCTCCACGGCGTCGGCGAGCTGCTTCTCGTCGCCGCTGACCGAGGGGATGTCGCAGATGACGCGGGTGAGGGCGACCACGTCGCCGGTGAGATCGAGATCAGCCATGCTGTAACTTTATCAGACGTCAGGTATAGTTATGCAGACGCTAAGGTCCAGTAGGACGTTACGAACGATCAAGGAGTAGGTGTGCCGGAGAGTGACGAGCCGACTCGGCTCTGGGGTGCCCGTTTCGCCGGTGGGCCGGCGGAGGCCCTGGCCCGGCTGAGTGTCAGCGTCCAGTTCGACTGGCGGCTCGCGCCGTATGACCTGCTCGCCTCCCGCGCGCACGCCCGCGTGCTGGCGAACGCCGGGCTGCTCGACGCCGACGAGCTCGGCCGGATGCTCGCCGCGCTGGATGATCTGGAGCAGTCCTGCACCACCGGCGAGTTCCGCCCCACCATCGAGGACGAGGACGTACACACCGCCCTGGAGCGTGGCCTGCTGGAGCGCCTCGGCGCGCTCGGCGGCAAGCTGCGCGCGGGCCGGTCCCGCAACGACCAGGTCGCCACCGACCTGCGGCTCTACCTGCGCGATCACGCTCGGGGCGTGGCCGTCGCGCTGATCGAGCTGGCCGACGCGCTCACCGAGCAGGCCGCCCGCAACGTCGACACGCCGGCGCCCGGCCTGACCCACGTGCAGCACGCGCAGCCGGTCAGTTTCGGTCACTGGCTGCTGGCGCACGTGCAGCCGCTGCTGCGCGACCTGGACCGGCTGCGGGACTGGGACGTGCGCACCGCGATCAGCCCGCTCGGCTCCGGCGCGCTGGCCGGCTCGTCACTGCCGCTCGACCCGGCCGCGGTCGCCAAGGAGCTGGGCTTCTCCGCGCCCGCGGCGAACTCGATGGATGCCGTCGCCGACCGCGACTTCGTCGCCGAGTTCCTCTTCATCACCAGCCTGATCGGCGTCCACCTGTCCCGCCTCGGCGAGGAGGTGGTGCTCTGGACCTCCACCGAGTTCGGCTGGGTCGAGCTGGACGACGCGTTCGCGACCGGATCGTCGATCATGCCGCAGAAGAAGAACGCGGACATCGCCGAGCTGGCCCGGGGCAAGAGCGGGCGGCTCATCGGCGGCCTGGTGGCCGTGCTGACGATGCTCAAGGGCCTGCCATTGACGTACGACCGTGACATGCAGGAGGACAAGGAGCCGGCGTTCGACGCGGTCGACACTCTCGAGCTGCTGCTTCCGGCGCTGGCCGGCATGATCTCCACGATGACCGTCCGGGTGGACCGCCTCGCGGCCGCCGCCCCGGTCGGGTTCTCGCTGGCCACCGAGGTCGCCGACTGGCTGGTGCGCCGCGGTGTGCCGTTCCGGGACGCCCACGAGATCACCGGCAAGCTGGTCGCCCTCTGCTCGGCGCGCGAGTGCGAGCTGGAGGACCTGACCGACGACGACCTGACGGCGGTCAGCGACCACCTCGACCCGTCGGTGCGGGAGGTGCTGTCGGTATCGTCGGCGCTGGCGGCACGCACGACGCCGGGCTCGACCGGCCCGGGCCCGGTCCGCGATCAGCTCGCGACCGTGCAGCACAAGCTGGACACCTGGCGGCTGTGGGCGGTCGAGAAGGTCGTTCCGCGCTGACCTCTGGTTCACCGGCGGGGTCTCGGCGTTCGCACGCCGGGGCCCCGCTTCTCTTTGACTGCCACTGCCACTCTCCCCCGCCGACTCCGCTCGCGCCATCCTGACCGACGGAGTCAAGGCTTTCCGGCGCCGCATCCGATTCGCGGACAAGAATGTGACCGAGTTCGCATTCTTCCATTATTTAAGAAGTCTTCCTAAGAGCGCATCCGCCGACGCGAATAAGTCCTAAATGGTCGGACGAAATCGCGGCTGAACGACTTGACGATCTTGGTGGCCATGCCGTAGACCTTTGATCGCCCACCGGGCCGCACCATGTAAAAACGGTGTGAAGTCCCCCTCGGAAAAGGTGAGAACAGTGTTTGCGCGAGCCATCGGCGCAATGGCAATGGCCACCGCCATAGCCGTTTCCAGCGCCACCGCCGCATATGCGGGCGGAAACAATTTTGACGGCACCACCCAGAAGCCCGCGACGTTCGTGGAGACCCCGGATCAGGTCGACACCGCGCCGACCGCCTCCCCCGGTTTCAAGACACTTGCGTGCGCACCGGAATACTCGTACACCCACACGAGTGCCACACCGATCTTCATGGACGTCAAGAAGAGCTACGGCGGCCCCGGCGTCGCGCTCTCGATCTCCATCGCGGCCGGCGTGACCCTGCAGGCGCAGATCAGCGGAACAGTCGGGTTCGAGGCGAGCGCCGTCATCGCCAGCGCGAAGACCACCTACGGCCTGTCCTTCTCGGCTTCGGTGACCGCGACGGCGACCTTCAGCGGCTCCTGGACGATTCCGAAGAACGTCAAGGAAGGATGGATCGCGATCGGCGCGAAAGCCGACCGGACGAACTGGAAGAAGTACCAGCAGATGGGCAACTGCACGGATAAGCTCATCGGCAGCGGCACCGCCAAGATGCCGTGGAAGTTCCCCTACTTCCACCATTCCTGAGCAGGCTGGCCGACTGCCTTGAAACGCATTCTGATACCGATCACGGGATTTCTTCTGGTGGCGTTGACGGCCTGCACCGACTCGTCGACGCCGGCCCCTTCACCCTCCCCCACCATTTCACCGTCGACCGCTGTCGCCCTCGGCGATGTGGCGGCAAGCGCCCCACCCGACGGCGTATTGGCGTGGTCGCAGGAGGGTGTCGGCCCGTACGATTTCGCGGTGACGACCAACGGAAAGACCAAGAGCGTCTACTTCAACGTCGCCTGCGATTCCGGGTCGTTCTCGCTGAAGAACAACGGACGGCTGATCGTGCGGGGTGACTGCGACGCCCGGCTCGCCTTTCAGGCCGACGCACCGGTGGACTACGTGAAGGGGGCGACGCTTTCCTGGACGGTGTCGCCGTCGACCAATTGGCGGATAGCCGCCTGGACACGCTGAAACAGACGGGGCGGGCCTTCCGCGGCGAAGGCCCGCTTCCGGCTTTCCGGCCGCTTGTGAGCGCGGTTCAGATCCGATTCGGTACGCGATGAGCCGCGCGGCGGTTCGGCCCAGCGCCCACTTCGAGGCGGCCGGAGCAGCGCGCCGCGCCCGAAGCCGCGTCCCGCGGGTCCGGCTCAGTGCGCGTCCCGATCACGCCGCAGCGCGTCGAAGGACAACCACAGGCAGAGAACGCCGACGGGCATCACGATCAGTCGCGCGGCCGACCCGACCGCCGTGTCCACAGCCATCAGCAGCATGCCCGCCACGGCGAGGACCGCGGTGCCGGGCCGGATCCGGCGCTGAACGGCAACCTGGACGAAGAGCGCGGCGAGCCCGGCGATCAGGAGAACGGGCCCGACGCCGTACAGCAGGAATTGCACCCCGGGAATCCGGTAGGCCCACGCGAACAACTCGTGCATCTGATTCCGGTCGGCCGCGGCCCAACCGACGACGATGTCCACGATCATCTGACCGAGAACGGACGCCAGCCCGACCGCCGCGATCACGGTGCTCACGATGACGCGCCGCCCGCGGCGATGCAGCTCGGCGATGACCGGGCCGAACAGGGCCCAGCCGGCCACGGACAGCAGGTGGGCCGCGATCCAGCCGGC
>KL571294.1:29903-31248 GCA_000715855.1 Actinoplanes liguriensis
GGCTGCCGCCGAGCCGCATGACGGCCCAGCCGGCGAGGACCCCGATCGGGGCGAGCACCAGGGCGACCTCGACCGGAGCGGGCCGGGCCCGTGTCACCAGGGTGGCGGTCACTCCGCGTCCTTGAGGATGCGCTCGACGGTGGCGACGCGCAGGTCCATCTCGGCGAGCTGGTTCGTGACCTGGGTGAGGCGGCCCTCGGTCGCTTCCTGGGTCGCGACGGCCCGCTCGGCGATCCGGCGCAGCTCGGTGTCGCGGGCGAGTGCCGCCTTGGCGCGGCGGCTCGTGCCGACCTGCCAGATCACGACGATCGCGATCGCGGCGACGACCAGGATGATCACGATCTCTTCGACGAGGTAATTGGGCATGTCACGAGTCCTTTTCAGCGTCGTTCGGGGTGGTCAGTGTCCGGGCGGCGCCGGCCAGCGCCTGCGGGGTCAGGTGCAGCACGAACGGCGTCACCTCGTAGAACTTCATCGCCTTGCCGTCCTCGGACAGCTCGAGCGTGGCCGAGACGAGCCCGGCCTTCTCGAGCCGTTTGAGGTGCACCTGCAGCAGGGCCCGGCTGATGCCGAGCTCGCGGGCGAGCTGACTCACGTAGTTGCGGCCACCGGCCAGGGCGGCCAGGACACGCATCCGGTGGGGGTTGGCAAGGGTGGCCAGCACCTGCACCAGCTCATCCCCGCTCAGATCGTCAGTCTGCATAACCTCGCTGGGCACATGCCAAAGATTATTGGCAGGTGCCTAAAGATGTCAACCCGTCGATCCGCCGCGGGCGCGGGCACAAAAAATCGGCGCCCCCGGTGGGGGACGCCGATCGAAAACGGACGGTGGTTACTCGGCCGGGTGGGCCGCCAGACGGGCGATGCTGCCCGGCATGGCGTACATGTGGGCGAAGGCGCGCGCCTGCTCGCCGGTCCAGGCCGACGAGCCGTGGCCGTAGACGATGCCGGCCCGGGTTGCCGCGTCCAGCAGGCTGTACGGGCTCTTGCTGCCGAGCAGCACGATGTTGCCCTTGTGCAGCTTGACCCGGACGGTGCCGGTGACCCGGGTCTGGCTGGAGTCCAGGAACGCCCGGAAGTCGTCCATGATCGGGTCGAAGTAGACGGCCTCGTGCAGCAGGTCGCCGTACGTGTTCCCGAGCGTCGCCTTGGTCGCCTGCTGACGGTTGGAGAGGACGAGTTTCTCCAGCTCACGGTGGGCCGCGATGAGGATCAGCATGCCCGGCGCCTCGAAGCCGACCCGGGCCAGGTTGCCGACCATGGTCGAGCCCATGTGGATGCCACGGCCGACACCGTGCTCGCCGCCGAGGACGTTGAGCTCGGAGAGGATCGCGAAGTTCGGGGC
>KL571294.1:31476-32567 GCA_000715855.1 Actinoplanes liguriensis
ACGGTGACCCGGCCCTTCTCGAAGGTCAGGCGCAGCTCGACACCCCGGTCGGGCGCGTCGGCGATCGACTTCGTGTAGGTCCAGGCGTCCTCGGGGAGATATTCCCAGCTCCCGTACGTCTCCTCGCCGCCGATCGAGGTCCCGATGAGCCCCTCGTTGATCGAGTACTTCTTGACCTTCTCGCTGACCGCGAAGCCCCGGCTGCGCAGGAACTCCGCCTCCTCCTCACGGACGAGACGCTCGTCGCGGACCGGCGTGATGATCTCCAGGTGCGGCGCGAGCGCCCGGATCACCGCGTCGTAGCGCACGTGGTCGGCGCCGGCGCCGGTCGAGCCGTGCGCGATCGCGTCCGCCCCGACCTGGAGCGCGACCTCGACGACCTTCTCCGCCTGGATCAGCCGCTCCGCGCCGACGCACGACGGGTAGGCGCCGTTGCGCAGGTAGTTCGCCTTGATCGCGTACGTGACCACGCGGTCGTACAGCTCGGCGCGGGCGTCGACGACGTGGTGCTCGACGGCGCCCAGCTCCTCGGCACGGGCCTTGACGATCTCGGCCTCACCGCTGTGCAGGCCACCGGTGTCGACGTTCGCGGTCACCACGTCCCAGCCCTTCTCGCGGAAGTCCACGAGGGCGTACGAGGTGTCGAGCCCACCGGAGAAGGCGAGAACGATCTTGCGCTTGGTCATCGGGACAGTTCCTTCTGGAGAATCGGCACGTAGGCCCGGCCGTCCTTGACCACATGGCCGGGCGGCAGGACGTAGAACTCGGCAAGGCCCGCCTCGATCGCCCGCTGCATGGCCTGCTGGCGGTCGTAGTCGAACGGATCGAGCAGGAAGGTGGGCTCCGGGTTGACGAAACCGGCGGGCAGGGTGAGGTCGCTCTGGTAGACGAACGAGCCCGGCGAGGTGTGGAACGGGACGGTCGCGACCAGGATCTTCAACGCGCCGAACTCGGTGTGCACCTTGAGCGCGCTGTTGTCGTACTGGGTGACGCCGTCGAGCTTCTGCGCCCGGTACGAGGAGAGCGCCAGCGCCTTGGCCGCCTTGCCCAGCCCGACGGCCGGCATCAGCGACCACAGCGACCAGCCGACC
>KL571294.1:32806-37216 GCA_000715855.1 Actinoplanes liguriensis
GGCGGACGGCGCCGCGCAGTAGCCGCCGACCGGCACCGGACCGGTGTAGCCGCTGGCCCGCATGTCCTCCTGCACCTTGCGCAGCAACTGCTTGACGTCGGTGTCGAAGCGGAACGTGGACCGCTCGACCATCGCCGCGAACTCGTCCTGCGGCAGGCCGGCGATCAGCGCCGCGGCCGGCATCAGGATCAGGTCGACCATCACCCACTGCGGCATCGGGATGCCCCGGTCGCCGAACGCGATGCCGTTGATGACATTGAAGAGATTCAGGAATTCGCGTACGGACCAGGCCCGCTCGGCGGTGTCGGTGAAGTCGAGCCAGGACAGCTTGTGCCCGTACGGCGTCTCGTTGAGGTGCGGGCGGACCGTCTCGTTCGAGGCGAGGAAGAACTCCACACCCAGAGCGGCCAGCTTGCCGGTGTGATCGGCGAAGTCCGGGAAACGGGTTTCCACAGCGGGAGCGAAGTTCACCGCGGGTTCTCCTCATGATCGGAATCGGACCGGCTCCAGTTGCCGAGCTTCTCGGCGAGGGCCGCCCCCGACGTGGGCCCGTTGTCCCTGGCCACGACCAGAATGGTGTCGTCGCCGGCGATGGTGCCGACCACATCCGCGAGGCCGGACCGGTCCAGCGCGCTGGCCAGGAACTGCGCGGCTCCCGGCGGGGTGCGCAGGACCGCGATGTTGCCGCTCGAGTCGACGCCGGTGAGCAGCTCCCGGAGCAGCCGGATCAGCCGGGCCGGCCCCTGATCGGTGGTCTCGCGCAACGGACGCTTGCCGTCCTCGGGGATCAGGTAGGCGCCGCTGACCTTGACCGCGTTCAGCTCCTCCAGGTCACGGGAGAGCGTGGCCTGGGTGACCTGCACGCCCTCGGACGCGAGCAGATCGGCCAGCTCGGTCTGGGAGTGCACCGTGCGGCTCCGGATCAGCTCGACGATCCGGGCGTGCCGCCCCGCGCGCGTGACCGGAGAGTTCATGCCTGGTTAACCGCCAGAAGCCAGCCCAGCAGCGCCTTCTGCGCGTGGAGACGGTTCTCGGCCTCGTCGAAGACGACACTCTGCGGGCCGTCCATCACCTCGTCGGTGATCTCCTCGCCGCGGTGCGCGGGCAGGCAGTGCAGCACGATCGCCTCCGGCGAGGCGATCTTGAGCAGCTCACCATTGATCTGGTACGGCCGGAACGGGGTGAGCCGGTCCTTCCCGTCCTCCTCCTGGCCCATCGACGTCCAGGTGTCGGTGGCGATCACATGCGCGCCGTCGGCCGCCTCCCGCGGGTCGCGCAGCACCTCGACCGAGCCCCCGGTCCACGCCGCGATCTCCGACGCGCGCCCGACCACGGCCGGGTCCGGGTCGAAACCGGAAGGACCGGACACCCGCACGTGCATCCCGGCGGTCGCCCCGGCCAGCAGGTACGAGTGGGCCATGTTGTTGGCGGCGTCACCGACGTACGCCAGAATCCTGCCCTTGGTCGTCCCCAGCTTCTCCCTGATCGTCAGCAGATCAGCCAGGAGCTGGCAGGGGTGGTACCCGTCGGAGAGCGCGTTGATCACCGGCACGCCGACCCCGGACGCCAGCTCGGCGAGCCGCTCGTCCTCGTAGGTGCGGTAGACCATGGCGCTGACGTAACGGGACACCACCCGGCCCGCGTCGGCCAGGCTCTCGCCGCGGCCGAAGTGCGTGTTCTGGGTGTCCACGATGATCGGCTGGCCGCCCAGCTCGGCGATGCCGGCCTCGAACGAGAGCCGGGTGCGCAGGCTGGCCTTGTCGAAGAAGACCGCGACCGAGCGCGGGCCGGCGAGCGGCGTGAACCCGAACCGGTTCGCCTTCATCTCGGCGGCCAGGTCGAGGACGTCGGACTGCTCCTGCGGGGTCAGGTCGTCGTCGCGGAGGAAGTGGCGCAGGGTCACCGGATACCGTCCAGGGCAGCGATCAGGGCGTCAGCCTGATCGGAGGAGATGATCAGAGGCGGGGCGAGCCGGATGGTGTCCGGTTTCGCGGCGTTGACCAGGAAACCCGCCTCGCGCAGCTGCGCGGCGATCTCGGCGGCGTTCGGCTGGTTCAGCACGATGCCTAGGAGGAGCCCGGCGCCGCGGACATTTTTCACGAACGGGTGATTCAGGCCCTCGATCCCCCGCCGGAGCTGCTCGCCGATCCGCTTGACGTGATCGAGCAGGCCCTCGCCGGCGATCGTGCGGACCACCGCGAGGCCGGCCGCGCACGAGACCGGATTGCCGGCGAACGTGCTGCCGTGCATGCCGGGCGTGAGCAGATCAGCGGCCGGGCCGAACGCGATCGCCGCGCCCAGCGGCAGGCCACCGCCGAGTCCCTTGGCCAGGGTCACGATGTCGGGCTCGACGCCCTCGCCCTGGTGGTGGAACCAGTGGCCGGTGCGGCCGATGCCGGTCTGGATCTCGTCGAGGACGAGCAGCGCCCCCGTGCTGGTGCAGATCTCGCGGGCCGCGGTCAGGTAACCGGACGGGGGCACCACGACGCCGTTCTCGCCCTGGATCGGCTCCAGGATCACCATCGCGGTCTCGCCGGTCACCGCGTTCCGGAGCGCCTCGGCGTCACCGTACGGGACGTGCGTGACGTCGCCCGGCAGCGGCCGGAAGGGATCCTGCTTGGCCGGCTGGCCGGTGAGAGCCAGCGCGCCCATGGTCCGGCCGTGGAACGCGCCCTCCGTGGCCACCACGTGGGTGCGGCCGGTCAACCGGGAGATCTTGAACGCGGCCTCGTTGGCCTCGGCGCCGGAGTTGCAGAACAGCACCCGCCCTGGGCGCCCGGCGAGCGCGAGCAGCAGCTCGGCCAGGGCCACCGACGGCTCGGAGACATAGAAGTTGGAGACGTGCCCCAGCTGCTGGATCTGACTCGTGACGGCGGCGACCACAGCGGGATGGGCGTGGCCGAGGGCGTTGACCGCGATGCCGCCGAGGAAGTCCACGTACTGCTTGCCGTCTTCGGCGGTGAGCACCGCGCCCTCGCCCTTGACCAGGCCGATCGCGGGCGTGCCGTAGTTGTTCATCATGGTCTGCGACCACCGCTCGGAGAGCGTCATGACGTCACCTCCGCCGTGCTCCGGTGCCGCCGGGTGAAAACTGGGCCTGATGATTCGCTCGCAAGCTTGCTCATGACGGGACCACCATCGTTCCGATTCCTTCTTCCGTGAAGACTTCGAGCAGCGTCGAGTGGGCGACCCGGCCGTCGACGACGTGCGCCGAGGGGACCCCGCCGCGCACGGCGCGCAGGCACGCCTCCATCTTGGGCACCATCCCGGACTCCAGGGAGGGCAGCAGCTTGGCCAGCGCATCGGCGTCGATCTCGGTGGTCAGCGACGACTTGTCCGGCCAGTTCGTGTAGAGGCCGGGAACGTCGGTCAGCACGACCAGCTTGCGGGCGCCCAGCGCGACCGCGAGCGCGGAGGCGGCGGTGTCCGCGTTCACGTTGTGGGTCACGCCGTCCGCGTCCGGGGCGACGGTCGCGATGACCGGGATGCGGCCGGCCGCGATCAGGTCGTCGACCGCGGACGTGTCCACCCTGTCGACGTCGCCGACCTGGCCGATGTCGACCTCTTCGCCGTCGACCGTCGCGCCCCGGCGGACCGCCGTGAACAGCCTGGCGTCCTCACCGGAGAGACCGACCGCATAGGGGCCGTGCTGATTGATCAGGCCGACCAGCTCCCGGCCGACCTGGCCGGTCAGCACCATCCGGACGATGTCCATGGTCTCCGGGGTGGTGACCCGCAGACCGCCGCGGAACTCGGACTGGATGCCCAGCTTCGTCAGCATGCGGTTGATCTGGGGTCCACCGCCGTGCACCACGACCGGCTTGATCCCGACATGCCGCAGAAAGACCATGTCGGCGGCGAAGGCGGCCTGAAGCGTGGAGTCGATCATGGCGTTGCCGCCGTACTTGATCACGATCGTCGCGCCGTGGAAACGCTCCAGCCACGGCAGCGCCTCGATCAGGATTTCTGCCTTTTCATGAGCCTTCACGAGGAGTAGGCCGAATTCTCGTGAACGTAGGCGTGCGAAAGATCCGTGGTCCAGATCGTCGCGCTCATCTCACCCTCGCGCAGGTTGACCGTCACCCGCACATCCCGTTGCGAAAGATCGACCTTCGACCTGTCCTCCGCGGCGGCACCGTTCTTGCACACCCAGACGCCGTTGATCGCGACGTCGATCCGGTCCGGCTCGAAGGCGGCCGACGTGGTGCCGACCGCGGCGAGGATCCGCCCCCAGTTCGGGTCGTTGCCGAAGAACGCGGTCTTCACCAGATTGTTCCCGGCGATCGAGCGGCCCACCTGCACGGCGTCGGCCTCGCTCGCGGCGCCCGCCACCTCGATCGCGATGTGCTTGGTGGCGCCCTCGGCGTCGGCGATCAGCTGCTGGGCCAGGTCTGTCTCTTATACACATCT
>KL571294.1:37448-43508 GCA_000715855.1 Actinoplanes liguriensis
TGTGTATAAGAGACAGCAGCAGCACCGTGTCGTTGGTGGACATGCAGCCGTCGGCGTCGATCCGGTCGAAGGTGACCCGGGTCGCCGCGCGCAGCGCCGCATCGAGCGTCTCGTTGTCCGCCGAAGCGTCCGTGGTGATCACCACGAGCATGGTGGCCAGGGCCGGGGCGAGCATGCCGGCGCCCTTGGCGATGCCGCCGACCGACCAGCCGTCGCGCGCTGCGACCGCGTTCTTCGCCACCGTGTCGGTGGTCATGATCGCCTCGGCCGCCTTCGGCCCACCGTCCGCGGCGAGCGCCTTGACCGCGGCGTTGACGCCCGGCAGCAGCCTGTCCATCGGGAGCAGCTCGCCGATCAGGCCGGTCGAGCAGACCGCGATGTCACCGGGGCCGACCATCAGCTTCCTGGTCGAGCGCAGCACCGAGGCGGTGTGCTCGGCGGTGGCGTGCGTGTCACGGAAACCCTGCGAGCCGGTGCACGCGTTCGCACCGCCGGAGTTGAGCACGACCGCGCGGACCACGCCGCCCTTGAGCACCTGCTGGCTCCAGAGCACCGGGGCGGCCTTCACCCGGTTGCCGGTGAAGACGCCGGCGGCGGTGTAGTCGGGGCCTTCGTTGACGACGAGGGCGACATCGGGATTCCCGCTGGCCTTGAGCCCGGCGGCGACGCCGGAGGCCTTGAAGCCCTTGGGATGGGTAACGCTCACGGGGCCACTCCGAAGACGCTGAGGCCCGCCGTCTCCGGCAGGCCGAACATGATGTTGGCGTTCTGCACCGCCTGGCCGGCGGCGCCCTTGCCGAGGTTGTCGAGCGCGCTGACCACGATGATGCGGCCGGAGTCGACATCCACCGTGGCCTGCAGGTGGCACGAGTTGGAACCGGAGGTGGCCGCGGTGTGCGGCCAGGCGCCCTCGGGGAGGACATGGATGAACGGCTCGTCCGCATAGGCCACCTGGAGCGCCTCGCGCGGGTCGCCGCCGTTGAGCCGCTTCGCCGTGATCGTCGCCAGGATGCCGCGCGGCATCGGCGCCAGGATCGGGGTCATCGACAGTGACGCGGCGCCGGTGGCCTGCTTGATCTCGGCGACGTGCTGGTGCTGACCCACCTTGTACGGCGAGAGGTCGCCCATGATCTCGCTGGCCAGCAGGTTCACCTTCGCGTTGCGCCCGGCGCCGGACGTGCCGGAGCTGGCCACCACCACGATGTCCGCCGGGTCGGCGACACCGGAGGCGATCAGCGGGGCGAGCGCGATGATGATGGTGGCCGCATAACAGCCGGTGTTCGCCACCCGGTCGGAGTCCTTGATCGCGGCGCGGGCGCCGGGCAGCTCGGGCAGCCCGTAGGTCCACGTGCCGGCGTGGCCGCCACCGTAGTACCGCGTCCACTGCTCGGCGCTCTCCAGCCGGAAGTCGGCGCCCAGGTCGACCACCCTGACCCCGGCCGGCAACTGCGCCGCGACCGCGCCCGACTGCCCGTGCGGCAGGGCGAGAAAGACCAGGTCAGCCTCGCCGAGCGTGGCCGCGTCGGTGGTGCCGAGCGTCAGGTCGAGCCCGGTGAGCTGCGGGTGCACGGACGTCACGTGCTGACCGGCCTGACTGTGCGCGGTCGCCGCGATCAGGTCGAACTCGGGGTGCCCGGCCAGCAGGCGCAGCAACTCTCCGCCCGCATAACCACTTGCCCCGGCGACCGCTACCCGGACTCCCATAAGAACACCTACCTCCGCATGACTATGCAAAGAACCGTATCAACTCGCATTGCCCACGGCAACCATGGCGTGCCGGGAGTCACGATCGCGCGTGACGGAACGTCCCGCAGGACGAATACGGATTTAGTGGGGATGCGGCGTTGCCGGGCCTCAGGCCGCGCGCTGCGCCCAGGCTTCCCAGGCAGCGAGCCAGTGATCCCCGGCCCCCACGACGACATCCACGGCCAGGGCCTGCAGCCGGGTGCCCTCGCGCTCCCGCCACGCCTCCTGCGCCCGCCGGCTGGGCACGTTCTCGGACAGACCGGTCGCGTACAGCAGCGTCTCGCTGATCGCGCGCTCCCGCAGCCCCTCGTTCTCCCGGAACCACCGGGCATCCGTCTGCAGCCTCGTGAGGTGCGCCAACAGGCTCTGCACCGCCACCTCGGCGGCCGCCTCCGACACACCGGACAGCTCCGCCTGCCGCCGGATCGCGGAGCGCCACACCTCCGGCCAGGACGCCGCCAGCCGCGGCGCCGGACCACCCTCGTCGAGCCAGACAAGCTGCTCACGGACACTGCGCAGGACGATGTGCACCAGCCGGCGATGCGGCTCACCGCCGGGGTCGGCCGACTCCCGGGCCAGCTCGAACTGCGGCCAGGGCCGGCTCACCAGCGGCGCGTTCAGCATCTCCGCCACGATCACGTCCGGCAGGGTGACAACCCGGAGATCACATTCTTTCCGGTACGCCGTGAGCCCCACCTCGATCTCACCGGCCACCGCCCGAGCCACCCACCAGTCGTCACCGGCGCGCAGCACACGGGCAGTCAGCTCCCGCCCGTCCACGGTGACCGTCGCCTCGGACTCGACCCAGGCGACGTCCGCGAACCGCACCCCGGCCGTCCGCAGATGCTCCTTCAGCGTCTCCCGCAGGTCGGGCGTCGACCGGATCGTCCCCGACCAGCGGGCCGCCTCGACGCCGAGCCAGGACTCGCCCGGCTCCCCGTACTCCACCGTCACGGCGACCAGCAGCTCGTCCGAGGTCTCCCAGCCCGCGAACCGGCCATCCCCCGCATCCGGCATCCCGAACACCGGCAGCCGCCCGCCGGCGAGCCCCCGTCGCAGCTCAGCCCGCAGATCCCGCCACCCCGGCCGGCGAGGCACCTCAAACCGCACCCCTCCATCCTCACCCATGAATACCTCCGCGAACAGTGACGGCCATGAGCGGAACG
Source organism: Actinoplanes liguriensis (assembly GCA_000715855.1). Taxonomy (GTDB): domain Bacteria; phylum Actinomycetota; class Actinomycetes; order Mycobacteriales; family Micromonosporaceae; genus Actinoplanes; species Actinoplanes liguriensis. Next base: position 40,361 of record KL571294.1, read on the forward strand.
CAACCGATACGGTGGCCCGGCCGCCGCGCGCGTCCCGCCCCCGGGCTGGTTCTGGCGGTGGTTGTTCGTGCCTCATAACCACCGCCAGAACCAGCCCGGCACCGCAAGCCGCGCCACTTCCACAGGCGGACCGGCGCCGCGCGGGCCGGCGCCGCGCGCGGGCTGGCACCGCACGGGCTGGCACCGCGCGCGGGCTGGCGCCCACCGTGGTTATCCGTGCGGCATAACCACGGTGGGGGCCAGCCGCGGTGGGGTGAGTCGCGGCTGGGGCTTGGGTGAAGACGTGGGTTGCGCGGGGGTGCGGCGGGCGCGGGCCCAGGGCGTACGCGCTAGATTGCCTCGGCCTGGGCCAGAGCGACGCCGAACCAATCCTGCGGGTCGGACCACCAGTGGCGGAGGGCGAAGCCCGAAGCGGCGAGCTCGGCGGTCAGCCCCTCCCGGCGGAACTTCGCGGAGATCTCGGTCCGCAGCTCCTCACCCTCGGCGAAGGCAACGTCAAGATCAAGATCCGGCACGTGTACGACCTGGGCCCGCACCGACCGCAGCCGCATCTCGATCCACTCGTGGGCCGGGTCCCAGAGCGCCACGTGCTCGAACGCCGACGGATCAAAATCGGCCCGCAGCTCCCGGTTGATCACGTGCAGCACGTTCTTGTTGAACTCGGCTGTCACCCCGGCCGCGTCGTCGTACGCCGGCACCAGCGTCCCGGGGTCCTTGACCAGGTCGGCGCCGAGCAGCAGCCACTCCCCCGGGTGCAGTGCCGCGCGCAGATCGCCGAGGAAGGCGGCGCGCTCGGACGGGATCAGGTTGCCGATCGTCCCGCCCAGGAACGCCACCACCCGGTTGTCCCCGTCGGGCAGGTGTCGCAGGTGGCGGGTCATGTCGCCGACCACGCCGGTGATCGTCAGGCCGGGGTACGTGACGCCCAGCCCGTCGACCGCCTCACGCAGGGCGGATTCGGACACGTCGAGCGGCACGAACGAGCCGAGCGTGCCGCGGTCGAGCATCGCGTCGAGCAGCAGCCGGGTCTTCTCCGACGAGCCGGAGCCGAGCTCGACCAGCGTCTTCGCGTCGGTGAGCCGGGCGATCTCCGCCGCCGAAGAGGTCAGGATCGCGCGTTCGGTACGGGTCGGGTAGTACTCCGGGAGGCGCGTGATGTCCTCGAAGAGCCGGCTGCCGCGGGCGTCGTAGAACCACTTCGGTGGCAGGCGCTTCGGGGTGGCGGTGAGCCCGTCGCGCACGTCGGCGCGCAGCGATCGGGCCAGGTCACGCTCGTCCAGATGCTTTTCCAGCGAGGTCACAGTTCTCCCATGGTCACGTCGGACGGGGTGGCGGTCAGCAGATGCCGGTCGGGGACCGGGCGCCAGCCGGGGTGGTCGTCGAGTGGTTCGGAGGCGACGAGGACGGCATCGGCCGTGGTGCGGATCGACAGTGAGTGGCCGACGGTGGTCGCCACGATTCGTTCGCCGTCGGTGAGCAGCAGGTTCAGCCGTGAGCCCGGTGCAATATCAGACATTTCCGATACGACCCCGGCCACCGCCTCCTCCGCCGTCTTCCCCGCGCGCAGCCGATGGCGGATAAGTGCGAATAAAGCGGCTGAATCGGTCGGAGCATCCAATGTCAGCAAATCTTCGATCGGCAGGGACGCGGCCGCCGGCGCCAGCGTGCCCGGGAAGCCCCGCACGACACCGTTGTGGCTGAACAGCCAGCGGTCGTGGACGAAGGGCGCGGCGGCGGTCTCGACCACCGGCATCCCGACGGTGGCCGAGCGGACCGCTGCCAGGATCGCGCCTGACGCGGACGCGGCCGCCAGCGCGGGCAGCGCCGCGTCGGACCAGATCGGCATCGCCGACCGGTACCGGAGAGGGCTGCCCCCTGCGGACGGGAACCAGCCCACCCCGAACCCGTCCGCGTTGATCGTCCCGCCCCCGCGCATGTCCCGCGGCGCCCACGCCTGGTGGGCCAGCCCGTGCTCCGCCGCGAACAGCAGCGACGACAGCGCCACGGGCGGGCCCAGATATGCCAGGTGACGGCACATCAGGCGAGCTCCCGGGCGCAGCGGAAGCCGCTGAAGATCTGCCGCCGGATCGGGTGGTCCCAGTTGCGAAACGTCCCGCGGACGGCGGCCGCGTCGGTGCCGAACGAGCCGCCGCGCAGCACCTTGTAGTCGCCGCCGAAGAACACCTCGGAGTACTCCGCGTAGGGGAACACGCAGAACCCCGGGTAGCCGTGCCAGTCGGTCGAGGTCCACTCCCAGACGTCGCCGATCAGCTGGTGCACGCCGAGCGGCGACACCCCCGCCGGGTACGCCCCGACCGGCGCCGGCGCGAGGTGCCGCTGCCCCAGGTTGGCGTGCTCCGGGCCGGGCGGGTCGTCACCCCACGGGAAGCGGCGGGAACGGCCGGTCTCCGGGTCCCAGCGGGCCGCCTTCTCCCACTCCACCTCGGTGGGCAGGCGCTTCCCGGCCCAGGACGCGTACGCCTCGGCCTCGAAGTACCCGACGTGCACGACGGGCTCGTTCGGGATGATCGCCGAGACGCGGCCGAACCGGCGGTATTGCCACTCGCCGCCGTCCCTGGTCCAGTGCATCGGCGCGGTCAGCCCGGCCTCGTTGCGGTGCGCCCAGCCGCGGGCGGACCACCAGCGCGGGTCGTCGTAACCCCCGGCGTCGATGAAGGCCAGGTAGTCGGCGTTGGTCACCGGCCCCGCGTCGATCAGGAACGCCGGAACGTCCACGACATGCGCCGGCCGCTCGTTGTCGAGCGCCCACGGGTCGGTGTCGGTGCCCATCGTGAACGGCCCGCCGGGGATGAACACCTCCCCGTGCACCCTGGTGAACGAACGCGGGGGTGGCGGCGCGGAGAGCACCGGGCCGCCCGTGCGCAGCTGGTGCGTGGCGAGCATCGTCTCGTCGTGCTGCTGCTCGTGCTGCACGATCATCCCGAACGCGAACCCGCCCGCGACCAGCGGACGCTCGTCGAGTCTCACGTGGTCCAGCACGTCGAGCGCCTTGTCCCGGACCTGCGCGAGGTACCTTCGGGCCTCGGCCGGGTCGAGCAGCGGCAACGCCGGCCGGTCGCTGCGGGCGTGCTTGAACGCGTCGTACAGATGGTCGATGTCCTGCCGGACCGGCTCTGTCTCTTATACA
>KL571294.1:43731-44104 GCA_000715855.1 Actinoplanes liguriensis
GGACGAGCCAGAGCTCCTCCTGGTTGCCGACGTGCGCCAGGTCCCAGACCAGCGGCGACATCAGCGGGGAGTGCTGCCGGGTCAGGTCGTCCTCGTCGACCGCGTCGGTGAGCAGGGCGGTGCGCGCCCGGCTCCGCTCCAGCTCAGTCGCGATCGCGTTCTTGTCAGGGGTCGTCATCACGCGCTTCCCTCCACGCCGGTTCTCGTTCGCAGCCGCCGGAAGATCCCGGCAAAGGCCTTTTCCCGTACGGCTTCCGCCAGCCCCGTCCGCTCGGAATGCCGGCAGGCGAGCTCCGCCAGCCCGGCCGCGGCCGCCCGCACCACGGGGTCGCCGAGCCCCTCGCGAGCCGCCTCCCGCCATCGACCGGCGGGC
>KL571294.1:44307-47339 GCA_000715855.1 Actinoplanes liguriensis
GGGCGGCGATCTCCCGCGCCTGATCGGTGATCGCGTCGTCCGCCATGAGCGTCGCGACGACCGCGACCGGCGCGAACCACCCCTCGCCCGGCTGGGTGTCGAGGTAGCGGACCTCCAGGTAGCCCCGTGGCCGCACCGGCGGGAACAGGGTGTTGAGGTGATAGTCCAGGTCGGCCATGGTGGGCGGCCGCCCGATCGGCCCGCTGCCGGCGATCCAGTCGGCGAAGGTGAACCCGGGCGGCGCGTCCCAGTCGTCGCCGTCCCGCCGCACGCAGAGCAGCGGGGCGTCCAGCGCATAGCCCGCCCAGTCCTTCGCCGGGTCGTGCCCGCCGTTCAACGCCGGGGCGGTGCGGCGGGGATCGATCCCATACCACGCGGCCATCCGGGCGGAGGCCCAGCCGGTGTCGCGGCCGGCGTGCCCGCGCGAGTTCGCGAAGAGGGCCACCAGCGGCGGCCCGAACTCGTGCAGCGCCGCCCATCGGGCGGCGACCGAGCCCGGCTCCCCCGCGTCCAGGCAGACCTGCAGGCCGGCGGTGCTGCCCATCATGGTCCGGCCGTGCTGGTCGAAGGCGCGTTCCATGGCGGCGTAACGCGGGGTGTCGAGGATGCGCCGGGGCGCCCGGTGCGGGTCGATGCCGTGCTCCCCCAGCACGATCCCGCTGCGGCCGAGCAGGGCGGCCAGGCTGGCGTGATCGGCGGTGACGGCGGCGTGCAGGCCGGTCAGGGACTCCGCCGGCGCGGAGGAGATCTCGACCTGGCCGCCGGGCTCGACGGTGACCGTGCCACCGGCGGGCAGTGGCTGGGGCTCCGGATTCCCGAGGCTGGCGGGCGCGTGCCCGCCGAGTGCGGCGCTCAGTTCCTCGGGCCGCAGGTATGCGGCCGGGTCACCGGCGCGGTGAGTGGTCCATTCCAGTTCGGCGCCGATCCATCGAGGTGGGCCTGTCTTGAAGCAGATGCCCTCGATGTGCTCGATCGCCTCGGCGGCGCCTTTCAGCACCTGGTCGCTGTCGCTCATGCTCCCCCTCGGACAGTCACGTAGAGTTATCGAAAAACTCCGATCCGCAGGAACCTCATCGGACCCTACCCGGATCGACGGCGATCCGCCGCTCACGTTCACGCGGTTTCCGGGTGTTTCACATCTCGTCAACCTGCTCTAAAAGTTCCGGAACCGGGGTGGGGTGCCGGAACCGGTTCCGGGCTGGAAGACTCCGAGTCGTTCGTGTTTCGCAGACCGTGCTTCGCGGTCATGACGACCGGAGGCACGTGTGCCCGCCGACTTCCCCTATCTCGACCCCGCCCTCGGCGTGGAGCAGCGTGTCGACGACCTGCTCAGCCGCATGACGCTGCCCGAGAAGGTGGGGCAGATGCTGCAGTTGGACGCCCGGCAGGACCTGGCCGAGATCATTCAGGACAAACTGGCCGGATCCATCCTGCACACCTCGCCGGCGAAACTCATCGAGGCGAGCGAGCTGCTGGGCCGCACCCGACTGAAAATTCCGCTCCTCACGGCGGAGGACTGCATCCACGGCCACTCGTTCTGGCCCGGTGCGACGATCTTCCCGACCCAGCTCGGCATGGCCGCCTCCTGGGACCCTGAGCTGCTGGAACGCGTCGCGCGGGCGACCGCGGTCGAGGTTTCCGCGACCGGCATCCACCAGACGTTCTCCCCTGTGTTGTGCATCACGCGCGATCTGCGCTGGGGCCGGGTCGACGAGACGTTCGGCGAGGACCCGCTGCTGATCAGCGACATGGGCGCGGCCATGATCCGGGGCTACCAGGGCAACGGCCTGGCCGACCCGACCGGCATCCTGGCCACCGCCAAGCACTTCGCGGGGTACTCCGAGACCGTCGGCGGGCGGGACGCCACCGAGGCCGACATCAGCCGCCGGAAGTTGCGGTCCTGGTTCCTGCCGCCGTTCGAGCGCGCGGCCAAGGAGGGCTGCCAGGTCTTCATGCTCGGCTACCAGTCGATGGACGGTGTGCCGATCACGGCCAACAAGTGGCTGCTCAACGACGTGCTCAAGGGCGAGTGGGGCTTCACCGGCACGCTCGTGACCGACTGGGACAACGTCGGCCGGATGGTCTGGGAACAGAAGGTGTGCGCCGACTACGCGGAAGCCGCCGCGCTCGCGGTCAAGGCCGGCAACGACCTGGTCATGACGACCCCGGGCTTCTTCGAGGGCGCGCAGGAGGCGATCGAGCGCGGCCTCCTGACCGAGGGGGACATCGATTCCGCCGTACGGCGAATCCTGCGTCTGAAGTTTGAATTGGGTCTTTTCGAGAACCCGCGGACCCCCGACGCCGACCGCCAGCGCGAGGTCATCGGGTGTGCCGACCACACCGAGCTGAACCTCGAAGTGGCCCGGCGCTCGCTGGTCCTGCTGCGCAACGACGGGACCCTGCCGCTCGACCCCGCGGCCGGCGCCCGCCGGATCGCGGTGCTCGGGCCGAACGCCGACGACGTGTCCGCGCAGCTCGGCGACTGGGCCGGCAACTCCGGGCAGGTCGGCTGGATGCCGGACGGGCACCCGCGCGAGCTGACCACCACCGTGCTGGACGGCATCCGCGCGACCGTACCGGCCGGGTGGGAGGTCGTGCACGAGCGCGGCGCCGACATCGAGCGCCTGGTGCCGGACCCGGAGGGCGACACGTTCCCGGACGGGCAGCCCCGCCCCCGGATCTCCGAGTCCGCGCCCGTGGACCCGGCCCGGATCGAGGCGGCCGCGGCCCTGGCAGCCGGCTCCGACTACGCGGTCGTGGTCGTCGGCGACACCGTGAACCTGACCGGCGAAGGGTGCTCGACGGCCACGCTGGAACTGCTCGGCGGGCAGATCGCCCTGCTCGACGCGGTCGCCGCCACGGGCACGCCGATGATCGTCGTACTGGTCAATTCCAAGCCTCTGTCCCTTCCCCCGTCGGCTCTCGGCGCGGCCGCGATCATCCAGGCGTTCAACCCCGGGATGCGCGGTGGGCAGGCACTCGCCGAGATCCTGCTCGGGTTCGTCGAGCCGAGCGGGCGGCTGCCGATCTCG
>KL571294.1:47579-48124 GCA_000715855.1 Actinoplanes liguriensis
GGCGGCTGCCGATCTCGGCGGCGCGGCACGTCGGGCAGCAGCCGGTCTACTACAACCAGCTCCGCGGCCAGCACGGCACCCGGTACGCGGACCTCACGCAGGACCCGCTGTTCGCGTTCGGTGAAGGGCTCAGCTACACGACCGTCGTCTACGACGGGCTCGCCATCGGGGAGCCGGACGTGCCGGCCGACGGGGTGGTGCGGGCGACCGTGCGGCTCTCGAACACCGGGACGCGGCCGGCGCTGGAGACCGTGCAGGCCTACGTGAGCGACCTGGTCACGAGCGTGACCTGGGCGCATCGGGAGCTGAAGGGCTACCGGCAGGTGACCGTGCCGCCGGGCGAGAGCGTGACCGTGGAGATCGAGATCCCGGCGGCGGACTGCACGCTGGTGACGGCGGACGGCCATCGGGTGGTGGAGCCCGGCGACTTCGAGCTCCTGGTCGGCCCCAACTCCCGGCTGTCCGCCCTCCAGTCCGCCAAGTTCCGCATCAGCTGACCCCCACCCCGCGCGGCTGGCACTCACGGCTCAATCCCGGCCCAAAAC
>KL571294.1:48323-52354 GCA_000715855.1 Actinoplanes liguriensis
GATGTGTATAAGAGACAGGGGTTCTGGCGGGGTTAGTCGAGGGGGGCTGTGGACGGGAGGATGAGGATTTTGCCCGTTATGGGGGTGATGGTGGCTTCGGCGTGCACGGCGGCGAGGCCGGCGAGCGGGACACGGCGGGCAACGCCGAGGTGCAGAGCGCCGGAGTCGACCAGGGCCACCAGGTGGGCGAGCTGGCCGGCGTCGCTGCGGACGAAGAGGTTGACTCCGCGTACGCCCCGGGAGTCGTCGGACGGCGCGGGCATCCAGACCGTCGTGTTGACCAGGATGCCGCCGTCGCGGATCAGGCCCACCAGCCCGGCCAGCTGCTCGGGGACCACGGGGGCGAGGTTGAGCACGGCGTCGACCGGCTCGGCCAGGTCCGGGATCCCGGGGCCGTGGACCTCGTCGGCGCCGGCCGCCTTGGCCTGTTCACCGCTGGACGTGCCGGTGACGGCGACGACGTGGGCGCCGGCGTTCTTGGCCAGTTGAACCGCGTAGCCGCCGACGACTCCGCCCGCACCGTTGATCAGGATCCGCTGACCGGCGACCAGCCCGGCGTGCTCGAACAGCGCCTGCCACGCGGTGAGCCCGACCAGCGGAAGCCCGGCGGCGTCGGACAGCGGGACGCTCGCGGGAGCGTGCGCCAGGATGCCGGCCGGGGCCACGACGTACTCCGCGGAGGCTCCGGTGCTGGTCAGCGGCAGAGCGCCGACGACCCGGTCATCGACGTGGAACCCGTCGACGCCGTCGCCGAGCGCGTCGATCGTGCCGGCGATGTCGATGCCGGGGGTGTGCGGCAGGACCACCGGGATCGGCCCCTGCATCCGCCCGGCGCGAATGTTGCCGTCGACCGGGTTGAACGTCGTTGCCGCCACCCGGATCCGGACCTCCCCTGCGGCGGGGACGGGCAGGGCGGCGTCCTCGTAGCGCAGGACGCCGGGGTCGCCGTACTCGTGGAAACGTACTGCCTTCATGGTGAACCTCCGCGGGTGTTGATGCTTCGAATGTGAAGCACTTGGGAGGCATGATCTGCCTCGGACATGGGCCGTCGAACGGTCAGGCCAGCTGCCGGAGTTTGTCGTGGCTCGGGGAACCGAGCACGGCGCTGAAGACCAGCAGCGTCTGTGCCTGTTCCGGATCGGTCAGCATCTCGGCGTAGAGCTCCAGCTCCCCCAGCTCGGGGTGCAGGTAACGCTTGAGGTCGTGGTGGTGGGTCACGCCCACCTCGTGCAGCCGCCAGATCTCCGCGAACTCCGGACTGATCTCCAGCAACGCCGCGACGATCGCACCGGCCCGGCCGCCGGGATCAGCCGTGTACGCCTCCCGGATCTCCGCCGCGAACACCCTGCCCCGGCGCGGATGGTCCTCGACCGGATAGAGGCCGCGCACCCGCGGCTCGCCGGTGAACCAGCGGTAGACCAGGTACCGGTTCAGCCCCTCGTACGCGGTGTAGTCCCCGAGCAGCGCCACCGCCGGCCGGGTCTGCACCAGCGCCTCGCCGTAGCGCGACAACACGATCGCCGGCACGTCGCCGAGACTGCCGACGATCCGCAGCATCGTGGGACTGACGTGATCGTCGCGCAGCGACCGCCGGGGCGCGGTGATCCCGCCGAGCGCGAACAGGTGATCGCGTTCGGGCAGGTTGAGACGCAACGCCCGGGCGAGCCCGACGAGAATGGACTCCGACGGCGCCGGCCCGCGCTGCTGCTCGATCCGGCTGTAGTAGTCGGCCGACATGCCGGCCAGCGCGGCCACCTCCTCCCGCCGCAGCCCACCGGTCCGGCGGCGCAGCCCGCGGTCCAGCCCGACATCCTCCGGCTGCAGCGCCTCACGACGCGCACGGAGAAAGTCCGCCAGCAACGCCCGGTCCATCTCCCGGCCTCCCTCGTTCGACAGATCAATCCTGGCGCGAACCGGGAACCCGGTGAAGGCCGGATCTATCCGCGGACGATCTATCCCTGGCTCCAACCTCGGTCCGGACCGGCCGCCGCGTCAGAGCTGCTTGGCGGCGGCGACCCTCCGGGTCTCGAAACCCAATTTGTGGTACGTCGCCACGGCCGCGACATTGGCGTAATCCGCGAGCAGAGCCACCCGTTCCCGTCCCGCCAGCAGCTCGTCGGCCGCCCACGCGCACAGGGCCGCGGCCAGTCCCCGCCCCCGCGCGTCCGGCCGGGTCGTCACCCCGGCCAGGAACCCGGTCTCGGCGGTCGACCAGGCGTCGGCGGCCACCGCGAGCAGGCGGTCGTCGGCGTCCCGCAGGCCGGCCCATCTCGCGACGCCCGCCTCACCCGGGCGGGCGTACGAGTCCGGGAACGCCTCGTCGAGCAGCTTGGCATCCGCGCGACGACGCCGGCGACCAGCTGCTCCGGGCCGAACGGGCGGAAGGTCGTACCCACCCGGGGCATCACCTCGCGAAGCAGGGCGGCCAGGGCGTCCGGGTCGCCGCTCATCACCAGGCGGTCCCAGTGCGCCAGGTTCGCGCAGGCCACGACCGTCGCGTCCGGACGACGCCAGAGCTGGGCGCCCTCGGACGCGGCGGCCCACCGTACGAAGAGATCCTGTTCCACCACGCGCCCATGGTCCACTGCCCGGGTCGGCACGGATCCGGGAGGTGCGGCTCTTCCGCGGCCTGCCATGGTGGGCGCGTGCCAAAGGTCTCCCTCGCCCGGTTCCTCCGCTCCCGCCTGCTCCGCCGTCTGATCGTCGCCGGCGGTGTCGGCGCCGCCCTCGCCATGATCATCCTGGCGGCCAGCAACCTCTGGGTCCGGACGGAATCCTCCAGTCACGTCTACTCGGCCGCGGACGTGCCCGCGGCGCCTGTCGCCCTGGTCCTCGGCGCGCAGGTCAACCCGGACGGCGAGCCGTCCGCGTTCCTGGCCGCGCGGCTCGACATCGCCCGGGAGCTCTACCTGTCCGGCAAGGTCAAGGCGATCCTGGTCTCCGGCGACCACGCCGAGTGGTCCTACGACGAGCCCGGCGCGATGCTGGTCTACCTGGTCGCCCGCGGGGTTCCCGCGGACCGGATCGTGATGGACCACGCCGGGTTCGACACCTACGACTCGTGCGCCCGGGCCGGCCAGATCTTCGGGGTACGCCAGGCGATCGTCGTCACCCAGTCCTTCCACGTCCCGCGGGCCGTGGCCCTCTGCCGGACCCTGGGCATCGAGACCACCGGCGTGGGCGACGACACCGCCCGCCTCTACAAGCCGTTGTGGGCGCGCGGTCAGACCCGTGAGTGGGCGGCCGCGGTCAAGGCCGCCTGGGACGCGGCCACCCGCCGTGACCCGGTGTTTCTCGGCCCGCACGAGACGGGCGTCGAGACCGCCGTAGCACGCGGCTGACGTTCCTCGCCGGTTGTCCACAGCGCGCGGTTGTCCACAGGGCGCCGGCATGATCTTGGCGTTCGGGACGAGAATGGTCGTCGGGGGCATCCCCCAGGGAAGGGTGGGATCTGTCCGGCGCCAGCTGGCACGCGCCGGGCGAGTGATCCGGAACGGACATCGGTCAGGAGGCGGGGCCGAGGAACCTCCGGGCGGCGGCCGGGGTGTCCGCGGCGGGGCCCTGCCAGGCCACGTAACCGTCGGGGCGGATCAGCGCGGCCTGCCCTGAGGAAGTTCCCGGTGCGGCGATGCGCGACCGGCCGTCGTGAGCCGGGCGGGTTTTCGGCGGGGTGATGCGCAGGCGACCCTCGTACGCGGGAAGGGTTTGATTTTCGGCGATCAGCACGTGCCGCCCGGAGCGGAGCGCCTCGTAGAGACGGGTGCCGTCGCCCAGGGTGACATCCGCGGCCCGGGGCGCGTCCGGGTAGTCGATGCCGACGCCGGAGAGGATGCCGGCGGCCCGGTGCATCACCGGCGGCAGCGACATGAGCGCGGACCCGGCCGTGTTCCGGGCGAGCCGGCCGCCCGCCGAGCGGATCATCGCGAGCCGGATCAGAGCGCCGCTGCTGCGCAGCACGAGCTTGCCGACCGGGTGACGTTCGCCCTGGTAGGAGTCTGTCTCTTATACACATCTCTGATGGCGCGAGGGAG
>KL571294.1:52581-53013 GCA_000715855.1 Actinoplanes liguriensis
GCCCTGGACGGTCGCGGCGAGCTTCCACGAGAGGTTCGCCGCGTCCTGCAGGCCGGTGTTCATGCCCTGGCCGCCGGCCGGTGAGTGGACGTGCGCGGCGTCGCCGGCGAGCAGGATGCGGCCCGCGCGGTAGGACGGGGCCTGGCGCTCGTCGCTGTGGAAGCGCGACATCCAGCGACTCTCCGTGATGCCGAAGTCGGTCCCGAGCGCGCGCCGCGTCACCGCGCGGATCTCGTCGAGGGTGACCGGCTCGCTGTCGCCGACCTGGTGACGGCGGTCCCACGCGAAGATCCGGTGCCAGCCGTCGCCGAACGGGGCGACGAACGCGAACGCGTCGCCGACCGCGTTGACCGCGAGCACGTCGTCGGGCGGGGTGGCCAGCCGCACGTCGGCGAGCATGATCGAGGTGAGCACGGACCGGCCGGGGAACGG
>KL571294.1:53165-58162 GCA_000715855.1 Actinoplanes liguriensis
GAACGGCAGGCCGGCCGCCTGACGGACCGCGCTGTGCACGCCGTCCGCCCCGACGATCCAGTCCGCGGTGACGGTCCTGCCGGCGAGGACGAGCCGGTCACCGGTCACGCCGGTGAGCTCGGCGCCGCGGACGATCCGTGCGCCGGCCTTCAGCGCGCGCTCCTCCAGCAGGCGCTCGACGTTGAACTGCGGCGTGATCAGCAGGAACGGGAAGCGGCTCGGCAGCTCGGTCAGGTCGACCCGGATCCTGTCGAACAGCCGGAGCCGGGAGACCTTGGCGCCGGTCGCAATCAGCTCGTCGGCGAGCCCGCGAGCGTCGAGGACCTCCAGCGTGCGGGCGTGCACGCCGAACGCCCGGGTCAGGTTGGACGTGTCGGACCGGCGCTCGAAAACGGTCACCTCGACTCCGGCTCGGGCCAGGTCCCCGGCCAGCAGCAGGCCGGTCGGGCCGGCTCCGACGATCGCCACGGTGGTATGCATGACCTCTCCTGTCAACAGTTGTTGGCCAACGCTTGTTTACAACGGTAGAGGCATCCCGGCGCGAGTGTCAACGCTTGTTGGCATAGATTGGCACCATGACAGCGCCACGCCGCTCCGACGCCACCCGCGCCGCGATCCTGACCGCGGCCCGGGAGCGGTTCGCCGCCGACGGCTTCGAGCGGGCCACCATCCGGGCCATCGCCGCCGACGCCCGCATCGACCCGTCCCTCGTCATGCGCTACTACGGCAGCAAGGAGAAGCTGTTCACAGCCGTCGCGGAGTTCGACCTGCGCCTGCCGGACCTCGACGGCGTACCCCTGGAGGGTTATGGCGCCGCCCTGGTGGCGCACTTCCTGGACCGCTGGGCCGGCGACGAGAAACTGCTCGCGCTCCTGCGGTCGGGCGTCACCCACGAGGCCGCCGCCGAGCGCATGCGGGAGATCTTCGCCGCCCAGGTGGGGCCGATCGCCGCCCGCGTCGCGCCCGACCCGGCGTCCGCCGCGACCCGGGCCGGGCTCATCGCCACCCAGATCCTCGGCTTCGCGCTGTGCCGCTTCGTGCTGCGCCTGCCGCCGGTCGTCGACCTCGACCGCGAGGCGGCGATCGCCTGGCTCGGCCCGACCGTGCAGCGCTACCTGCACGACACCATCTGACATTGACGAGCATGGACATCTCGTCCAGAGTGGACGAGAGTATCGGGCATGACCAGACGGCGTGTGCTCCTGTCCGCCGCGGTCGCGGCACCCTTGGTCGCGCCGGCGCGGGCCGCGCAGGCGGCCGGCCCGTGCCGGCGCCTGCCGGATGCCGGGCTGCGCGCCGTCCTCCGCGAGATCGATCCCCGCAGGATCGAGGCGACGGTCCGCCGCCTGGCCGCCTTCGGGACCCGCCACACGCTCTCCGCGCAGGACGACCCGGCGCGCGGCATCGGGGCGGCGCGCGACTGGATCCATGAACAATTACGGACGTACGCCGAAGCCTCGCAAGGCCGGATGACGGTCGAGCTGCAGTCGTTCGTCCAGCCGGTCTCCCCGCGCGTGCCCACGCCCACCGTGATCACCAACGTGATCGCGACCCTGCGCGGCAGCGTCACCCCGGAGCGGATCTACGTGGTCACCGGCCACTACGACTCGCGCGCCACCGACGTCCTCGACTTCACCAGCGACGCCCCGGGCGCCGACGACGACGCGTCCGGGGTCGCCGTGATCCTCGAGCTCGCCCGTGTCCTGGCCGGACGTGAGCCGGAGGCGACCCTGGTGTTCGCCGCGGTGGCCGGCGAGGAGCAGGGGCTCTACGGCTCCGATCACCTGGCCCAGGTCTACAAGGACGCCGGCGCGGACATCCAGGGCATGTTCAGCAACGACATCGTCGGGACAGGTGACGCGCACGACGGCAGCCGCCCCGAGCCGCGTACCGTCCGGCTCTTCGTCGAAGGCGTGCCGACCGCGGAGACCGCCACCGAGGCGAGCACCCGGCGCAGCGTCGGCGGGGAGAACGACGGGGCGTCCCGGCAGCTCGGCCGCTTCGTGAGCGAGGTCGCGGCCAACCCACAGACCGGGATGGACGTGCGCGTCGTCTGGCGCCGCGACCGCTACCTGCGCGGCAGCGACCACGTGTCGTTCCTGCTCCGGGGCTATCCGGCGGCCCGCTTCACCGAGCCGCGGGAGAACTTCGCCCACGAGCACCAGGACGTGAAGGTCGTCGACGGCGTGCAGTACGGCGACCTCGTCGAGTTCTGCGACTTCGGCTACATCGCCCGGGTTGCGCGGGTGAACGCGGCCACGCTGTGGACCCTCGCGAACGCGCCCGGCACGCCCAAGGACGTGGTCATCGACACCACGCTGCTCACCAACGAGACCACGCTGCGCTGGACCCTCGGCACCGAGCCCGACCTGGCCGGATACGAGGTGGTCTGGCGGGAGACGACCGCGCCCGACTGGACCCACGTGGTGACCGTCGGCAAGGTCGCGACGGCCACCGTCGACAGGGCCAGGGACAACGTGCAATTCGGCGTACGGGCGGTGGACGCCTCCGGGCACCGCAGTCCCGCGGCAGCGCCGAAGCCGTCGGCCTGATAGATTCGCGTCGCGATCCGCGCATCGAGCGCGTGATCCCCGAGTGCTCGAAAGAGTGAAGCCAATGATTGCCCCGCCGCCCGCCAGTGGGTTCCTCGTGCTTCCCTTTTTCGTTTTCAAGCCCTCGGAAGGGTTCTCCCATCATGGATCTGCGCGTTCAGCGCGCTGTCGTCGCCAACCTGCGTAACCGGCCGAACGCGGTCGAAGCCGGGCCGTTCGTGCTCGGGCTGGACTTGAGCACCGACAGTCCCCACATCAACTACGCGACGCCGGTTCCCGGCATCGAGATCACCGCGGGCGACGTCCGCGGGCTGGTCCAGGCTTTCGGATCTTTGAAACCCCGCTTGGAGTACGTCGTCAGCTGCGCCCCCGAGCTGGAGAAACTGCTGCTGGAGGCGGGCTTCACGGTCGAGTCCCGCAACGAGTACCTGATCTGCACGCCGGGCACCCTCGCCGTCCCGCCGGCCCCGGACGGCTTCGAGCTGTCCGAGCCGGTCACCGACGACGAGTACGCCGGGATGATCTCGGCGCAGAACGAGGCGTTCGGCGGCGGTTTCAACGCCGATCCGGCCGACATCGAACGGTACCGCCGCAACACCGCCAAGGGCGCGGTGCAGATGCTCGCCCGCACCACCGACGGGCAGTACGCCGGTGGTGGCAGCGCGGTCGGCCCGAACGGCGGGCTCAGCGAGGTCGGCGGGATCGCCGTCCGGCCCGAGTTCCGCCGCAACGGGCTGGGCGGGGCGATCACCGCGGCCATCGCCGAACGCCTCTTCGCCACCGGTAACGACGTGGCCTGGCTGGAGGCGTCCGGCGAGGACTCGTGGCGGGTCTACGAGCGGGTCGGGTTCCGGGCCGCCGGGCAGCGCCTCTACATCTCCAAGTAGTCAGCCAGCGAGCCACTGTCCAGCTGAGTGATGTCCCCGCCGTTGTCCAGGGCGCCCTCCAACAGGACGGCCAACGAGGTCGCATAGACCCGGACCTCGGCGGGGTCATCCGCCATCTGCTTGCCCTGCCAACCCGCGACGAACCAGTAGCGGCGCTCGCCGCCGAGCTCGCCGACCACGGAGACGGAACGACCGTCAGCCAGGTCGAAGATCGGCGAGGCCCACCAGTCGCCGTTGAAGTCGCCTCCGAGCACCGCCAGGTCGAGGAAACCCCGCAGCTGCCAGGCGCCGTCGAACAGGGTGCCCGAGGCGAAGCGCCCGTACAGCGCGTTCAGGTCCGCGGAGTCGATCCACGGCAGGTGCTCCGCCGGGCCGCCCATCCGGCCCTCGCGCGCGACCCGGTCCAGCACGTCGCCCAGTTCGGGGCCGCTGGGGGTGAGGTGGCAGTCCACGATCGGCCGCAACGCGCCGTCGCTGTCCTGGGTCACCGCGACCACTCCGGCGTTCAGGGCCAGCAGCGTCTGCTGTTGCGTGATCAGATTCTCGTAGACGACCCTCACGCGCGACAGGACGGCCGGGGCCTCGCCGGTCAGGATCCCGGGCTCGCTGAGGTCGTCGATCGGCCGATCAAGCAGAAGGTTGGGGTGGTCGTCCTCGCCCAGGTAGGGGTAGAGGCTGTCTCTTATACACGTAGAGGCGGGTGATCCAGCCGGCCGCCGTGTCGCCGCCGGAGGCAATGCGCAGCTTGAGGATCCGCTGCCAGAAGGCCGGGTCGGCGTCGCCCTGCGCGGCCCGCACGAAGTGGTCGGCGATCGGGGCCAGCGAACGGCACCACTTCTCCAGGCCCAGGTCCATCGCCGCCAGCCGGTCCACCCGCTCCCGGATCACGCACCAGTCGTCGACCGTGCCGGTCAGTGTGATCGACGGGATGCCGCAGAGGGTCTGCACGCGGAACGCGTAGTACGGCGACCAGGCGTCCATCAGCACCACCCGGCCGGCCATCCGTTCGACGGCTGAGCTCGTCGAGAAGTCGATCTCGAAGACGTCGCTGAACGTGCTGGGGAGCATCTTCTCGAACTTGGCCACCACCTCCGGCCAGACCGGCGCACCAGGGACCCGGACGGTCAGCAGGTCACGGCCCTGGCGGCTGACGAGACGGTCACGGAGCTCCTCGGCGTGCACGCGGATGTGCCGGGCGACGCCCTGCAACACCGTCAGCCAGATCACGTCCGGGGAGAGGACAAGCGGCCGATGATCCGCGAACGCCCAGGTGACGGCGCCGAGCAGGGGATGGACGCCGTTCGGCTTCAGGACCGGCAGATCCGGGTCGCCGGCCGACCAGAGCGCATCCTCGCGAAGCAGGCGGATCGGGATGGTGGGGAGCGGTTCGGCAGCGGGGGTCACGGCGTCGACCGCGAAAGTGATCACGGCCCTAGGGTGTCAGGATGACCACGCCCGGCGCAGCCTTGATAACGGGAGCATCGCGAGGGCTGGGGGCGCACATCGCCCGGCGGCCGGGAGCGGACGGGTGGCCGGTGGCCGTGAACTACCGGTCCGA
>KL571294.1:58450-59754 GCA_000715855.1 Actinoplanes liguriensis
GGAGTGGCTGGCGCGGTCGCTGACCGACCACTTCACCGAAGCCGAGCGGCAGACCCTGCTGGAAGCGACGGCCCTGATGGACCGCCTGGCGGAGCTGTGACCAGCGCGGTCGCCGGGTTCGACCGGCGGCTGATCACCCCGATGGTGCTGGGCTCGATCCTGAACCCGGTCAACTCGTCGATGCTGGCGGTGGCGCTGATCCCGATCGGCATCGCGTTCGGCGCGCCGCCCGCGGAGACAGCCTGGCTGGTCTCCGGGCTGTATCTGGCGACCGCGACCGGTCAGCCCGTGGTCGGCAAGCTCGTCGACCGGTACGGGGCCCGCCGCCTGCACCTGCTCGGGTCCGCGATGGTCGGGGTGGCCGGGCTGCTCGGTGCGCTCGCCCCGAGCCTCGGTGTGCTGATCCTCGCGCGGGTCCTGCTCGGGCTCGGCACGTGCGCCGGATACCCCGCCGCCATGTATCTGATCCGCAGCGAAGCCCGGCGCACCGGCATCGACAGTCCCGGGTCGGTGCTGACGCTGCTGTCGGTCTCCGCGCAGACCATCGTGGTGATCGGGCCGACACTCGGCGGACTGCTGATCGGGGCCGGCGGGTGGCGGACCGTGTTCGCGATCAACATTCCGATCGCGCTGGCCACGTTCGTGCTCGGCTTCATCTGCCTGCCGCGCAACCGGCCCACACCGTCCACGGCGTCGTTCGACCTTCCGGGCATCGGGTTGTTCGCGGGCACGCTCACGGCGTTGATGCTTTTCCTGTCCTGCTGCCGATGTCGCTGGTCGCGATCGGGGTGTCCACGGCCACCGGGCGGCGCGCCGGGTTCCGCGCGAAGCTGCTGGTCGGCGCAGTGGCACAGATCGCCGCCGCCTCCCTGATGCTGATCCTGAACGGTCACAGCCCGATCTGGATCACCGTCGTGATCTCGCTGATCTGCGGACTCCCGCAAGGACTGCACAGCCTGGCGAACCAGAACGCCGTCTACTACCAGGCCGACCCGGCACGGATGGGGGCGTCGGCCGGTCTGCTGCGCACGTTCAGCTACCTCGGGGCGATGGTCGCGTCGGCCGCGTACGGCGCGTTCTTCCGCGACGGCGCGGACACCGCCGGGCTGCATGAGGTCGGCGTGTTCCTGATCGTGGTCGCCACCCTCCTCCTGATCCTGATCGTCGCCGACCGTTCGCTGACCCGCCTCGACACGACCGCCGCCACAGCACCGGCTTCGAACAGCTCAGCGCCATGACCGTCACCGCCGTCAGCCCGATGCTCGGCCTGTTGCGGTGCGCCAGATCGCGGCACAGCGGCGGGC
>KL571294.1:59998-61276 GCA_000715855.1 Actinoplanes liguriensis
CGGGCGGGAGGCGCGCTGCCGGCCGGACCGAAGCGGGCACTGCGGACACGTGGACCGGGGGCGGGGCTCACGACGTACGGGAAAGGAAAAGCCCGCGGCATGGAGCCGCGGGCCAACCTTGCACCGAGCGGATCAGGCGCCGCGCAGCGTGGCCCCGAAGCGGGAGGCCGTGAGCGCAACCGCGGCGTCGCGGGCGGCGATGGTCTCCTCCGACGTGAGCGTGCGGTCCGGGGCGCGGAAGGTCAGCTTGTACGCCAGCGACCGCTTCCCCTCGCCGACCTGCGCGGACTCGTAGACGTCGAAGAGCGCGACCGACTCCAGCAGCGGGCCGGCGCCCTCGGCGAGCGCCCCGCGGACCTCTTCGGCGGGGACCGCCGCGTCGAGGATCAGGGCCACGTCGATCAGGGCCGGCGGGAACGTGGAGATGTGGACGGCGTCGACGACCGGGGCGTCCGGAAGGGCGTCCAGGTCGAGCTCCATGGCGCTGGTGCGCTTCGGGAGCTCCAGCGTGGAGAGCACGGCCGGGTGCAGTTCGCCGGCGTGGCCGACCACCGCGCCGTCGACGAGGATCGCGGCGCAGCGGCCCGGGTGCCACGGGGCGAGCTCCGCCGCGCGGACCGTGACACGACCGCCGGGGACGCCCGCGGCGCTGAGCGCGATGCGTGCGGCCTCGACGGCGTCCGCCCAGGTCGCGGTGCGGCCCGGGCCCCACCAGCCGGCCGGTTCGACGTCACCGGACAGGACCGCGGCGAGGTGCCACGGCTGCGCCGGGACGATCACGTTGGCCAGCGCCCACTCCTCTTCGGTGGGTCGCCGGTCGACGCCCAGCACGGGCGGGGCGGTTTCGCTCAGGTGCGGCAGGAACACCGTGCCGGTCTCGAACAGGGCGACGTCGCGGTGGCCGCGGCCGAGGTTGCGCTTGAGCGTGCCGAGCAGCGGGCCGATCAGGCTCGTGCGCAGCAGCGGCTCCTCCTCGGAGAGCGGGTTGGTGAGCCGCACCGCGCTGCGCCGCGGGTCGTCGGCGGGCAGGCCGAGCTGGTCCGCGGCGCCGGGCGTGACGAACGGGTAGGACAGCACCTCGACGTAGCCGTTCTCGGCCAGCGCACGGCCGACCGAACGGCGCCGGCGCTGACCCGGGGTGAGGCCGTTGCTGGCGCCGCTGGGCGGCAGCACGCTCGGGATGTCGTTGTAGCCGCCGAGCCGGGCCACCTCCTCGACCAGGTCGATCGGGGTGAGCAGGTCGGGCCGCCAGCTCGGCGGGACGACATCGGTGCCGGC
>KL571294.1:61507-63597 GCA_000715855.1 Actinoplanes liguriensis
CGTGTACGGCAGGCCGATGACCCGGGACGGCAGGTCGGCCGGCAGGTGGATCGCGGCGGGCGGGGCGACGTGATCGATGTCGAGAACCCGCTCGTCGGCGGCGCCGCCGGCGTGCTCGGTCAGGATGGCGACCGCGCGGTCCAGCGCCACCAGGGTCAGCTGCGGGTCGACGCCACGCTCCCAGCGCTTCGCGGCCTCGCTGAACAGCTTGTGCCGGCGGGCGGTGCGCCCGACCATCACCGGGTCCCAGTGGGCGGCTTCGAGGAGCACGTCGACCGTGCCCTGCTGCCACTCGCTGGTCTCGCCGCCCATGACCGCGGCCAGCGAGATCGGCCCGGTCTCGTCGCAGATGACCATGTCCTCGGCGTCGAGCACGCGGGCGACGCCGTCCAGCGTGGTCAGCTTCTCCCCCGGGTGGGCGCGGCGCACGACCAGGCCGCCGCGCAGACGCTGCAGGTCGAAGACGTGCATCGGCTGACCGAGCTCGAGCATCAGGTAGTTCGTGATGTCGACGGGCAGGGAGATCGCGCGGATGCCGGCCTGGATCAGGCGGCGCTGCATCCACTCCGGGGACTTCGCCCCGGGGTCGATGCCGCGCACGATCCGTGCCGAGAACCGGTCACAGCCGACGGTGTCGTCGACGACCAGGTCGTAGAGCGAATTGTCGGTTTTATCGGAGATGTCGATGGAAGCCGGGTCTTTGTAGGACACGTTGAAATGAGTTGCCAGTTCGCGTGCGATACCGCGAACGCTCATCTCATATCCGCGGTCCGGGGTGATCTCCACCTCGACCAGCACGTCGTTCAACCCGACCACCGGGCGCGCGTCGACGCCCGGCGTGCCGTCGGCCAGCACGATGATGCCGTCGTGCTCGTCAGAGATGCCCAGCTCACGGGCCGAGCAGATCATGCCGTTGGAGTTGCGGCCGTACGTCTTGCGGGCGCCGATCTTGAACCCGCCCGGCAGCTCACCGCCGGGCAGGATGACCACGACGAGGTCGCCCTCGGCGAAGTTGCGGGCGCCGCAGACGATCTCCTGGGGCGCCTCCCGGCCGACGTCGACGGTGCAGAACCGGATCGGCTTCTTGAAACCGGTCAGCTCCTCGATGGTCAGCACCCGGCCGACGACCAGGTCGCCCTGAATCGTGGCGGCCTGGTCGACGATCGACTCGACCTCCATGCCGAGGCTGTTCAGCGCCAGGTCGAGCCGTTCGGCGGTGAGGTCCGCGGGCAGCGCGACGTACTCACGCAGCCACGACAGTGACGTCTTCATCGCTTCAGGACTCCATTCCGAAGTTCGTGGTGAACCGCACGTCGCCCTCGACCATGTCGTGCATGTCGCTGACACCGTTGCGGAACATCAGGGTCCGCTCGACACCCATGCCGAAGGCGAACCCGGAGTACTTGTCCGGGTCGATCCCGCAGGCGACCAGCACCCGCGGGTTGACCATGCCGCAGCCGCCCCACTCGACCCAGCGCGGGCCGTCGCGGTGCTGCGCGAACCAGACGTCGAACTCGCCCGACGGCTCGGTGAACGGGAAGTAGTGCGGCCGCCAGCGGGTCCGCGCGTCCGGACCGAACATCGCCCTGGCGAAATGGTCCAGGGTGCCCCGCAGGTGGGCCATCGTGATGCCCTCGTCGATGACCAGGCCCTCGATCTGGTGGAAGACCGGGGTGTGGGTGGCGTCCAGCTCGTCCGTCCGGTAGGCCCGGCCGGGGCTGACGACACGGATCGGGGGCGTACGGGTGAGCATCGTGCGCACCTGGCCGGGCGAGGTGTGCGTGCGCATGACCAGGCCGGGCAGGTCCACGAAGAACGTGTCGGAGGCGCCGCGGACCGGATTGTCCGGCCCGATGTTGAGCGCGTCGAAGTTGGCCCACTCCAGCTCCAGCTGGGGACCGTCGACGATGTCGTATCCCATCCCGATGAAGACGTCGCCCATGTGCTCCATGAGGGTCGTCAGCGGATGGCGGGCGCCGCGCGGGCGACGACCCCACGGCAGGGTGACGTCGACCCGCTCCTCGACCAGGATCCGTGCGGCGCGATCCGCCTCCAGCTCCGCCTCACGGCTCTCGTAGGCCGCCTGGATC
>KL571294.1:63854-69275 GCA_000715855.1 Actinoplanes liguriensis
CACGGACGAACGGTCGCCGAGGTGGACGGGCTTCAGGGCCCGAAGATCGTCGAGCGTCTTCGCGTCACTGAAAGCGGCGTCAGCGGCCTTGATCGCCTCTTCGAGCGACTCGGGGGCCAGCAGAACGGCCTGCTTCGGATCATATGGATCGTTGCGGTAAGACATGGCTGGGCGAACTCCCTCACACCGGATTGCCATCGGGCAGTGTACGGAGGCACGGCTGAGCCGCAGCCCGCCGGTCAGGAGGGGTCGCGCAGATGTGTCAGATCCGGCGCCCGCGACCAGCGGGCCGGATAAACAGCTCCCTCAGACCTGACATGGCGGCCAGTCTACCCCTCAGCGTTGGGCGCGAGCACTCGCATACAGGCAGACCGCGGCCGCCGCGGCCAGGTTCAGGCTTTCGGCTCCACCGTAGATCGGAACCCGTACGCGCCGATCCGCGTTCTTCAAGAGGTCGTCGGGGAGACCGTGTGCCTCGGAGCCGAACAACCACGCGGTCGGCGCCGTCAGCAACCCACCGTCGAGCAGCGAGTCCACGTCGTCCGACCCGGTGCCACTGGTCGCGAGCACCTGCAGGCCCGAGTTCTGCAGCAGGTCCAGCACATCAAGCGGGGCACGGACCACGTCGACGTGGAACAGCGAGCCCGCCGAGGCACGAACACATTTTCCGTTGTACGGATCGACGGCGTCCCCCGCGAAGATCACCGCCCCGGCGCCGGCCGCGTCGGCGGTGCGCAGGATCGTCCCGGCGTTGCCCGGGTCCCGGATCTCGGCGACGACCGCGACCAGCTTCGGCTGTTTGGCGAGCGCCGCGGCGATCGGCACGTCCACCTGCTCGCAGAGCGCGACCAGGCCCTGCGGGCTGACCGTCTCGGCGAGCGCCTCCAGGGCGTCGTCGGTGACCGGGGAGACCTCCGGCGCCTGGGCGGTCAGCTCGGCGTGCCGTTCCAGGCCGGCCGGGGTGCCGAACAGCTCCAGCACGACACCGGCGGCGAGCGCCTCACGGACGGCCTGCGGTCCCTCGGCGAGGAAGCGGCCGGCCTGGTCCCGATCCCGGCGGCGCTGCAGGCGCCGGGCCGCGACGATTCTGGGGGTACGCGGTGTGAACATGTCTCCCGACCTGTAAAGCAAGACGCCCCCCGATCGCTCGGGGGGCGTCTCGTGAAGAGAACTCAGGCAGCCTGAGCGGCCGCGCCGCCGGTGCCCTCGGC
The DNA here is from genome assembly GCA_000715855.1 of Actinoplanes liguriensis. Classification (GTDB taxonomy): domain Bacteria; phylum Actinomycetota; class Actinomycetes; order Mycobacteriales; family Micromonosporaceae; genus Actinoplanes; species Actinoplanes liguriensis. The sequence continues at coordinate 65,066 of KL571294.1, forward strand.
CGCGACAGCCGCGCGAGCGACCTCGACGATGCCGGCGAACGCGGCGGCGTCGTTGACCGCCAGGTCGGCCAGGATCTTGCGGTCGACCTCGACCTCGGCCAGCTTCAGACCCTGGATGAGGCGGTTGTAGGTCATGCCGTTGGCCCGGGCCGCGGCGTTGATGCGCGTGATCCACAGCTGGCGGAAGTCGCCCTTGCGGTCACGGCGGTCGCGGTACGAGTACTGCATCGAGTGCAGCACCTGCTCCTTGGCCTTGCGGTACAGCCGGGAGCGCTGACCGCGGTAGCCGCTCGCGGTCTCGAGCAGGGTGCGGCGCTTCTTCTGGGCGTTTACCGCCCGCTTGACGCGTGCCATTTCAAGTACTCCTTACAGGGGAACGTGTCTGGCGCGCGTCAGCGGCCCAGAAGCTTCTTCACTCGCGGGACGTCAACCTTGGCCACCGCGACAGTGCCGGTCATCCGGCGGGTAACGTGGGAGGACTTGTGCTCGAGCAGGTGGCGCTTGCCGGTCAGCTCACGCACGATCTTGCCCTTGCCGGTGACCTTCACCCGCTTACCCATGCCGGTGTGGCTCTTCATCTTCGGCACTTAGAACGCCTCTTTCTGATCTTTCCCCACGACCGGGGGACGCGGGGAAAAGCTGACTACTCTACTGCTGCTGGGGTGTCGGCCGGCTCGGCCGACTCAACCTCGGTGCCGTCACCTTCACGCGGCTCCCGGGCCGGCTTGGCGCCCGCGGCGACCGCGGCAACCGCGGCGGCCTTGGTGGCCCGGTGCGGTGCCAGCACCATAATCATGTTTCGGCCGTCCTGCTTCGGACTGGCCTCCACGAAACCGAGCTCGGAGATCTCCTCGCTCAGCCGTCGCAGCAGGCGGAACCCCAGCTCGGGGCGGCTCTGCTCACGACCGCGGAACATGATCGTCACCTTGACCTTGTCGCCCGCCTTGAGGAACCGCACCACGTGACCCTTTTTGGTCTCGTAGTCGTGCGGGTCGATCTTCGGCCGGAGCTTCATTTCCTTGATGACGGTCTGCTGCTGGTTGCGCCGCGCTTCGCGGGCCTTCAGTGCGCTCTCGTACTTGAACTTTCCGAAGTCCATGAGCTTGCACACCGGCGGCCGGGCCATCGGAGCAACCTCGACCAGGTCCAGATCGACATCCGCGGCCAGCTGGAGCGCGCGCTCGACCGGCACGATGCCGACCTGCTCACCCTCCGGGCCGACCAGACGGACCTCTCGCGCCCGGATCTGTTCGTTCACGCGTGGTTCGACGCTGATGGGGCCTCCTCAGAACGTACCTATATCTGCCAATGTCGGTCGGCCCCGTTCACCGTTCCCCGCAGACGGCGGGAACGGCCGGGAAAGCAGAAGGCCCTGGCCGCGCTTTCCAGCGCATGCCAAGGCCCGCTCGACCGGTCATCGGCGTCCATGGGGAGGACGCGCCCCGGGCAGGAAATATTCCCTGCCCGGATGACCGGACCCAGTCACCGTGGTGACTCGGGTGGGAACCAGCGGGCTCCTCTTTCGCGTCCAGCTGTGAGGCTGGACGTGGTCGACTGCCTGCAAGCCTACCAGGCTCCGCATCACCCCTGATGCGGAGCCTGCATCACCCCTGATGCCCAGCCTGGTGTCAGGCCTCTTGCGAGGCCGAATGCAAGGCCCGGAGGGTACGGACGCCGTCCACCGCGTAGTCCTTGTCGACCGCCTGCAAGGCGTGGATCGACACCTGCTCGTCGTCGAGCAGCTCCAGCTGCGCCCAGGGCGAGTTGCGGTCGAACCGCACCGCGCGCACCACGTTCCACGGCAGGTCGTAACCGCCGATCACGTTGCGGACGTGCACACCCTCGTCGTCGGCGGCCACCCGGGGACGGCAGAACGCCAGGATCCCGAGCCCGATCAGGACGCCCAGGCCGATCATCGCGGCCTGGTCACCCCGCTGGAAGCTGCCCGAGCCGACCTGGCCGGCATTCTCGAAGCCGGCCTGGCCGTGCAGCCCGAAGCTGAGCACGGTGAACAGCACGACCACCCCGGCCGCCAGCGAGCCGGCGACCCAGCGGATCTTCTGCGGACGAAAAATCACGTCAGTCATCACAACCTACAGTTCGCGATATCCGTCACCAGGATGGCACGAGCGCCGAGCTCGTACAGCTCGTCCATCACCTTGTGCACCTGGCTGCGCTGGACCATCGCCTCCACGGCGACCCAGCCCTCCCGGTGCAGCGGGGAGACCGTCGGCGACTCGATGCCCGGGGTCAGGGCGGTGGCCTGGTCCAGCAGATCGGCGCGGACGTCGTAGGCCAGCATCACGAAGTTGCGGGCCACCAGCACGCCGTTGAGGCGCCGCAGCAGCTGGGCGCCACCGGGCGGCGGCTCCTCCTGACGGCCGATCAGGATCGCCGACGAGCGCATCAGCGGCTCGCCGAGCGTGACCAGGCCGGCCTGGCGCAGCGTCGCGCCGGTCTCCACGACGTCGGCGATCAGGTCGGCGACCCCGAGCCGCACGGCGTTCTCCACCGCGCCGTCGAGGCGGACCACCTCCGCCTTCAACTCGTGCTCGGTCAGGTAACCGGCGACCAGCCCCGGGAAGGCGGTGGCGATCCGCTTGCCGCCCAGCTCGTCCACCGAGGTCAGCGTGCCGGCCGGGGCGGCCCAGCGGAACGTGGCGCCGGCGAAGTTCAGGTCGAGCAGCTCCGTGGCCGGGACACCCGAGTCGACCAGCAGGTCACGGCCGGTAATACCGAGATCCAGGTCACCCGAGCCGACGTACGTCGCAATGTCTCTCGGCCGGAGGTAGAAGAACTCGACGTTGTTGGCTTCGTCACGACAGACCAGGTCTTTGGGGTCGGTGCGCTGACGGTAACCGGCGTCCTTCAGCATCTGCGAGGCCGGCGCGGAGAGGGTGCCCTTGTTCGGAATGGCGATGCGCAGCATTGACGTGCTCCTTCGTTCTCAACGGACGGACCGGGGCCGCACGTCAGAGATGTCGGTACACGTCCTCGAGCTTGAGACCAGTGGCGATCATCAGGACTTGTGCCTGGTAGAACAGCTGCGAGATCTCCTCGGCGGCCCGTTCCGGGCCCTCGTGCTCAGCCGCCATCCAGGACTCGGCCGCCTCCTCGACGACCTTCTTCCCGATGAAGTGGACTCCTCGTTCGAGCGCGGCGACCGTGCCCGAACCGGGGGTCTGTTCCGCCGCCTTGCGCTGCAACTCGGCGAACAGTTCTTCGAACGTCTTCACGGGAGACGATTGTTGCAGCTCATTACGGTCCGACTACGAACGGCCCCAGCCCGTGGGACGTCTTTTAAGCTCCCCGTCATGGTCAGCCGTTTCACCCCCACCCTCATCGGCGGCGCCGTGCTGGCGCTCGCCACCGTCACGGCCTGTTCCCCGGTCGAGGACGACACCACCACGTCCGCATCCCCCTCGGCGTCGGTCGACGCCTGCCCGTCCGGCGCGCTCGCCGGCACGGTCACCGCCGGCAAGATCACGATCGGGACCGACAACCCGGCGTACGAGCCCTGGTTCAAGGACAACAAGCCGGCCAACGGCCAGGGCTTCGAGTCCGCGGTCGCCTACCAGGTGGCGCAGCGGCTCGGTTACACCAAGGAGCAGGTGGTCTGGACGTCGGTGACGTTCAACAACGCCATCGCGCCCGGGCCGAAGTCGTTCGACTTCGACATCAACCAGTTCTCCATCACCGCCGAGCGCAAGCAGGCGGTCGACTTCTCCTCGCCGTACTACCTGGTCCGGCAGACCGTCATCACCACCAAGGGTTCCAAGATCGCGAACGCCAAGTCGCTGGCCGACCTGGCCGGCGCGAAGCTCGGCGCCCAGGTCGGCACGACCAGCTACCAGGCGGTCACCGACATCATCAAGCCGACCGCCAAGCCGTCGGTGTTCAACACCAACGACGACGCCAAGGCGGCGCTGGAGAACGGCACCGTCGACGGCATCGTGGTCGACCTGCCGACCGCGTTCTACATGACCGCGGCCGAACTGAAGGACGGCGTCATCCTCGGCCAGCTGCCGCAGGTCGGCGTGCCCGAGCAGTTCGGCCTCGTGCTCGACAAGGGCTCGAAGCTGACCGGTTGCGTCAGCGCCGCGGTCGACCAGCTCCGCCAGGACGGCACCCTCGCCGTGCAGGAGAAGACCTGGCTCTCCGACGCCGGAGCGCCTGAGCTCAAGTGACCTACGCGCCAAGTGAGCGGCAG
>KL571294.1:69518-71071 GCA_000715855.1 Actinoplanes liguriensis
CCTTCCGACGCCGGCAGGCGATCCGCTCCGTCCTGCTCGCCGCCCTCTCCACCATCGTCGTCGGCGTCCTGATCGTCGCCGGGATCACCGGGTCGCCCGGCTGGCCCCGGGTCAAGCAGTCGTTCCTCAACGTCGACGTCGCCACCAAGTACCTGCCGGACATCCTCGACGGGTTCTGGCTCAACATCCAGCTGTTCCTGGTCTGCGCCCCGCTCGCGCTGCTGCTCGGGCTGCTGATGGCGGTGCTGCGCACCCTGCGGGGCCCGGTCTTCTTCCCGGTACGGGCGATCGCGACCGGATACACGTACACGTTCCGCGGTCTGCCGTTGATCATCACGATCTACCTGTTCGCGTTCGGGCTGCCCGGGCTGCGGCTCCAGGGCACCCCCGACGTGCTGGTGCTCGGCGGGGCGGCGATCGTGATCACGTACGGGTCGTACCTGGCCGAGGTGTTCCGGGCCGGCATCGAGTCGGTGCATCCGAGCCAGGTCGCGGCGGCCCGCTCGCTAGGTCTGAGCTACCGCCAGGCGATGCGGCACGTGGTGCTGCCCCAGGCGGTCCGCCGCGTCGCCCCGCCCCTGCTCAACGACGTCGTGTCGATGCAGAAGGACGTCGGCCTGATCTCGCTGGCCGGGCCGATCGACGCGATCCGGTCGGCGCAGATCGGCCAGGCCGGCAGCGCCAACTTCACGCCGTACGTGGTCGCGGCCGTGCTCTTCATCCTGCTGGCCCTGCCCCTGATCGTGATCACCGACCGGGTGACGCTGCGAGCCGCCCGAGCCCAGAACGCGGGAACCTGATGCTGCTCTCCTGTACCGACGTGCGTAAGACGTTCAGTGACCACGTCGTGCTGGACGGCCTCGACCTGGAAGTCGCCGAGCACGAGGTGGTCGCGCTGATCGGCGCCTCCGGGTCGGGCAAGTCGACGCTGCTGCGCTGCGTGAACCTGCTCACCGAGATCGACGACGGCACGATCGTCCTGGACGGCGAGGAGATCACCGATCCGAAGGTGAATCCTGATCTCGTACGGCGGAAGATCGGTCTCGTCTTTCAGAGCTACAACCTGTTCCCGCACATGACCGTGCTGGACAACATCACGCTGGCGCCCACCCGGGTGCACAAGCGGGCCGCCGCCGAGACGCGCGACCAGGCCATGACCTGGCTGGAACGGGTCGGGCTGGCCGACAAGGCGAAAGCGTTCCCCGACGGGCTCTCCGGCGGTCAGCAGCAGCGGGTCGCGATCGTCCGCGCGCTGGTCAACAGCCCCCGGCTGCTGCTGCTCGACGAGGTGACGTCGGCGCTCGACCCGGAACTCGTCGGTGAGGTGCTCAGCATGATCCGGGACCTCAAGGGCGAAGGCATGACCATGGTGCTGGCCACCCACGAGATGGGCTTCGCCAAGCAGGTCGCCGACCGGGTCGCGTTCCTCGACAACGGCCGCGTCCTCGAACAGGGGCCACCGGCCCAGGTGCTCGGCGACCCCGTCGAAGCCCGCACACGTCAGTTCCTCGCCCGGATCATCGAGGCCGGCCGGTTGTAGCCAGACCCCAGTG
>KL571294.1:71281-77925 GCA_000715855.1 Actinoplanes liguriensis
CGCAATGCCGCGGCGCCGGAGGCGACGCCATCGGGCTCAGTGCTTCTCGACCTCGCGGATGGCGAGCGCGGCGTCGAGGACGGCGACCGTGCTCTGCCAGCCCTTGTCCTCGATCGAGTCCTCCAGGCCGGCCCGGTCGCGGGCCTGCCCGAGGCTCTGCACGGTCAGCACGCCGTGCGCGACCGGAGTCTGCGCGTCCAGCGCGACCCGGGTCAGGCCGGTCGTCACGGCGTCGCAGACATACTCGAAGTGCTGGGTCTCGCCCTTGATCACCACGCCCAGCGCGACCACCGCGTCACACCGCTTGGCCAGCGCCTGAGCGACCACGGGCAGCTCGACCGAGCCGGCCACCCGGGCCACCACGACGTCGGTGACGCCGCACGCCTCGGCGGCTGCCTTCGCCCGCTCGATCATGTGGTCGACCAGGTCGTTGTGCCAGCGTGAGCCGACGATGCCGAGCCGCAGCCCGGCCGCGTCGACGGGCTGGGTGTGTGGATCACCGAAGCCGGCCATAGGAATCCCCCTCTGTCGTCATCATCACCGCAGAACCGGGCCGAGTCAGCCCAACGCCTCGAACAGGTGACCCATCCGGTCCCGCTTGGTCCGCAGGTAGCGCACGTTCTCCGGGTGCAGGCGGACCGGCAGCGCCTCGCGGCCGGTGACCCGCAGGCCGTAGCCCTCCAGCCCGGCCCGCTTCGCCGGATTGTTGGTGAGCAGGCGCATCGAGCGCACGCCCAGGTCGTACAGGATCTGGGCGCCCGTCCCGTAGTCCCGGGCGTCGGCCGGCAGCCCCAGCTCCAGGTTCGCGTCGACGGTGTCGAAGCCACGATCCTGCAACTGGTACGCCTGAAGCTTGTGCAGCAGCCCGATCCCGCGCCCCTCGTGGCCGCGCATGTACAGCACCACGCCACGCCCGGCCGCCGCCACCCGCTCCAGGGCCGCGTCCAGCTGCGGGCCGCAGTCGCAGCGACGGGAGCCGAAGACATCCCCGGTCAGGCACTCGGAATGTACCCGGACCAGCACGTCCTCCCCGTCGGAGAGGTCGCCGTAGACCAGCGCGACGTGCTCGCCGTTGTCCGCCGAGGTGCGGTAGCCGACCGCGGTGAAGACGCCGTGCTCGGTCGGCATGGTGGTCTCCACCACGCGCTCGACCTGCTTGCCGTCCCGCTCCCGCAGGTAGGCCACCAGGTCCGCGATCGTGACCAGCACCAGATCGTGCTCGATCGCGAACTTCTCCAGGTCGGGGCGGCGCTGCATGGTGCCGTCGTCGTTGACCATCTCGCAGAGCGCGCCGGACGGGCTGCACCCGGCCAGCACGGCCAGGTCGATCGCGGCCTCGGTGTGACCAGGACGGCGCAACACGCCACCGGCCTTGGCCCGCAACGGCACCACGTGCCCCGGGCGCGACAGGTCGGACGGCTGGGTCGTCGCCGAACCGAGCAGGCCGATCGTCCGCGCGCGGTCCGCGGCCGAGATGCCGGTGCTCACACCGTGCCGGGCGTCGACCGCCACGGCGTACGCGGTGCCTTTCTTGTCCTGGTTCGTGTGGTACATCGGGGGCAGGTCGAGCCGGTCCGCCTCGGACTCGGTGATCGCGACACAGATGTACCCGGACGTGTAACGGACCATGAACGCGACCAGCTCCGGAGTGGCGTGCTCGGCCGCGAAGATGAGGTCGCCCTCGTTCTCCCGGTCCTCGTCATCCACCACGATCACCGGCCGTCCGGCCTTGATCTCGGCGATCGCGCGCTCGATGCTCTCAGACATTGCGGCTCCCCAGCATCTTCTCGACGTACTTGGCGATGACGTCGACCTCGAGGTTGACCGGCTCGCCGATGGCCTTGCTGCCCAGCACCGTGTGCTTGGAAGTGGCCGGGATCATCCCGACCGAGAACGTGTCGTCGGTGACCGCCATGACGGTCAGCGAGACACCGTCAACGGTGATCGAACCCTTCTCGACCACATATCGCGCCAGCTCCGCCGGAAGCGAGAAGGTAACGACCTCCCACTGGTCGGCCGGCTCCCGGGCGATCAGCTTCGCGACCCCGTCCACGTGGCCCTGCACCAGATGGCCGCCGAGACGGCTGCCGAGCGCCGCCGCCCGCTCCAGGTTCACGTTGCTGCCGACCTTCAGCGCGCCGAGCGACGAACGCCGCAAGGTCTCGCCCATCACATCGGCGGTGAACACCCCGTCGACGTTGTCGATGACGGTGAGACAGACGCCGTTGACGGAGATCGAATCGCCGTCGCCCGCGTCCGAGGTGACCAGCGGCCCCCGGACCGCGATGACCGCGGAGTCCTCGGCGCCCTCGGTGAGGCGGACGATCTCACCGAGCTCTTCGACGATGCCAGTGAACATTGGATCTGGCCTTTCAGTCCGTTTCAGGGTGGTGGGCGGGGCGGTCGGAAGGCTTGGCACGGAGCGTGGCGGTGAAGCGCAGGTCGCCCCCGATCTGCGCGATGTCGGTGAAGTCGAGCTCCAAGGCGTCGGCGATCGTGCCGATGCCCGCGTCGACCAGGGCGGGACGGCCGGCGCCGAGCAGTTTCGGCGCGACATAGCCGATCACCCGGTCGACCAGGCCCGCCGCGAGGAACGCGCCCGCCAGAGTCGGGCCGCCCTCCAGCAGGACGTTGCGGATGCCGCGGGCGTGCAACTCGGAGAGCACGGAGAGCAGATCGACCCGGCCGGACGGATCCTGACCCGCCTCGGCCGCGGTGACGATCCAGGTCGCGGCGGCGGCGTCACGGACACGGGCATTCTCCGGGGTACGCCCCCGGGAGTCGACGACCACCCGCAACGGCTGCTTGATCGCGAGCGACCCGTCCCGCAGGTCCCGGACTGTCAGCTGGGGATCATCGGCGAGCACCGTGCCGACCCCGACCACGATCGCGTCCACGGTGCTGCGCAGCTCGTGCACGTCGAAGCGGGACTCGGGAGAGCTGACCCACTGGCTCGTCCCGTCCGCGGCGGCCGAGCGGCCGTCCAGCGTGGCGGCGAACTTCCAGGTCACGAACGGGCGGGACCGGCGCACCGCGGTCAGCCAGGCGATGTTGCCCAGCTCGGCCTCGAAGCGGCGGACCCCGGTCTCCACCTGGATCCCGGCCGCACGCAGGGTGGCGGCGCCGCCGGAGGCCACCGGGTTCGGATCGTCGACCGCGATCACGACCCGGCGCAGGCCGGCCTGGATCAGCGCCTCCGAACACGGGCCGGTGCGGCCGGTGTGGTTGCAGGGCTCCAGCGTGACGACGCAGACACCGCCGCGGGCCCGCTCGCCGGCCTGGGCGAGCGCGACGATCTCGGCGTGCGGGCCGCCCGCATAGGCGTGGAAGCCCTCGCCGACGACCTCGCCGTCGGCGCTCAGCAGCAGGCAGCCGACCACCGGGTTGGGACTGGTCGTGCCGAGGCCACGGCCGGCCAGCGCGATCGCGCGGCGCATCGCCTCGTCCTCGGTCACCATCTGCGTCTCGTCCTCTCACGCGGTGCGCCACGCGAGGGAATCGCGCGGCCGTGCCACGCGAGGCCAATCGCGCGGCCGTTTCACGCGCGACGAGCTTGAGGGAGAAAACGCCAGGAATCGGACACGGAGGGCACGCTTCGCGCGCCCCGGCCGGATGCGGCCCTCACCGAGGACGCACCCCGGATGTAGCCCTGCTGAGGGCACACCCGTCCGATTCCGCGCGCTGTCTCCCATCCGGACTGTCTGACCGAGCTCTCGCCCGATCAACCGTCGGCCCCGGATTCTCACCAGGTCCACCGGCCGCCATGGTCTTGACGTCCGGGTCGCGGGCTTACCGCCGCTTGCGCAGCAGATCACCGCCGGTTCGGAATTTCACCGAGTCCCGCCAGCGCGTGGTGGGTTACCCCCGAGTCTTGCACGCGATCGCGGATTTGCCACCCCGCGCGTCGCGGATCTCACAACGGCTTGTTGACCATGGCGCTGACCAGGGCAGCAGCGTGCTCGATCTCGTCCTCGGTGTTGTAGTAGTGCGGCGAGAAACGGACCAGCGGCGGCGGATTCCGGTCCTCGGTGTCGAGCTGCTGGTGCGCCGGAACGGTGCTGGTGACGTTCACGCCGGAGGCGGCCAGCCGCGTCACCACCTCCTCGGCGTCCACGCCGTCGACCGTCGCGGTGACGATCGCGCACTGCCGGCGCCCGAGGTCGTAGACGGTCACGCCCGGAGTGTCCTCGAGCAGCCCGCGCATCCGGTCGCCGAGCTCGGCGTTGCGCTTGCCGATCTCGTCGAGACCCAGGTTGAGCGCCTGATCGACGGCCGCGCCCAGGCCGAGCACGGTGGCGTAGTTCATCTCCCAGGTGGCGAAGCGCCGCGCGCCGGGCGCCCAGTCGAAGCCGCGGGCGCCGTCCCAGTCCGCCGATTCGATCTCCACGACGTGCGGGTCGAGCCGGTCCAGGATGCCGGCGCGCACCCAGAGGAAGCCGGTGCCGCGCGGCCCGCGCAGGAACTTCCGGCCGGTGCCGCAGAGGAGGTCGCAGCCGATCTCCTCCACGTCGACCGGGAACTGACCGGCCGACTGGGTGGCGTCCAGCAGATACGGCACGTCCGCGGCCCGGGCGATCCGCCCGACCTCGGCAGCCGGGTTGACCAGGCCACCGGCGGTCGGCACGTGGGTCAGCCCGATCAGTCTCGTGCGTTCGTCGATCAGACCGGCCAGCGCGTGCGTGTCGATCTGCCCGTACTCGTCGTTCGGCACGACCACGACCTCGGCGCCCACCCGTCGTGCCGCCTGCAGGTAGGACAGGACGTTGCTGCCGTACTCGTTGCGGCCGGTCAGCACCCGGTCACCGGCGCGCAGCGGCACCGCGCAGAACGCCGCCTGCCAGGCGTGCGTCGCGTTGTCGAAGAGCGCGATCTCGTCGGATCGGCCGCCGAGCAGCTCGGCCAGGCTGGAGTAGACCGCGGCGACCCGCCCGGCGGCCGCGTCCGCCGCCTCGTAGCCACCGATCTCGGCCTCGAGTCGCAGGTGCCCGACGACCGCGTCCAGGGTCTCCTGCGACATCAGTGCCGCGCCCGCATTGTTCAGATGGATCCGGTGGCGGCACCCGGGAGTGCCGGCACGAAGCGCGTCGACGTCCATCCTCGAAGAATTTCAGACCGGCCGCCTCCGCGCACCCTTCGTAGACAGTGTCTACTCGCTCTGGTAGACACTGTCTATGCCTCCTGACGACGCCTTACGTGATCGCCTGGTCCGCGTCGGGGCAGAATTGTTGCGCACGGAAAGTCCCGGCTCCCTCTCACTGCGTGAGATCGCCCGCCGCGCCGGGGTCTCGCACGGCGCCCCGCGGCGCTACTTCCCGACCCACCTCTCGCTGCTCTCGGCGATCGCGCGCTCCGGGTTCGCCGACTTCTCCGAGCAGGTCACCGCGGCTCTGCGCGTCAGCCCGGAAGATCCACGATCAAAGATCAAGACAATTGCTTTCCTGTACGTACGATTCGCCGCCACCAACCGCAGCATGTTCGAGCTGATGTTCCGGCACGACGTGCTGTCCAGCGGTGGCGAGCTCGGCCTGCGTGACGCCTCACTGCCGCTCTTCCGCCTGCTCACCGACCTGGTCGCGGCCGCCCGTCCGGCACGGACAGCACCGCAGGTGACCGCCGCGGCGATCTGGGCCGCCCTGCACGGCACGGCACAGCTCTGGAACTGGGGCTCCCTGGCCCTCGCCACCGACGCCACGGATCCGAGCCCGTTCATCGACGCCACCCTGATCGCGCACCTCGGCCCGGAAGGTCCCCCATGACCCGCATGCCGCCCCTCTACGCCGGCGCCCACCGCACGGTCGGCGCCCTGCTGCGCACGCTCTGGCCGACCACCGTGACCGGGCTGGAGAACATCCCGGCCGGCACCGGCGCGATCCTCTGCCCCAACCACCACGCCATCGCCGACCAGCTCTTCCTCGCCGTCAACACGCCGCGGCACATCGCGTTCTGGGCGAAAGCGGAGTACTTCCGCGCCCCCGGCGCCCGCGGCAGCGTCACCCGCCGGGTGGTCACCGGAATGGGTGCCATCCCGGTCGAACGGGCCGGTGGGCGGGCCGTGCTGACCGCGTTCGACGCGGCGATCCCGATCCTGTATAAGAGACAGGTCCCGGTCATCCCGGTCGGCATCCGCGGCACCGACCAGATCCGGCCGGCCGATCGTCGCCTCCCCCGGCGCCGGCCTATCTCCCTCTCGTTCGGTCCCCCGATCCCGGTGAAGGTCGAGTCCGCCCCCGACGCCCGCCGCCTCACCGACGAACTGATAGCCGCAATCCAGTCGCTCACCGGCCAGCAATACGTCCCGTCCTACGCCCCACCCCGAACCCCTTGAACCCACCACGATGCCGGCGGCAGCCGGCTGGCACTCACGGCTCCCATCCCGCCCGAAAACAACCCTGAGTGCCGGCCGGGACCTGCGGGCGCGGCGCAACCGTGACCCACCGCACCGCCACGCCGCGACGCGGGCGGCGGCAGCCGGCCGGCATCCACGGCTCTTGTCCCGCCCGAAAACAACCGTGAGTGCCGGCTGGGGCCTGCGGGGCGGGGCGGCCGGGGGCATCCGGCTCGGCCACGTGTGGGTGCGACGGAACCGGGCCGGCGCGTGGGGTGGAGGGGTTGGGGTGAGCTTGACCCGCCACGGACGTCGCCCT
>KL571294.1:78259-80291 GCA_000715855.1 Actinoplanes liguriensis
CGGGTTATTCCGTCTCGCGGCGGCGGTCGATCGCGACATACGACCCGGGCTGGGACTTCGCGACCTTCTTCATCTCCGAGGCGACCGCGATGACCATGCGCGGGTCGGCGAACTGGCGGCCGCCGGCGGTGGCCTGGGCGACGCCGATCGAGAGCGTGACCAGGGCCGCACGCTGCTTGTTGCCGCGGCGGTCGGGCACCTCGATGTAGCCGCGCTGCGCGTCCTTCTGGTCGTAGAGGCGGTCGGCGGCGGACTCGAAATCGGTCACCATGCTCTTGGTGAGCGGCAGCACCTGGTCCGGGTGGCAGATGAAGACGAAGTCGTCGCCGCCGATGTGGCCGAGGAAGATCGACGGCTTGCCGGTGGAGGCGCTGGCCCGCTGGAGGCTGCGCGCCATCGCGCCGATGAACTCGTCGCCGCGGTCGAAGCCGTAGACGTCGTTGACACTCTTGAATCGGTCGATGTCGATATAACCGACCGAGTAGTCGCCACCGCCCCGGATCCGGTCGGCGATCTCGCGCCGCACGCGCGCGTTGCCGGGCAGGCCGGTCAGCGGCGAGACCTCGCGGAACTCCTTGTTGCGCTTGAGCGTCGTGGAGACCCGGGCGATCAGCTCGGCGGTGTCGAACGGCTTCGTGAGGTAGTCGTCGGCGCCGGTGGTCAGGCCGACCACCTTGTCGCCGGTCATGCTCTTGGCGGTCAGCATGATCACCGGGAGCGCCGAGGTCAGCGGGTCGGCGCGGAGCGCGCGGATCAGCTCGACGCCGTCCATCCGCGGCATCATCCAGTCGACGACGGCGAGATCCGGCCGGTGCGTCTCCATCAGGGCGAGCGCCTCCTCGCCGTCCCGCGCGCGGATCACCTCGAAGCCCTGGACCTGCAGGTTGAACTCGACGAAGCTCGCGATGTCCTGATCGTCGTCGACGACCAGGATGAGGTCGGGTTTTTGCTCCTCGTCGTCGAGCCCGAAGTCGTCGACCACGGGCCCCGGCTCGGCGTTACTCACATCGAGTTCCCCATGCGCTCGGCGGCCAGTGCACGAAGCTTACGCACGGCCTCGGCCGGATCGGCAGCCCCATAGACGGCGGTGCCCGCCACGAACGCGTCGGCGCCCGCCTCGGCGGCCTGCGCGATGGTGTCTGCGGCGATGCCGCCGTCCACCTCCACGCGGATGTCGAGGTGGCCGACGGCGATGCGACGCCGCACGTCACGCACCTTGTCGAGCATCTCGGGCATGAACTTCTGCCCACCGAAGCCGGCCTTGATCGTCATGATCAGGACGGTGTCCAGATAGGGCAACAACTCCAGGTACGGCTCGACGGGCGTGTCCCGGTCGATCGCCAGACCCGCCTTGGCGCCGGCCGCGCGCAGCGTCTTCGCCAGCGCCACCGGGTTGTCACAGGCCTCGGCGTGGAACGTCACGTTGTACGCCCCGGCCTCGGCGTAACCCGGCGCCCAGCGCTCCGGGTCGGTGATCATCAGGTGCACGTCGAACGGGATCGTGGTCGCCTTGCGCAGGCTCTGCACGATCGGCAGGCCGAGCGTGAGGTTGGGCACGAAGTGGTTGTCCATGACGTCCACGTGCACCCAGTCGGCCGCCCCCTCGATGGCGTGCACCTCGTCGGCGAGCCGGGAGAAGTCGGAGGCGAGGATGCTCGGCGCGATGATCGGCGATGACGTCACCGGAAAAGTGTATGACCTGACCGTGGGAGGACCACCCGAAGGCGGCCCTCCGATCGGTCAGCTCGTGCGACGCAGGACCGCCAGGAACATCGCGTCGGTGCCGTGCCGGTGCGGCCAGAGCTGCACCGTCGGGCCCGCGCCCAGCCCCGGCATGCCCGGCGGCAGCAGCGGACGGGCGTCGACGAAGTCCACCTCGACGCCGCTGCGGCGGGCGCCCTCGCTCACCGTCACCTGCGTCTCCACCATGTGCGGGGAGCACGTCACATACGCCACCACACCGCCCGGACGGACCGCCCGCAGCGCCGCCACCAGCAGCTCCCGCTGAAGCCTGGTGAGCGGCGGCCGGGCG
>KL571294.1:80487-81623 GCA_000715855.1 Actinoplanes liguriensis
GATGTGTATAAGAGACAGCGCTGAAGCCTGGTGAGCGGCGGCAGGTCGGCCGGCTGGCGGCGCCAGCGCGACTCCGGACGGCGGCGCAGCGAGCCCAGCCCGGTGCACGGCGCGTCCACCAGCACGCGGTCGAACGCCTCCTCCGGCAGGTCCGGGTCACGGCCGACCGAGCGCCCGTCCATCGGGAAGACCGTCACCGGCATGCCCTCGGTGGCCTGCTCGACCAGGCGGGCCCGGTGCTCGGCGACCTCGACCGCGGTCACCTCGGCGCCCCGGCCCGCGGCGATCGCGCCGATCAGGCCGGTCTTGCCGCCCGGGCCGGCGCACAGGTCCAGCCAGCGGGTGTCGCGACCCTCGATCGGGGCGGCCAGCAGCGCCGCCGCGACGAGCTGGGAGCCCTCGTCCTGGACGTGAGCGCGGCCGTCACGGATGGCGGCCAGGTCGCGCGGGGCGCCGCCGTTGAGGTACACCGCGTACGGCGAGAAGGCCCCGGGCACGCCCCCGACCTCGTCGGCCAGCTCGATCGCGTCGGCCCGGCCCGGACGGGCGCACAGGTGCACGGCCGGCGGCTGATTGTCCTCGATCAGGAGCCGCTGGGTCTCCTCCAGGTCGCCGCCGAGCGCCTCGGCGAACGCGCGGACGATCCACTGCGGATGGTGGTGCTGTGCCGCGAGGTTGCCGACCGGGTCGTCCTCGTACTTCGGGGTGACCCGCTCCAGCCACACGTCGAGGGTCGTCTCGGAGATCGTGCGCATCACCGCGTTCGCGAACCCGGCGGCGCCCGGCGCGACCGAGCGGACCAGGTCGACGGTCTGGTTGACCGCGGCGTGCGACGGGACACGCGTGTAGAGCAGCTGGTACGCCCCGAGCCGGAGCGCGTCGCGGGCCGGCGGGTCGATCCGGGCGACCTCGCGGCCGGCGGCCTGCGCGACGATCAGGTCGAGGGTGCCGAGCGCGCGGAGCGTGCCGTACGTCAGCTCGGTGGCGAACGCCGCATCCCGCCCCTGCAGGCCGAACCCGTCGAGGATGTCGGAGAGGACCAGGTTCGCGTACGCGTCGTCGCGGTTGACCGCGGCGATCGCCTCATACGCCGCCTGACGCGCCGGGTCGGACGGCGGCCGCCCGCCCCGCGGCGT
>KL571294.1:81822-84147 GCA_000715855.1 Actinoplanes liguriensis
TGTGTATAAGAGACAGCGATTGTCCCGGCCCGGACGGCCGTCGTGGGCCGGCGCCGTGCGGCCGTGAAGCCCTGTGCTCAGTCACGCGAGCTTCTCCCCTGCATCAATTCGCATTCCGCGCGCCCAGTCGGTCGCGGCCATCGGTTTCTTGCCCGCGGCGCGGACCTCGCCCAGTTGCACCGGTGTCGTCGCCGTGCCGGCCAGCACCTGGGTGCGCTCCACCCGCAGCTCGCCCGGCTCCAGGTGCGGCGCGTTCGCCACCGGCCGGACCGGGCCCAGCTTGAGCCGGTCCTCGCGCAGCGTCGTCCACGCGCCCGGCGCCGGGGTGCACGCCCGGATCCGCCGGTCGACCGCGAACGCCGGATCGGTCCAGCGGACCCGCGCGTCCTCCGCGGTGAGTTTCGGCGCGAGGCTGATCCCGTCGTGCGGCTGCGGGTGCGCCCGGGCGGTGCCCGCCTCGATCGCGTCGAGCACCGCGACGAGCAGGCCGGCGCCCTCGTGTGCCAGCCGGCCCAGCAGGTCACCGGAGGTGTCGTTGAAGCGGATCTGATCGGTGAGCGTGCCGTAGACCGGGCCGGTGTCCAGCCCGGCCTCCAGCTCGAAGACGCTCGCCCCGGTCACCTCGTCGCCGTGCAGGACGGCGTGCTGCACGGGCGCGGCGCCGCGCCAGGCGGGCAGCAGCGAGAAGTGCAGGTTCACCCAGCCGTGCTTCGGGATCTCCAGCGCGGTGGGCGGGACCAGAGCCCCGTACGCCACCACGGGCACACAGTCCGGCGCGAGCTCGCGCAGCCGGGCCTGGAACTCGGGCTCGCGGGGCCGCTCCGGGGTGAGCACCTCGATGCCGCGCTCGTCGGCCCACGCGCCGGCCGGGGAGCGCAGCAGGCGACGGCCACGACCGGCCGGGGCGTCCGGCCGGGTGACCACGGCGACCAGTTCGTGCCCGGACGCGGCGATCGCGTCCAGGCTGGGCAGCGCCACCTCGGGCGTGCCGGCGAAGACCAGGCGCATCAGCTCACCGTCCCAGCCCGAAGATGCCCCGGGCGTGCGGGCTCTCCTTGATCGTGGGGGGCTTGGCGGCGTCGTACCACTCCGCGGAGCGGATCTGCTTCATCGCGTCCTTGCGGGCGGCGGAGTCCAGCCGGTCCAGGAAGAGCACGCCGTCCAGGTGGTCGGTCTCGTGCTGCACGCAGCGGGCCATCAGGCCGGTGCCGACCAGCTGGATCGGGTCGCCGTGCTCGTTGAAGCCGTTCGCCACCACGTTCTGCCGGCGCTTGGTGTCGATGTAGATCCCCGGGATGGAGAGGCAGCCCTCGGGGCCGTCCTGCTCCTCCTCGTCGGGGAACGACAGCACCGGGTTGACGATGTGCCCGACCACGTCGTCGACGTCGAAGGTGAACACGCGCAGGCCGACGCCGAGCTGCGGGGCGGCCAGGCCGGCGCCGCCCTCGTCGAGCATCGTGTCGGTCAGGTCCTTGACCAGTTTGCGCAGTTCCTTGTCGAAGTCGACGACCGCGTCGGCCTCAGTGCGCAGCACCGGGTCGCCGAAGAGACGGATGGGCTGGACGGTCACTCGGCGGAACTCCTGACTATGGAAAAAACGGCTGCCGAACAGTCTACGGACCTAGAAGAGCTCGGCCGGGTCCACCTGGATGCGGACCGCGACCGCCGCTTTACGCGCGCTGCGCACCCCGGCCGCCACGTGCAGCGCGTGCGCCAGGCCCGCCGCCCGCGACCGGGACACCCGCAGCAGCATCCGCTCCTGGTCGTCGCGGGCCGGGACCGGGCCGAGCTGCTCGGTGCCGTCCGGCAGATCGGCGATGGTCAGCAACTCGGCGACGGCCGGCGCGGGGCCGGTGACGCTCGCCATCCGGGCCGCCGGGGGGAAGCCCAGCTCGCGGCGTTCGGCCAGCTCACGGGCGGCGAACCAGCCCGGGTCCCAGCGCAGCAGGGCCTGCACCGGGGCGAGCGAGCCGTCCGCCACCACGATCACCCGGCCGCCCTGCCCACCCGGCCGGGCCAGGGCGGACGCGTTCAGCCAGCGCCGCATGGTCTCCTCGGCGGCGCGCAGGTCGGCCCGGCTCAGCAGCGCCCAGGTGTCCAGCAGCAGGACCGCGCCGTAACCCCCCTCGGCCACCGGCTCGGCGCCCGGGGTCGCCACGATGATCGCCGGGGTCCCGGGGACCGTGTCCAAGATCTCGTCGCGCCCGGACGTGCGGACCGGCACACCGGCGAACGCCCGGCCCAGCTCCTCCGCTGTCCGCCGGGCACCGATCACCGACGCCCGCAGCCGCCGGCTGCCGTCTGTCTCTTATACACATCTCTGAT
>KL571294.1:84343-85768 GCA_000715855.1 Actinoplanes liguriensis
GCACCAGTGGCAGACCGGCACGTCGTGCGCGCCCTGCAGGCCCAGCGGCCCGGAGCAGTGCGGGCACCGCGCCGGGGTGCGGCACTCGTCGCACGCCACCGACGGGAGGTAGCCCCGCCGCGGCACCTGGACCAGCACCGGACGACCGGCCGCCAGCGCCTGCTTCGCGGTCTCCCACGCCAGGCTGGGCAGCCGGGCGGTCACCGCGCCCGGATCCCTCGCGAGCTGGGGGTCGTCCCCGGTCGGCGAGATCGCCGGCTGCCGGCGCCGCAGGACACCACGCTCCGCCGCGATCTCCTTCGCCCATCCGGTCTCCAGAAGAAGCTGACCTTCCCCGGTACGCGCGAAGCCGCCCACCAGCACGGCACAATCCGCCAGCTGGGCGCGGGTGAGCAGCACCTCCCGCGCGTGCGGGTAGGGCGAGCGCGGCTCGGCGTGCAGGTCGTCGCCGTCGTCCCAGATCACCACCAGCCCGAGGTCGGTGGCGGGGGCCCACATCGCGGCCCTGGTCCCGGCGACGACGGGCACCTGGCGCCCTGTCTCTTATACACAGACAGCGCCGATACCGCTCGGCCGGGCCGAGCGCCGCGTTCAGCGCGACGTGACGGCCCTCACCCAGCACCGCACCGAGCGCCCTGTCGACCCGATCCAGGTCACGCGCGTCGGCGACGACGATCACCACCCCGCGGCCACCTCTCACGGTGGCGGCCGCGGCCTCGGCTATGCGGGCCGGCCAGTCCTCCCCCGGCAGCGCGGACCAGACCGCCCGGGCGGGACGGCCCTCCTCCAGCGCGGTCAGGTAGGGCGGGCCGGCGGTGTACGAATCCCAGCCCCCGGGCGCGGGCGGCTGGACGGCGGCGGGAGTCTCCGCGGGCGCCGGGACGGGCTGGGACTCGACGCGGGCGTGCCGGGGCGGGACCGCCAGGCGCAGCACGTCGGCCAGGCTGCCGGCATAGCGATCCGCCACCGCGCGGGCCAGCCGCACGATCTCACGATCGAGCACCCGCTCGGCGGAGACGATCTTCTCCAGGTAGGCCAGCTTGCCCTGGTGCTCCGACGCCTCGGCGCGCTCCAGCAGGAACCCGCTGACCAGCTGCCCGGCGAACCGCACCTTGACCCGGACCCCGGGCTGCGCGGCCTCGTCGTCGGCGGCGGCGACCAGGTAGTCGAACGGGCGGTCCAGGTGCGGGAGCTGAACGTCGACACACACCCGCGCCACCGGCAGATGTTCCGCCGGCTCCCGATCCGCTCGCACACTCTTGGTCGCCATCGCCGAACATTCTGCCCGCACCCTCCGACACTTCCGGAGGACCACCTGCCGCGGGGCCGGCTCAGTGAGCCAGGCAGCTCACCCTCTCCTGCCGCAGATCGATCTCGACGATGTCCGGGAACCGCAGCCCCGCCCAGAACCTGTCTCTTATACAC
>KL571294.1:86025-87069 GCA_000715855.1 Actinoplanes liguriensis
GGCCGTGCGTGCCGAGCACGAGCGTCTGGCCCCGCTCGGCGGCGGCCGACGCGTGCCGGACCACGGCCGCGTCGAAACGGGCGATCACCCGGTCCCGCGGCTCCCAGCCGTCCGGGCAGGCGCCACTGGCGTAGGCCAGCGCCGCGTCCCGGTAGTCGCCGTCGCTGAGCCAGACGTGCGGCCGGTGCACCTCGACCAGGTCGTCGTCGGTCACCACCCGCTGCGCCCCGGCGATCTCCTGCATCGTCTGCGCGGCCTTGGGCTCGCTGCTGGCCACGTAGTACGCCGGGTGCTGGACGTGCAGCCGGATCAGCCGGGCGGCGACCCGGCTCTCCTGCGCCAGTTGCCACTGCTCGGCGGGCACGTCCGGATCAACCGCGGGCATCGCGTGCCGGACCAGGAACAGCCGTTCACCGCGGACAGCCGTCATCGCGACAGAGTATCCGCCAGAACCACCGAAGACGCTCATGCGAACAATCACGCAGAACCGCACCCGGTGGATCATCGAAAGAGCCGGCGTCCCCCGTCCGCGGGGCGCCGGCTCTTTCGGATGAGGACGATCAGGACGCGGCGTTCTTCAGGTCCTGGGCGCGCTCGGTGCTCTCCCACTTCAGGTCCGGCAGCTCCCGGCCGAAGTGCCCGTACGCCGCGGTCTGCTGGTAGATCGGGCGCAGCAGGTCCAGGTCGCGGATGATCGCGGCGGGACGCAGGTCGAAGACCTCCGTGATGGCCTTCTCGATCCGCTCGACCGGCACGTTCTCGGTGCCGAACGTCTCCACGAACAGGCTCACCGGGTGGGCCTTGCCGATCGCGTACGCCACCTGGGTCTCACACCGCTCGGCCAGCCCGGCCGCGACCACGTTCTTGGCGACCCAGCGCATCGCGTACGCCGCCGACCGGTCGACCTTCGACGGGTCCTTGCCGGAGAACGCGCCACCACCGTGCCGGGCGTACCCGCCGTACGTGTCCACGATGATCTTGCGGCCGGTCAGACCCGCGTCACCCATCGGGCCACCGATCTCGAACCGGCCGGTCGGGTTCACC
>KL571294.1:87283-87591 GCA_000715855.1 Actinoplanes liguriensis
TCGACGTCGAGGCCGAGACCCTCCAGCTCCGGCGCGATGACATGCTCACGCACGTCCGGGGTCAGCAGCGACTCCAGGGAGATGTCCGCGGCGTGCTGCGAGGACACGACCACCGTGTTCAGCCGCACCGGGCGCAGCCCGTCGTACTCGATGGTGACCTGGGTCTTGCCGTCCGGACGCAGATACGGGATCAGACCGTCCTTCCGCGCCACCGACAACCGCCGCGCCAGCCGGTGCGCCAACGCGATCGGCAGCGGCATCAGCTCCGGCGTCTCGGAACAGGCGAAGCCGAACATCATGCCCTGGTC
>KL571294.1:87809-88033 GCA_000715855.1 Actinoplanes liguriensis
GCGACACGCTCACCCCGCACGAGCGGCCGTCGAACCCCTTCTTCGACGAGTCGTAGCCGATCCGCAGGACGGTGTCGCGCACGATGCCGGGGATGTCGGCGTAGGCCTGGGTGGTGACCTCGCCCGCCACGTGCACCTGGCCGGTGGTGATCAGGGTCTCGACCGCGACACGGCTGCGCGGGTCCTGCGCGAGCAGGGCGTCGAGAATCCCGTCGCTGATCTGG
>KL571294.1:88270-88560 GCA_000715855.1 Actinoplanes liguriensis
GCATCGAGAATCCCGTCGCTGATCTGATCAGCGATCTTGTCCGGGTGGCCCTCCGTGACCGACTCGGAGGTGAACAAGCGACCTGTCATCGAGGTCTCCCTTCGTCCGGGCCACCATCACCCACGCCGCTCGCGACCCGGTGGAGTCCTACCTCGCCCGCTCGCCGGAGAAGTAGGGCTCGGCCGCTTCCAGGCGCGGGACCGGGACGCCCAGGCGGCGGGCCTCGGCGAGGGTGTCGCGGCAGACCGCGCGGAGCTCCTCCTGGTTGGCGTGCGAGTCCAGCAGCAGCC
>KL571294.1:88744-90991 GCA_000715855.1 Actinoplanes liguriensis
CAGAGATGTGTATAAGAGACAGAAGTGGCCGAGCACCCAGGAGATCACCGGCCCGGTCAGCCACGCGGGCGCCTTGACGGCCAGCACGTCGCCGCGGTGTGCGCGCAGGTCGACGCCGCGGGCCTCGACGAGCGGGAGCAGCTCGCGGATGGCGAGCACCGCGTCGCGGGCCGCGCGCGGCGCCCCGGCGAGCCCGGCCAGCGAGCCGAGCTCGAGGCTCTGGGTGTGCAGACCGGCGTTCTGGATGAAGTGGAGGAACAGCCAGCCTCGGAAGTCGGCGTTCTCCCGGATCTTGAAGCCGGCCTCGCCGAATACCGCGCGGACGGCCTGCTCCCGCGGGGACGGCGGGCGGCCGAGCGTGCCGAGGAAGACCATCGGCATCAGGGAGCCGTGCAGCACCCCGGCGTCGTCGAAGCCGCCGCCGGCGCCGGGGAAGCCCCAGGCCACCTGGTCGGCGGGGAGCGGGGCGACCGCTTCGAGGGGCTCGGCCCAGAGGTTGTTGAAGACGAGCACGGTGGCTCCGCCGACGCGCGGGCCCAGGAAGGCGACGGCCTCGGCGAAGTGGTAGTGCTGCACGCTGAGCACGATCAGGTCGAAGTCGTGCCCGGGTTCCAGCTCCTCGCGGTATCTCACCGCCCACCGCTCGGTGACGCGCTCGCCGCGGATCCGGCGCCGCGCGTCGAGCAGGTCGAGGTCGACGGCATCGCCGTACTGCGCGGCGCGGCCCGGCCGGACGTAGAACTCGACCTCGTGGCCGGCTCGTTCCAGGGCCCACCCGTACACCGTGGCGATCACGCCGCGACCGAACATCAGGATCTTCATGCCCCACCCTCATGGCCTACAATTGGAGGTCATCTCCACTTCCAGAAAATATGGAGATTGTTTCCACTTGTCAACGGGGAGGATCCGCGTGACCGCCGAGAAGCCGCTGCGCGCCGATGCCCGGCGCAACCGGGACGCCCTGGTCGCCAAGGCCCGTGAGGTCTTCGCGTCGGGCGGCTTCGACCTGCGCTTCGATGACTTCGCCAAGCTGGCCGGGGTGGGCACCGGCACGCTCTACCGGCACTTTCCCACTCGGGAGGCGCTGGCCGAGGCGGTCTACCGGGAAGAGGTCGCGGCGCTCTGCGACTGCGCGCGGGAGCTGCGGGACACGCTGCCCGCGGGCGAGGCGGTGGGGGCGTTCCTGCACGGGTTCGTCAGCTATCTCGACGACCATCAGGGCCTGGCGCGGACACTGGCCACGCTGATGGCGACCGACGCGGGCCTGCTGGCCGAGGGCGGGCGGCAGCTGGGCGAGGCGATCACCGGACTGATGACCGCCGCCGCCGCGGACGGCGCTGTCCGCGGCGACGTCGGGGTCGGTCCGGTGATGATGGCCCTGCACGGCATCTGCGCCGCCTACGACCAGCCGGGCAGCCGGGCCGACGCGGACGGCCTCATCACGCTGGTGCTGGCCGGCCTGAAAGCAAAGCCGACCGGCATGAAAGCAAAGCCAGCCGAGCCGGGAGCAAAGCCAGCCGAGCTGGAGGCAAAGCCGGCCGACCTGGAAGCCGAGGCGGCCGGCCTGGAGACCAGGCCGGCCGGGTGAAGCGGCGTTACTTGGCGGCCTTGTACCTGTCGTAGGCCTGCTGGCTGAGCTCGAGGTAACGCTTCATGCCGACGCCGTCCAGGCCGCTGACCCAGGTGTCCCAGTCGGTGTCGATGTTCTTCGAGCCGGTGATGAAGGCCAGCTCACCCTGGTTGACGTAGCTGTCCAGGTTGGTCTTGAGGGTGGCCAGCTCGGTGGCGACGCTCGGGTCGCCCCAGATCTGGGCGTCCGGGTAGACCTTCGACTTGTCGGCCTTGGGCTCGTAGAGCTTGGTGGCCTGGAAGAGCCGCCGTTCGAGGCCGGTCTCGTCGTAGATGTCCTGCGGCACGGCCTGCGCGTTGCGGAACGCGAGGGTGTTGTTGTACTGGGCGAGCGAGCCCCACTGGTTGTTCTTCGGCACCTCGGCGAGCGGCTTCGGCTTGTACATCGCGGTGACACTCGGGTCGAGGGCGACGTCGCCGGCGCCGGGCTTGACCCAGCCGATGCCCTCGGGGCCGCCCCACGTGTTGAGCTGGCCCTCGTCGGTGTAGATGTAGTCGAGCATCGTGATCGCGGCGACCCGTGCCTCGCTGCTGGACTTGTTGGTCAGCATGAACGTGTATCCGGTCGAGGTCGGGTTGTTGTAACCGGTGTAGCCGGTCCCGTCCGGCCCGGTCAGC
>KL571294.1:91210-96174 GCA_000715855.1 Actinoplanes liguriensis
CGGTCAGCGGCGGCGCCGGGTCGTACTGCTTGTCCCGGCCGTCCTTCTGGCCGAGCTGGACGAAGATGCCGGGCCACAGCACCGGCGCCGAGCCGATCTGGACGGCCTTGGGGTTGTTGCCGACGGCCTGCAGCGCCTCGGCGTTCTGGGTGAAGGAGGCCGGGTCGATCAGGCCTTCGGAGTAGAGCGAGCTGATGTACTTCAGCCCGGCCCGCCACGCCGGCTTGTCCACCGGGGTCTCCACCGTGTCGCCGTTGAGCTGCAGCAGGGACCGGATGCCGTTGTTGGTGCCCACCGGGTCATAGGCGAAGGCGCCCATCAGGTACGCGATCAGGCTGCTGTCGCTGATGTCGGTGGTCATCGGGATCTCGTCGGCCTTGCCGTTGCCGTTCGGGTCCTGCGTCTTGAAGGCTTTCAGGACCGTGCGCAGCTCCTCGGGGGTGCCGGGCATCTTCAGGCCGAGCTTCTTGAGCCAGGCCGAGTTGATCCACAGCTTGTCCGGGTAGCTGCAGTGGTAGCAGTCGGCCCACTGCGGGAGCGCGTAGATGTGGCCGTCCGGGGCGACCGACATCGCCTTGAGGGTGGCGTTGCCGTCGAGCGCCTTCTGGATGTTCGGGGCGTACTGCTTGATCAGATCTTCCAGCGGTACGGCGATGCCCTGCTTGCCGAGCTTCTGCACCTCGGGTTTGGTGAATCCGTCGACCCACGGGATCAGCATGAACAGGTCCGGGTAGTCGTTGCTGGCCAGTGAGATCTGGCGCTTTTCCTTGGCCGGGCCGCCGTCCATGGTCGTACTCTGGAATTGGAATTTGATCTTGAATTTGTCGCTGAGGACCTTGGTCACGGTGTTCGTGTTCAGGTCCGTGTCCGGGTCGGCCGGCGACATGACCGAGATGATCACCTTGTCGCCGTCCATTTTCGCCTGGGGGGCGCTTTCGTCGCCGTTGCCGGAGCACCCCGCCGCGACCAGCGCGGCGGCGGCCGTGACCGCGACTATCTTCCTACCGGGATTCATTGGCTATTCCATTCATGAGAGTTAACCCTTGACGGCGCCGACCATGACGCCCTTGGTGAAATGACGTGCGATGAACGGATAGATGAGCAGAACGGGCAGGCTGGAGACGACGATCAGGGCATAGCGCAGGACGTTGGCCAGTCGCAGGCCTTCCATCTGCTGTGCCAGATCCACCGATCCCGGCCGGTTCGCATTGAGCAGCAGCATGTTGCGCAGCACGATCTGCAACGGATAGAGATCGGTGTCCTTGAGGTACACCAGGGCGTCGAAATAGGTGTTCCACTGGAAGATCGCGTACATCAGCGCGAGAACCGCCAGCACCGGTTTGGACAGCGGCAGGACCACCGACCGCAGCGTGCGCAGTTCGCTCGCGCCGTCGAGCATCGCCGCCTCGTGCAGCTCGTCCGGGATGGACGTGGCGAAGAACGTCCGGGCGATGATCACCTGCCAGACGCCTATCGCGTTCGGGATCAACAGCGCCCAGCGGGTGTTGATCATGCCGAGGTCCTGCACGACCATGTACGTCGGGATCAGGCCGCCGGAGAAGAGCATCGTGAAGATCAGCAGCGTCATGATCACGTTACGGCCGTAGAACGTCTTGCGCGACAACGGATACGCGATGGCCACGGTCAGCGTGACGCTGATCGCCGTTCCGGCCACGGCGTAGATCAGCGAGTTGTAATAGCCCTGCAGCACCTGCGAATTGGTCAGCGCGACGTGATAGGCGTGCAGCGAGAAGTCGACCGGCCAGAAGCTGACCCGGCCCGCGTTGACGGCGTCGGCGCTGCTGAACGAGCTCGCGACGATGAAGACGATCGGCGCGAGCACCACCGCCAGCACCACCACGAGCATGAGCGTCACGACGATCATGAACATGCGGTCGCCGGCCGTCTCGCGGACCTTCGTGACCGCCGGATTCCTACGGCGCAGCCGGGACAACGGGAGAACGCTCATCGCCACAGTCCATTTCCGGTGACCCGCTTGGCGGCGAAGTTGACCACCAGCAGCAGGAAGAGATTGACCACCGAGTTGAACAGGCCCACGGCGGTGGCCATGCTGAAGTCCGCGTTGATCAGGCCGGTCTTGTAGACGTACGTCGGAATGATTTCGGAAAGCCCGAGATTCAGGTCGTTCTGCAGGAGATAGGTCTTCTCGAAACCGATCGCCATGGTGTTGCCGACACCCAGGATCAGGATGATCACCGCGGTCGGCATGATGCCGGGCAGGTCGATGTGCCGGATGCGCTGCAGCCGGCTCGCCCCGTCGATCCGGGCGGACTCGTGCAGCGCCGGGTCGATGCCGGCCAGCGCGGCCATGTAGATGACCGCCGAGTAGCCCGCGGTCTGCCAGACGTCGGTCCACACGTAGATGTGCCGGAACCAGCCCGGCTCGCCCATGAAGTTGATCGGGTCGACGCCGAACAGGCCGAGCCCGGTGTTCACGATCCCGGCGCGGGGTGACAGCACCAGGATCGTCATCGAGACCACGACCACCGTGGAGATGAAGTACGGCGCGTAGGTGACCATCTGCACGGTCCGCTTGAACCAGCCCTGACGGATCTCGTTCAGTGCCAGTGCCAGCAGGATCGGGATCGGGAAGCTCGCCAGGATCAGGTAGAACGCCAGGTAGACGGTGTTCTTCAGCAGCTGCGTGAAGACCGGGTTGGCGAACAGCAACTGGAAGTTGTGCAGGCCCACCCACTCGCTGCCCCACGGCCCGCGGACCGGGCTGTAGTCCTTGAACGCGATCACGGTGAACGTCATCGGGATGTACTTGAAGATCACGAAGTAGGCGAGCGGCACGATGGCCAGCAGGTACAGCTGCCAGTGCTGCCGCCAGGCCTTCCGCGCCCGGGCCCGGCGACCGCGCCGCGGCACGTCCGGTTCGGGGCGTCGGGCCGGTTCCGCCGTCCGCGAGCGGGCGGCCGGCGGCGGTATGGGGTGTTGCGCAGTCGTCGGCATCAGGCCTCCTGTTTCCACCCGTTCTCGGGAAACATGGCCGAAACCTAAGCTCAATAATTTCCTTCGTCAAGTATTGATTTCCCTGAGTCGCTGGTCCTACGCTCGTCGCACCCTGTGCTCGCTTCCCACCAGCACATTCGCCGCTTCCTGAGCTCACCCACCCCTGATCAGGAGGTTTTCGTGAGGCTTCCGTCCGCCGCCGTCCTGGGCGTCGCGCTGCTTCTGAACCCCGCCCCGAAGCCCAGCCCACCGCCGGCCGCGCCCGCGGTCTCCGCTCCGTCCACCTCGGTGGTCACCACCGCCGCCGATCCGTGGGCGGCCCGGCCCTACATGGGCTGGAGCAGCTACAGCATGCAGGTCTACTCCGGCGACAGTAAGTGGATCACCGCCGACCAGCTCGTCGCGCAGTCCGACGCGATGCACAAAAAGCTTCAGCGGTACGGCTACGACTACCTCAACGTCGACGCCGGCTGGAGCGACGGTGTGGACGCCAACGGCCGCCCGAAGCCGAGCGCCACGCTGTACCCGCAGGGCCTGCAGAAGGTCATCGACCACGTGCACGCCAACGGCCAGAAGTTCGGGGTGTACCTGATCCCGGGCCTGTCCCCCGCGGTGTACGAGGCGAGCCTGCCGATCGCCGGCGCGCCCGGCTGTACCACCCACGACATCGTCAAGCAGCCGATCCAGCAGGCCGACTACTGGAAGATCGGCTACCGGATCGACTTCACGAACCCGTGCTCGCAGAAGTACGTCGACTCGATCGCCGACCTGCTCGCGAGCTGGGGCGTCAACTTCGTCAAGTTCGACAGCGTCACGCCCGGCTCCGGGATCAGCGACCTCTCGCTCGACGCCCGGGACGACGTCGCCGCCTGGTCGAAGGCCCTGAAAGCCCACAAGATCTGGTTCGAGCTCTCCTGGGCGCTCGACCCGAAGTACGCCGGCTTCTGGCGCTCCACGGCGAACGGCTGGCGCATCGACTGGGACGTCGAGTGCTACTGCGCGCACGACGCGCTCACCCAGTGGCAGAACATCGCGCGGCTCTTCCCCGACCTGTCCACCTGGTGGCGCAACGGCGGCAACGGCGGCTGGAACGACCTCGACTCGCTCGACGTCGGCAACGGCGCCATGGACGGCCTGACCCGGGACGAGCGCCGGACCGCGACGACATTGTGGGCCGTCTCGGCCGCGCCGATGTACATCGGCAACGACATGACCGACCTCGACGCGTACGGGATCGGTCTGCTCACCAATCCCGAGGTGATCGCCGTCGACCAGGCGGGCACGCCGGCCCGGCCGGTCTCCACCACCACTGCGCAGCAGGTCTGGTATGCCCTGAACGCCGACGGCAGTTACACCGTGGCGCTGTTCAATCTCGGACGCACCGACAGGGACATCACCGCGAGCTTCGCCGACCTGGGCCTGACCGGATCGGCCACCGTCCGCGACCTGTGGGCGCGTAAGGACCTCGGGCGGTTCACCGGCAAGTTCACCGCGGCGACCGTGCCGATCCACGGCGTACGCCTGCTCAAGGTGACCCCGCAGCCCGGCGCCACGATCGCCGTCAACGACGACGCCCTGCGCGTCGGCTACACCGGCGACTGGACCCGCAACGGCGGCACCGAGGTCGCCGCCACCTCGCAGCCGCTCACGCTGACCGTGACCGACACCGGAACCCCGGCCCCGCCGTCGACCGGCGGCCCGGTCCGGACCATCACCCACGACGACACCGACCAGACCATCGCGTACGCGGGCACGTGGTCCCAGAGCACCGGACGAGGGCTCGGCGACTTCGGCGACGGGGTGCACTACACCGAGCGCGACGGCGACTCGTTCCAGTACACGTTCACCGGCACCGGCGTCTCGTACGTGACCGAGATGGACTCCTCGCAGGGCACGGTCGACATCTATCTCGACGGTCAGCTCGTCAAGACCGTCGACACTGGCCGTGACCAGGGGCAGCCGCGCCTCCTGCAACAGGCGGTCTACAC
>KL571294.1:96428-99327 GCA_000715855.1 Actinoplanes liguriensis
GTCCGGCTCGTTCATGCTCGTCGACCGGATCGACGTGCGGCAGTCCACCCTGCTCGACCCGCCGGTCGCGTCCTTCGACCGCAAGGCTCCGGCCGCCGTACAGCTGAAGCTCTTGCGGGCCGGCAGCGAGCTCACCGGGATCACCGGGCTCAAGCAGGGCGCTGACTACACGGTTTCCGGGTCGACGGTGACGCTGAGCCCGGCCTACCTCGCGGGACTGCCGGTCGGCACGACACAGCTGGACTTCGGATTCCGCGGCGACCGCCTCGACGACGTGCACGCGACCACCGTGAACGGCGCCGCGGTGTCGTACACGTTCACCGGCACCGGCGTCGACTGGATCACCGCGACCGGTCCTGATCAGGGGCTCGCCGACATTTACGTCGACGGGAAGCTGGTCAGGAGAATCGACACCCGTTCCGCCGTACGGGCAACGCAGCAGACCGTGGCCGGCATCGCGGGACTGACGAACCGGCAGCACACCGTCAAGGTGGTGAAAGTGTCCGGTGAGGTGATGCGCACCGACGTCCTGCGGTACACGGTGCGATGAACGGCGACGTGATCACGTCCGTCGAGACGTACGCGCTGGCCGTGCCCCTGCCCCGGAGCCTGTCCGACGCGACCGCGCGGCTGACGGCGTGGACCGTGCCGGTCGTGGAGATCCGCACCGCCGACGGCCGGATCGGCACCGGGATCTCCGGTGTCCACCACGGCGCCGACCTGCTGACCCGGGTGATCGACCGGCACTACGCGCCGGAACTGCTCGGCGCCGCGTCCGAGGACATCCTCGGGACGTGGAAGCGGCTCTACTGGCTGCCGACCCACTGGGTGGGCCGGGCCGGAACCGTGCACATGGCACTGTCGATGGTCGACATCGCCCTGTGGGACCTCGCCGCCCAGCGCGCCGGGCTGCCCCTGTGGCGGCTGCTCGGCGGCACACCCGGGCCGATCGAGACGTACAACACCGACGGCGGATGGCTCAACCTCAGCGTCGAGGAGGTCATCCGCGACCTGGGCGCGCTCGCCGACCGGGGCTGGCGGCGGCTCAAGGTCAAGATCGGCACACCGGACTGGCGGGAGGACGCGGCCCGGGTTCGCGCGGTACGCACGGCGATCGGCCCGGACCTCACCCTGATGTGCGACGCCAACCAGCGGTGGGACCTGCACACCGCGACCCGGATGCTGCCGGTGCTGGCCGAGGCCGGCATGGACTGGTTCGAGGAGCCGGTCCACGCCGACGACGTGCTCGCCCACCAGCGCCTGCAGGCGGCCGGAATCGTCGACATCGCGGCGGGTGAGAGCCTGTACTCCTACCACGCGTTCACCACCTTCATCGCCACCGGAGCGCTGCGCGTCGTCCAGGTCGACGTGACCCGGGTCGGCGGCGTCACCGAGTTCCTGCAGATCGCCCGGCACGCGGCGGCCGCCGGGCTGCGGGTCGTCCCGCACGCCGGCGACATGATGCAGGTGCACCAGCACCTGGCCGGCACCTTCCTGAGCGAGACGCCGCCGCTGCTGGAGTACATCCCGTGGACGCGGGAGGCGTTCGTGCACCGCAGCGTGGTGCGCGACGGTTACGCCGCCCGCCCGCAGGAGCCCGGCGCCTCCACGGCGATCGCCGCCACCGCCCGCGAACGGTGGCAGGTCAAGGGAATCGGCGCCACCCCCAGCAACCGGCGGGCCCGGCAGCCCCGCTGACGCCCCGCTCAGGGCAGGGACACCGAACCGGCGAGGGCCCCGGCCACCCAGCCGCGCACCGTGACCGGCCCGGACACCTCCAGCCCGAGCGCGGCAACGCCGCCGTCCGCGGCCGGCACCGAGACGACCAGCCGGGCGTTCTCGACCGGCCGCACCACGACGACCGCGCCGTGCTCGCAGTCCGGGGTGGTGCGCAGGTAGACAGCGGTCAGACAGTCGGGCGGCGGGGAGACCGCCGGGGGCAGCTCGGAGGCCACCGGGGCGGAATCACCGGCCGGGACCGGGCCGGGGCTCCGCGGCGGCAGCACCGAGGCCACCATGGCACCGGTCGGGATGCGGACGCCACAGACGACGGTGCCGCTCACGCGGGTCCGGTCGCCGGCGCAGGCGGCCAGGGCCAGGACCGCTTCAGGCGGCGGGCGTGTTCGCCAGCGCCGCGCCGCGTGAGCGCAGGACCTCCAGCACCCGGGCCTGCTCGGCCTCGGTCAGCTCGGCGGTCGGGACGCTGGTCATCCAGCGCTTGCCGCTGGCGAGCCGGCCGTGCGAGAGCAGGAACTGGCCGCGCGCCCGGTGCACCCC
Source organism: Actinoplanes liguriensis (assembly GCA_000715855.1). Classification (GTDB taxonomy): domain Bacteria; phylum Actinomycetota; class Actinomycetes; order Mycobacteriales; family Micromonosporaceae; genus Actinoplanes; species Actinoplanes liguriensis. Next base: position 98,706 of record KL571294.1, read on the forward strand.
GTTGATCGCCGCCCATTCCAGGGTCTTCGTCGTGAAGCCGTGCGTGGTGTGCACTCCCACGGCGTCGATCCGGTAGGCGATCGGCCGTCCGATCTGGGCGGCGTCGCGGGCCACCGCCTGGCGCGGCACCGCGAAGAGGAGGAACAGCGGCCCGGCGACGCTGCCGGCGACGACGGTCACCGCCCAGCCGCCCGGGTCGCCGGGCTGGTACAGCAATGCCGACACGACCAGCACGGTGGCCGCGACCAGGAGGACGATCGGCAACAGGGCATGCCGCAGCAGTGCCTTCATCAGTTTCGGGTCCATCCGGGCCTGAAAGGTCAGCTCCCCCGCGTGTTCCATGCGCGCATCATAGAGATGATCTTGAAGCTTCGCAGTGCGGGTCCGTCCGACCTCGGATGCGTGAACGCTTCGGGTGGCCGGACAGGATCGCGCTGAGCACGGCCGGCATCCGGCACAGTGGAGACATGACGCTGAGCGGGTATCAGGTCCGGGCTTCGATCGCGGTCTCCGACATCGACCGGGCCGTCGCGTTCTACGAGGGGAAACTCGGCCTGCGGCCACTGCTGTCCGGTCCCAGCGCCCGCATCCCCGGCGGCAGCCGCGTCTATGCGGCCGGGGG
>KL571294.1:99540-107457 GCA_000715855.1 Actinoplanes liguriensis
ATGTGTATAAGAGACAGGCCGGTGGCGGGCCGGCGCTGAACGTCTATCAGTCCACCACCGCGGGCCAGAGCCAAGCGACGCTGGCCACCTGGTATGTCGACGACCTCGACCGGGTCGTCGGCGAGCTCACCGCCGCCGGTGTCGAGTTCACCCGGTACGACGGGTTCGGGCAGGACGCCGAGGGCATCGGCCCGCGGGCCGGCGGCGGGCGGATCGCGTGGTTCCGGGACCCGGACGGCAACACCTTCGCGATCGAGGCCGACGCCTGATCAGTCCGGCTCCCAGGCGATGATGTCCTGGGTCGCGCCGCTGTCGCCGGTCGCGCCGGTGAACCCGGCCCACACCAGGTCGGCGCCGAGCACCGCGCGCAGGTCGACGGTGCGGTCGGCGACGAGCTGCTCGTCGGCGTCCGGCGCGCCCACGTAGGCCCGCAGGTGACGGGTGGCGGCGTCGAAGGTCACCCGGGCCACGAACGGCGATCCGATCAACGGAACGTCCGCCCCGACCGGACGACCGGCGTCGGCGCCCACCGCCAGGCCGACGTCGTTGGTGGCGTCGTCGAAGGTGACCGCGACACTCCTCGCACCGGGATCGAGCGCCCGCGGCCCGGCGGCTTGCAGGACGAACGCGATGCCGTGCGCACCGGACCGGCCGTCCAGCATCGCGTAGAACGTGCTCCCGAACGACCTGGTCACGTCGATCCGGGCGTGGTTCCAGGCCGAGCCCCGCTGGTGCGGGCCACCGGCGAGCCGGAGCACCGCACGGTGGCCCGGACCGGCCTCGACGACGGCGGCGCTCCCGTTCAGGTGCAGGGTGTCCACCCAGTCGGCGGGCGCGAGCACGAGCGCAACGGACAGGACACCGGCGGAGAAACGTCGCGACCTCATGCGTCGAGTAGAGCACGATTACGACGTACGGGATAAATCGTGTTTTCAGGTTATAGCGTCCTTGACGAGCGTTTGATACCAGGCGGCCTCCGGTGTGTTGGTCGCGGGGAGGTTGGCCAGTGGCGTCGTGGCCAGGGCGGCCGAGTCGAAGTCCCAGCCGCGGACACTGACGCCGGCCTGCCGCCCGGAGAGCACGAACGTCTTGTTCGAAGCGGTCGCGGCCCAGAACAGCGATCCGTCCTTGAGGGTGACGCTGTCACCGGCCTGGTACTCGACGAACGCGAGTTGCGGCGCGCGGATCGGCCTCGCCGCGCGCTCACATCGTCCTTGAGATCGAGCAGAACCGTGATCGGAGCCGCGTCCGGATGCGCCGCCGACCAGGTGTTCACGGTGGTCAGCCAGGCCCGCAGCTGATCCCCGGCCGGGTTGCCGCCCGTGTGGTCGACCTGGCCACCGGCCTTGGCGTGCCCGATCCGGTAGTCGCCGGCGGTCGCGTGGTCACCGCTCCACACATCGAGCTCCACGAACCGCACCCCCCGTCCAGCTGGTGGGTGATCGACCCCCGGGTCCCGGACACGTTGCCGGAGCAGGATGCCATCGCTGACCGTCGATGATCCACTCGTCGAACAGCGGGTGAAGAACAGGATCTGCGAGAATGGGCGCATGACTACGGAGAAGGCGATTCTGGCCGGTGGCTGCTTCTGGGGCATGCAGGACCTGATCCGCAAGCGGCCCGGCGTGGTCACGACCCGGGTGGGGTACACCGGCGGCCACGTGGACAACGCCACCTACCGCAACCACGCGGGGCACGCCGAGGCGATCGAGATCACGTTCGACCCGGCGATCACGTCGTACCGGGATCTGCTGGAGTTCTTCTTCCAGATCCACGACCCGACGACGGTGAACCGGCAGGGCAACGACATCGGCGACAGCTACCGGTCGGCGATCTTCTTCGAGAGCGACGAGCAGAAGCGGGTCGCCGAGGACACCATCGCCGACGTCGACGCGTCCGGCCTGTGGCCGGGGAAGGTGGTCACCGAGGTGACCGCGGCCGGGCCGTTCTGGGAGGCCGAGCCGGAACACCAGGACTACCTGGAGCGCATCCCGGACGGGTACACCTGCCACTTCCCCCGGCCGGACTGGAAGCTCCCCCGCCGCTGAACCCAGGTCCGGCAGCTCGGCCAGGTCCTCGGGCGGCAGGTCGCGGGGCGTGCCGCCGGCCGAGGCCACGGTCAGGGCGAGCCGGGCCAGCCGGTCGACCGAGATCGCCTGCAGCACCGCCTCGGGCACGCCGGCGGCGGCGCTGGTCAGCCCGTGGCCGCGCAGCACGACCACCGGACGGCCGGCCATCGCGGTGATCATCTGCTCGGCCAGTGCCCGGGTGCGGATGAGCACGCCGCGCGGAAAGACGGGCACACCACCGGCGGCCAGGCGCGCGCCCGGGATGTCGAGCGCGCCGACGATCGGCCGGATCCCGAGCCCGGCCAGGTCGGCGGCGACCAGGGCCTCCGGGTGGGCGTGCACGACCGCGGTCACGTCCGGGCGCGCACGCAGCAGCTCGGTGTGCAGGGGCAGCTCGTGCGGGACGCTCCAGCCGTCCAGCTCACCGTCGGCCGCCGGGGCGCCGTCGAACGTCACCAGCCGGACGTCCTCGGCGGTGGTCCAGGCCAGACCGCGTTCCCGCGGGCCACGGCAGCGCACCAGCAGGCGCTCGTCGTCGACGCGCAGGCTCACGTGCCCGAGAAAACCGGGCGCGAGGGCGCGCTCGGCGAGCACGCGGCACGCGTACGCAATCAATTGACGTTCTTTGATAAGCATGGCTCGTGAGCATATCCATCACGCTGGCCTGCGACCGCTACGACCGCACCGAAGCGCTGCGCGACGGCCGGGTGCGACCGGCCGGGATCGATCTGACCTACCTGCCGCAGCAGGTGGAGGAAACCTTCTTCCGGATGGCCCGGTTCCGTGAGTTCGACGCCGCGGAGATGTCGCTGTCCAGCTACGTGATCTCCCTGACCCGGGACGCGCCGTTCGTGGGCCTCCCGGTCTTCCCGTCCCGGATGTTCCGGCACAGCGGCATCTACCTCCCGGCGGGCTCGGGCATCACGAAACCGTCGGACCTCGCCGGGCGGCGCGTCGGCCTCGCCGAGTACCAGTTGACGGCGAACGTCTGGATCCGGGGCCTGCTCGCCGACGAGCACGACGTGCCCGTCGAGTCGGTCACCTACGTCACCGGCGGGCTGCACACGCCCGGGCGCGTGGAGAAGGTGCCCATCACGCTCCCGCCCGGAATCCGCGTCGAGCCGCTCGGAGCCGGGCGGACCCTCAGCGAGGCGCTGGCCGGCGGGGAGATCGACGCGCTCTACTCCCCCAGGACGCCGGCCGGCTTCGGGCGGCGGCTGTTCGAGCCGTCGCGGCCGGTCGAGGAGGACTACTACCGGCGTACCGGCATCTTCCCGATCATGCACGTGGTGGTGCTGCGCCGCGACGTGTACGAGCGGCACCGCTGGCTGGCCCGGTCGCTCTACGACGCGTTCGAGCAGGCCCGGGCGTTGTGCGTGGCGGGCATCGACGAGAGCGCCGCGCCGCGGTACATGCTGCCGTGGCTGCACGACGAGGTGGCCCGGACACGGGCGCTGCTGGGTGACGACTGGTGGCCGTACGGACTGGAACGGAACCGTCGCGTGCTGCAGAAGTTCCTGGACCACCTGCACGATCAAGGGCTGGTGCATCGGCGGGTGCGCCCGGAGGAACTGTTCGCGGCGGAGACGCTGGAGTCCGCGATCGTTTGACGGCACATTGACGTACGCAAATAGGGGTTTAGGCTTTTGCCATGGCCGTCGCCCGCCGAACACTGGCCGTTCTGCTCACCGCGGTGCTGGTCACCGCCGCCGGGGCGTGCTCCGATTCCGGCTCCGGTGACGACACCGCCGTCACCCGGCTCGAGGTCGGTGTCGTGCCGGTCATCGACATCGCGCCGCTCTATCTCGGCATCGAGAAGGGCTACTTCGCCGCACGGAAACTCGAGGTCACGCCGAAACAGATGCAGGCCGGTTCGCTGATCGTCGCGGCGGTGGTCTCCGGCGACCAGAAGATCGGCTTCTCGAACAACACCTCGCTGCTGATCGCGGCCTCCAAGAAGCTGCCGCTGCGCATCGTCGCCGCGGGCAACCAGGCCGCCGACGGCGACTACGCGGCGATCTTCGTGCGCGACGGCAGCCCCGTCAAAGCGGCGAAAGATCTCGCCGGCAAGACCATCGCGGTCAACAATCTGAACAACGTGGGCTCGCTGTCGATCAACGCGGCGCTGCAGTCCAGCGGCGTCGACATCACCACGATCAAGTACGTCGAGATCGCGTTCCCCGAGATGGCGGCGGCTCTCGCGCAGGGGCGGGTGGACGCGGCGTGGGCCGTCGAGCCGTTCGCCGGCGCCATCAAGGCCGGCGGTGGCGCGCGGGTGGTGCTGCGCCCGTATCCGCTGGTGGCGCCGCACTTCCCGGTCGCCTCCTACTTCACCAGCCAGTCCTACCTGGCGGCGGCCCGGCCGGTCGTGGACCGCTTCCGCGAGGCGATGAACGAATCACTGGTCTACGCCCAGAACCATCCCGACGACGTACGGCGGATCCTGCCGACCTACATCAAACTGACGCCCGAGGTGGCGGCCCAGGTGGTGCTGCCGGAGTGGAGCACCGACGTGGGCGCTCCTCTGTTGCAGCGGACCGCGGAGCTCGCCCTCCAATACGGTTACCTGACCACCGCCCCCGACGTGAACCTCCTGGTCAGCGGTCCCTGAAACGAGTGGTGGCCGCCAGCAGGCGCTCCCGGACCGGGCCATCGGAGACGGTGATGCGCCGGAACAGTTCGGTGGCCTCGACCGCGTCGACCATGCCGAAAACGGCGTCGAACGACGCGGACAGGGCGTAGGCGAGGGCGTCGTGCAGTTCCGGCCGTTGCGCCGCAGCCTCGTACAGGCCGCGTTTCACGTCCCAGAAGACCGATGGCGACGAACGCAGAAGCGGACCGTAATGGGCGGGCGGTACCTGTCGCAGCAGCGCCTCGAAGACGCCCTGAGCTTTGGGGTACGTCTCGAAGAAGTCGATGGCCAGCGAATACACGGCCGAATCGATTACCGCGGCGGGTCCGTGCACGAAAATGGCGGCGTACTGGCGCACGATCCACTCGCGGTCGGCGTCGGTGGTCTCCTTGTCGATCCAGATGAAGTACATCGGGAAAAGCAGGGAATAGGACGGCTGTTCCTGATGGAGCAGGAACAGGGCGGCGTCGGACAGGGAACCGGGCTCGCCGTCGTACTCCCTCAGTTCCTCGTCGATCTCGGCGCGGTTCCCGCCGACCGCCGGCAGTTCCGCGTCCCAGGCAGGGCTGCCGATCGGAGGGGGCACATCCATGACTGCCACCGGGCGAAGCTAACAGACGCCGGCCAATTTCGGTGTGAGCATGGTGGTCCGGCATGCTTTCATCGACCGCTCCGACATCGCGACGCAGGGAGCCGGCGATCTTCTTCTTCGAAGGCGCGCCGCAAACACTACGCCGACCGCTACTTCACCGCAGATCACGACCACGACAGTCGGCGCCTGCGATCCGGACACGGGCGCAGGCTGCGATTGACCTGTGAACCCGACGGCGCATTCACCTGCTGCAGGCGTGGCTCAGCATCGATGATGACTTGGCGGTCGGAGCCGCGCCGACGGGCATGCTGAAGGTGATCAGAACGGCGGCCAGGACAGCCGTTATGATGCACTTCTCACGTTGGTGGCTCATTCAGCAACTCCCGTCGCCGCAGCTCACGCCGATTGCCACCGGCGTGGTCTGGGCGGTCGCGATCGGGCCGCTGAGGAAAAGGGCGGCGAGCGACACCGCGGCGAGCCTTTGCAGCCATTTCTTGCCGTTCATGGTGTCCCTTTCTTGTGACGATGACGCGGTCAGCACGGCAAGCGATCGCAGGCCACGACGGCTACCGGGCTGGGCTGGGCGAATGCCGGCGCGGTGGAGGTTGCGCCGAGCACAGCGGCTGCGGTCACGACGACCAGCATGGCGATCTTCTTCATGACTGGTCCCCGCAGCCGGGCCTGTCTCTTATACACATTAAGAGACAGGCTGGGCGAGGTGAGCGCGGGCACGACGGCACCTGCACCGATGAACGCGGCCGCGAATGCGATGAGGAGCGCCGCACTGGTAAACATGCTCTGACCCCCGTGTTTGAGCTGTTCAGATCACGCTAGGCCGGAACACGGCCGCCGGTTGGGCTTTAGCCGTGGAACACGTCCCAGTCGACGTCGAGGGCGCGCAACAGGCGTAGTGGCGACCGCCACCGACTGCCGCAGTACACCTCGAACCGCCCATCGGGGTACTCCATCAGGACCACCACCAGGCCCGGCCCCACGTAGTGATGCGTGACGTCAGCAGGATGCGACGCCGCCGGAAGCGGCACCTGCCGCAACGGAGCCAGCAAGGACGTCAACTGCTCCCGCTCGATCTCGCCCATGGCCAGGGCAGGACCGCACATCGCCACCTGGGTCAGCGCGAACTGCATCAGGAACCCGCTGAGCCGGCACCGTTCGGGCAGCAGTTCGGAGGACATCCCCCAGTACCAGACCGGCGGATCCTCCTCGGCCGGGTCGAACAGCGCACTCCACGAGCCCTGGTTGGCCACGGCGAAACGCCACAACCCGGAGTCGTCCTTCTCCCACTCGGCCGGCCCGAGAAGCTCGTTGTACGCGGTGAGGATCTCCCGCCGCCCGGCCGCGGCCTCGAAGAACGCGGCCAATGGCGGCGGCGCGTCGATCCGGGCGTGCCCGACCGGCGGAACGTCGGCGTACCACCCGGCGAGGAACTCCCGGAAGGCCGCGACCGGGTCGCCCGGCAGATGGGCGACCCAGTCGACCGGCGGCAAGACCTCCGGAGAGGACATCGGATCGAGCTCCACTTCGCAGATCAGGTCCGGCTGGCGCCTGCTTCGGGGCCGGCCAGGCGCTGGGCCAGCCAGACCGGGAGGACCGACAGGACGATCAGGATTGCGGCGACCACGTTCACGACCGGCGCCTGGTTCGGCCGGAACAGGTTGTTGAAGATCCAGATCGGGAGTGTGGTGACGCCCGGCCCCGCGGTGAACGTGGTCACGATGATCTCGTCGAAGCTCAGCGCGAAGGCCAGCAACCCGCCCGCGAGCAGCGCCGACCGGATCATCGGGAACGTGATGTACCGGAAGGTCTGCCACGGCCCGGCGCCGAGGTCCGCCGACGCGTCCTCCAGGCTGGTGCCGGTGCGGCGCAGCCGGGCGAGCACGTTGTTGTAGACGGTGACCACGCAGAACGTGGCGTGCCCGACGACCACCGAGAACAGGCCTTTGCCGATGCCGAGGTCGCCCATCACCGAGCGCCACGCGCTGTCCAGCGCGATGCCGGTGACGATGCCGGGCAGCGCGATCGGCAGCACGATCAGCAGGGACAGGGTGTCGCGGCCGAAGAACGCGAACCGCTGCACGGCGAACGCCACCATGGTCCCGAGGAGCAGGGCGATCGCGGTCGCGCCGAGCCCGGCCTGCACCGAGGTGAGCAGGGCTTGGCGGGCGCCGTCGTTCTCCCACGCCGCCGACCACCACCGGGTGGTCCAGTCGTGGGGCGGCCAGGCGAAGGTCCGGTCCCCGTTGAAGGAATTCACCAGGACCAGAAGCAGCGGTACGTAGATGAAAGTCAGCCCGACAGCCATGAAGGCGCGCAACGCCCAGCGGGCGGATGCGGAGAGTGTCACAGCTCCTCCAGGGCGCCGGAGCGGCGGACCGCGGTCAGGTAGATCACCATGATCAGCACGGGGACGGTGGCGATCGCGGCGGCGAACGGCAGGTTGTTGGCCGCGCCGATGTTGGCGTAGACCAGATTGCCGAGGAGCTGGGTCTTGCCGCCGACGATCTGCACGGTGATGTAGTCGCCGAGCGACAGCGAGAACGTGAAGATCGAGCCGGCGAAGACGGACGGGACCAGCATCGGCAGCACGACCCCGCGGAAGGTACGGC
>KL571294.1:107778-109405 GCA_000715855.1 Actinoplanes liguriensis
GTACGACAGCACCAGGATCGTCGCGAACAGCCCGTAGCCGGGGGTCGCGCCGAACACCGACTCGACCGGTCCCCCGTTGGCCAGCAGGATCCGCCACGCGTACGCCTTGACCAGGTACGACGCCCACAGTGGCGTGAGGATCGCGATCACCAGCCAGTGCCGTGACCGCGCCGACGCGACCTTGGCCATGAAGAACGCCATCGGCACCGCGAGCACGACGCAGATGACCGTGACCGCCGCCGCCACCCCGAGGCTGCGCAGGGTGACGGCACGGTACACCTCTTCCGACAGCAGGGTCCGGAAGTTCGCGAGCGAGAACTGCCGGACCACGCCGCCGGTGAACCCGTTCACGGTCCAGAACGCGGACACCAGCAGCACCGCGAGCGCCCCGAGGTACGCGACGACCAGCCAGAGCAGCGGCGCCGAGAGCAGCCCGGCCAGGCGCAGGCGCGGATGCCGGTGCAGGTATGAACCGAGACTTGACACGCTATCCCTTGATCGTCGTCCAGGCCTGGGTCCAGGCCGAGTAGTCCTTGCAGGTCACGTGGGTGCGGCCGTCGACGCACTGGGCCAGCGGCGTGGTCCAGTACCAGACCTGGTCGAAGTAGGACTCGTCGCTGGCGTGGAAGGTCGTGCAGAACGCCTTGTCGGTGGTCTGCTCGCAGGCGAGCTTGTTGGCGGGCGCCTCACCGAACCATTCGGCGACCTGGGCGTTGGCCTTCGGCGACACGATGTGGTTCATCCACAGGTACGCGCAGTTCGGGTGCTTGGCCTTGGCGGCGACCATCCACGTGTCGGACCAGCCGGTCGCGCCCTCGCTGGGCAGCACGGTCTCGACCGGGGCGCCGTCGGCCTTCGTCAGGTTCGCGATGACCTGCCACGACGTACCGAGGACGCTGTTTCCGCTCTTGAACGCCTGGACCTCTTTGGTGTAATCCGACCAGTATTCGCCGATGTTCTTGTTCTGCTCCTTGAGCAGGTCGACGGAGGCCTGGAACTGCTTGTCGTCGAGGGCGTAGGGGTTCTTGATGCCCAGGTCCGGCTTGGTCTTCATCAGGTAGAGCGCGGCGTCGGCGATGTAGATCGGCGAGTCGTACGCGGTGATCTTGCCCTTGTACGGCGAGTTCGCGTCGAACACCGCGCCCCACGAGGTCGGGGCGGGCGTGACCGTGTTCTTGTTGTACATCAGCAGGTTCGCGCCGCGACCGTGCGGGACACCGTAGGCGACGCCGTCGACGGAGTTCCAGGCCTTGTTCTTCAGCCCGTCGAAGATGTCCTTGTAGTTCGCGATCAGGTCGGTGTTGACCGGCGCCACGTCACCGCCGTAGATCAGCCGCAGCGACGCGTCGCCGGAGGCCGAGACGACGTCGTACTCCCCGGTCTTCATGAGCTGGACCATCTCGTCCGAGGTGGCCGCGACCTTGTTGTTGACCTGGCAGCCGGTCTCCTTCTCGAACGGCGTGACCCAGTCCACGGTCTTGTCGGACGAGCCGTCCTCGACGTAGCCGGCCCAGGAGACGATGTTGACCGTGCCCTCGCCGGCGCCGATCGACGCCAGCTTGTCGATCTTCGGCACGGACAGGCCGCCGGGCCCGGAACCCGCGGTGCTGCTGCCGCCGTCTCCGCA
>KL571294.1:109627-118315 GCA_000715855.1 Actinoplanes liguriensis
ATGCTGCTGCCGCCGTCTCCGCAGCCGGCGAGCGTGAGCACGCCCGCCGCCAGGGCCGCGATGGCCATCCTGCTATTACGCATGTGTGCGCTCCATTTCACCGGTGGGGATCTCGACGACGTGCTCTTCGTGCCAGCTCAGCCGCACCCGCTGCCCCCGCGACACCGTTGCCGGCGCCCGGTTCTGCGAGACGACGACGACCCGGCTGCCCGCGTCGAGGTCGACGACGTAGCGGGTGATCGGACCGGCGTAGATGACCTCGGCGACCACGCCGTTGCCGTCCTCGCCGGCGACGATGTCGAGCTTCTCCGGGCGTACCGAGAAGGTCCCTTCCCGGTTGAACAGAGCCGTGGCGACCGCGCCGGAGAACACATTGGAGGTGCCGACGAACCCGGCGACGAACGCGCTGGCCGGGCGCTCGTAGACCTCCTCGGGCGTGCCGATCTGGGCGATCCGGCCGGCCTCGAAGACCGCGACCCGGTCACTCATGGTCAGCCCCTCGTCCTGGTCGTGGGTCACGAACACGAACGTGATGCCGACCTCGCGCTGGATCGCCTTCAGCTCGACCTGCATCTGCTCGCGCAGCTTGAGGTCCAGCGCGCCGAGCGGCTCGTCGAGCAGCAGCACCTTGGGCCGGTTCACCAGGGCACGGGCCAGAGCCACGCGCTGCCGCTGGCCACCCGACATGGCCGCGGGCTTGCGACCCCCAAAACCTTCCAGTTGTACGGCGGCGAGGGCCTGCTCGGCGCGCTGACGGCGCTCCCGCTTGGCGACCTTGCGGACCTTCAGCCCGTACTCCACGTTCTCCACGACGCTCAGGTGCGGGAACAGCGCGTAGTCCTGGAAGACCGTGTTCACGTCCCGCTCGAACGGCGCCAGCCTGGTGACGTCGCGGCCGCCGAGCTCGACCGTGCCGGCGCTCGGCAGCTCGAACCCGGCGATCATCCGCAGCACGGTGGTCTTGCCGGAGCCGGACGGGCCCAGCATCGAGAAGAACTCGCCGTCGGCGATCTCCAGGTCGACGCCGGCCACCGCGTCGACGGCGCCGAACGACTTGCGTAATCCGGTCAGCCGGATCGCCGGGGCAGGTATGTCGGTCACGTTGGTCCTCAAGCTTCCTTGCCGCGGGGCGTCCGCTCCGCCATCGACGCGGGTAGCGAAAAGGTATGGTGCCAGACTTTAAAGGTCAAGATTGTCCGGTAACTTCTGCGTGAACAGCGATGAGGAACAATCGAGGCCATGGGGACGGACCGAACGAGCACGTCATCACGGGTCTTCACGCCCCTCGACCCGCACAGCCGCGCGGAGACCGTGGTCCGGCGCCTCACCGACGCCATCACGTTCGGCCTGCTCACCGACGACGAGCAGCTGCCCAGCGAGGCCGACCTGGCGGCGCAGTTCGGCGTCTCCCGGGTGACCGTGCGGGAAGCGCTCGTCGCGCTGCGGCAGCAGAACCTGGTGGAGACCCGGCGCGGGCGCGGCGGCGGCAGCTTCGTCCGGGCCCCGGCCACCGGCACCGCGTCCCCGCTGCGCTCCCGGCTCGCCGCGACCAGCCTGCCCCAGCTGCGCGACACCGCCGACCACTACGCGGCGATCGCCGGCACCGCGGCCCGGCTCGCGGCGCAGCGGGCGGACGCCGACGATCTCGTCCGCATCGGCGAGGAGCTGCACCCCCGCGGGCGGCCACTGCATCGCGTCGAGCGCGCGTTCCACCTGGAGGTCGCCGCGGTTGCCCAGTCCGCACGGCTCGCGCACGAGGAGGTCGCGTTCGCGGCCGAGCTGGGCACCCTGCTCTGGGCCCCGATCGTCCCGGTGAGCAGCAAGGATCCCGACCCCATCACCGAGCACCAGCGGATCGCCGCGGCGATCGGGGCCGGCGACGGCGACCTGGCACGGCAGCTCACCGAGGAACACGTCGCGCGGGCCGTCGAGCGTCTGATAGACCTGCACCTGACATTGGTCGACCCGTGAAGGCTGGTCCCGTGGGACAGACGACTGCCCGCACCACCGCTCCCGCGCTGGCCGACCATGTCGCCACCATCGTGGAGCAGGCGTTCGCCACCGCCGACGGCATGCGCGCCGAGGCCGAGGCCGTGTTCGCCGCCGGCGGCCCGGTCGCGTCCGCCGCCCTGGCGCCGCTGCGCCCGCACGTGCTCGCCGCGCTCGGCGGCCTGGTCAGCGGCGCCGGCGTGATCACCGTGCCGCTCGCCGACGGGCTGCCCGGCCTGGAGTGGTGGATGGGCGCCGACCCGTCCCGGCGGACCCGGCTGGTGCTCGACCTCGACCCGGACAGCGACACCTATGTCGACCTGCGCCGGATGCCCTGGTTCTCGGTGCCGCTGGAGACCGGCCGGCGGCACGTCACCGGGCCGTACGTGGATTACGTCTGCGCCGAGGAGTACACGCTCACCCTCACCGTCCCGGTCCGTGACGGTGACACCGTCACCGGGATCGCCGGTGTCGACGTCACCGTCGGCGACCTGGAACGGGTCCTGCGTCCCGCGATCCGCGCGGTCGGCGCCACGGTCGCACTGGTCAACGCCCAGGGCCGGGTGATCGCCGGCAGCACCGCCCGGCACGTCACCGGCTCACTGATCCGCGACCCGCAGATCCGCGCCGCCCTGCAGGAGGGCACACCACAGTCCCTGCCCGGCGGGGTGCACGTGTATCCGTGCGGCGTCCTGCCCCTCGCCGTGATCATCACCGGCTGACCGTGGCCGACCTCGCCGGTGCGGCTTCCACGAGATCACCACCTCGGCCCACTACCAGTGGACGCCGCCCGTACAGTGATCGTCAACGATCACCCGGTCCGAGGAGTCACCACGGTGGCAGTCACGAGAATTCCCGCCCGGTCGGCTGCGAAGTCGCTGTTCTGGGACGGTGACGACCTCGTCGACGTGATCGGCGGCCTGCGGCGCTGGCAGGCCGACGGCACCGAGGTCTCGGGCAGGATCAGCTGGGGGTTCCCGTTCGACCAGGCGATCGTCTCGCCCTCCGGCCGGTTCCACATCATGTACACCGAGCGCGGAACCAAGGCTGTCGTGCTGGCCGGTGACCGGATCGTGCGCGAGCTGAACCGCAGTTTCTCCCACGCGACCGACTACGACTACCCGGTGGCGACGGGACGACTGCCGGACGGGCGGGAGATCGTCGTCCACTGCCCCGACGAGTACAACGTGCTGCAGATCGACGACCTGGAGTCCGGCCGGCGCCTCACCACCGGCGAACGGCAGCCGCAGGACGTGTTCCACTCGCGTCTCGCGGTCAGCCCCGGCGGGCGGCACCTGCTCATGGCGGGGTGGCTGTGGCATCCGTACGGCATCGGCTGGGTCTTCGATCTCATCGGCGCCCTGAAAGATCCCTCGACGCTGGACGGTAGCGGTGCCGTCCCGCTGGAGGAGGCGGTCGCCGCCGAGGTCGCCGCCGCCTGCTGGCTGGACGAGGACCGCCTGGTCATGTCCGCCGACGACGAGGAACCCTCGGACGACGAGACCTCCGGGAAGTTGTCGCCGGGCCGGCTCGGAGTCTGGTCGATGGCCGCCGGCGCCTGGCAGCACCGGCACCGGGTGACCGGCCCGGTCGGGACGATGATCGCCCGCGGCGACCAGGTCGTCGGACTGCACGGCCACCCGCGGCTGATCGACCCGTCCACCGGGGCCGTCCTCGAGGAGTGGCCGGACGTGACCGTCAGCGCCAAGAACGAGAGCTACGGCGTCACCCACGAGCTCACCCCGGTCGCCGCCCTGCATCCGGACCGGCAACGTCTCGCCGTCGCCCAGCCCGACCACATCGCGGTGATCCACCTGCCCCTCCCCCACGGACGATGACGGAGGCCATGTGACAGACCGACGTCCCCGGCGGCAGTCCCGGGCCGCGCTGATCTCGACGGCGGTGGCGGCAGCCTGCATTTTCGTCTCCCGGCTGCTCGCTGATCCGGATGACAGCCTCGGCGGCCCGCTCCTCCATCTCATCGTCCTGGCCGCGTCCGGCATCCTCCTCGCCACATCGATCGTCCTGCTGGCCCTGCGCGGAAGAACTCCCGGCGACAAGCGCTAGCGCCCCGCACGAGCCGCAGCGCCGGAACCCTCGCCTCCCAGCCGCAAAATAACCGCTGCCCGGCCCGCGAAGCTCCCAAGGCGAAATGGGAGCCACGCACTGCAGAGCCCCGCCGGCGCCAAGGCTGACCGTGCTCGCCGGGACCGGACCGTATGCCGCGCGTGGCCGCATCCCGCGGCTCTCGTCGACGGGAGCCGGAACACGAGACGCGAAAGCGGGGGACGGCGCCCGGGATCGGAGCGCCAGGACTACCGTCTACGCAGAAACGTCGAACGTCTCATGCCAGTGCCGTGTGCGCCCCGTGCCAGCGGCACCGGAAAGACTCGGACCGATTCACGGATAGACGGCGTAACTGGCCCTGAAGAAGGACTTATGACAGAGGTTGCCCCACCCGCCACCGCGGACGATCAGCGGATCACCGGCGACATCTTGAAGATCGCCGGTGTCGTCGTGCTCGGCGCCATCATGTCGATCCTCGACATCACGGTCGTCAACGTCGCGCTGCCGACGTTCCAGACCACATTCGGTACGCCCGGTGAACCACTCGCCTACTCGACCGTCGCGTGGACGGTCACCGGTTACACGCTCGCTCTGGCCACGGTCATCCCGCTCACCGGCTGGGCGGCCGACCGGTTCGGCACCAAGCGGCTCTACATGACCGCGATCGCGCTGTTCACGATCGGGTCGGTGCTGTGCGCGATGGCGACCAGCATCAACATGCTGATCGCCTTCCGGGTCCTGCAGGGTCTCGGCGGTGGCATGCTGATGCCGCTCGGCATGACGATCATGACCAAGGCCGCGGGCCCGAAGCGGATGGGCCGCTTGATGGCCATCCTTGGTGTGCCGATGCTGCTGGGCCCGATCGGCGGCCCGATTCTCGGTGGCTGGCTGATCGACGCCGCGAGCTGGCACTGGATCTTCCTGATCAACCTGCCGATCGGCCTGATCGCCCTGGTGTACGCGTTCGCGGTGTTGCCGAAGGACGCTCCGCACCCGTCCGAGACGTTCGACTTCGTCGGCATGCTGATGATGTCGCCCGGTCTGGCGCTGTTCCTGTACGGCGTCTCGTCGATCCCGTCGGAGGGCACGATCAGCTCGGGGAAGGTCCTCATCCCGGGCATCGTCGGCCTGGCGCTGGTGGTGTCCTTCGTCCTGTACTCGTTCAAGCCCAAGCATCCGCTGCTCGACCTGCGGCTGTTCAAGAACCGCAACCTCGCGGTGAGCATCCTGACGATGTTCCTGTTCGCGGTGGCGTTCTTCGGTGGCCTGCTGCTCGTGCCGACGTACTTCCAGCAGATCCGCGGCGAGTCGGTGCTGCACGCGGGCCTGCTGGTGGCCCCGCAGGGCCTGGGCGCGATGCTGACGATGCCGATCGCCGGCACGCTGACGGACAAGTTCCCGGTGGGCCGGATCGTGCCGTTCGGCCTGCTGTTCATCCTGGCCGGCATGATCAGCCTGACGCAGATCACGTCGACGACGTCGTACACCTATCTGATCGTGACCCTGTTCGTGATGGGTCTGGGCATGGGCGGCACGATGATGCCGATCATGACCTCGGCCCTCAAGACGTTGCGGGCGGCCGAGGTGGCCCGCGGGTCGACGCTGCTCAACATCACCCAGCAGATCGCCAGTTCGGTCGGTGTCGCCATCATGTCGGTGATCCTGACCAACGGTCTCAAGGACGGGAAGCTGGCCGGCGCGGCGATCCAGTCGCGGCGGGACCCGGCGATCCTCGGGCAGATCGGTGGCGAGGCCGGGCTCAGGCAGGGCCTGGCGGAGGCCGCGAAGGCGTTCGCGCACACCTACTGGGTGGCGGTGGCGCTGGTCGCGGTCACCGTGGTGGCGGCGATGTTCCTGCCGCGCAAGCGCGAGGAGGTCCACCTCGAGGACGGGGCGACCGCCGAGGCCGCACCGGTGATCATGCACTGATCGCCCGGCACTGACGAGGGCCGGTGGGATTCACGTCCCACCGGCCTTCGACGTCTGTCAGGGGGCGGCGTCGAGCAGGTCGAGGGCGCTGTGCTGGCAGCTGTGGTTGGTGCCGGCGAACGGTCCGGCCCAGTGCGATCCGTACATGTCGAGGCTGTCGCGGTCGTGGCCGTAGGCGCTGTCCGCATTGCGGGTGAGGTAGGTGTTGTAGGCGCCGCCGACGGCCGCGTTCAGCACGCCCAGCCCGCGGATCGCCGCGCCCTTGAACGAGGCGCCGTCGCCGGAGCAGGCGTCCGGCTCGTTCGGCTCGCGCAGGATGCCGCCGGGTGACAGGTAGCCGCTGGTGGTCGTCGCGTCGCCGATGCGACGTGCGGTGGCCAGGGCGTTCGCGTCACCGGTGAGTCGATTCAGCTGGACCAGAGCATTGATCAGAACACCTTGGTTGTACGTCCATGTCACGTCACCGTTGTTCTTACAGGTGCTCAGGTTGACGCCGTCGTTGACCAGGCTCGACCCGTTGATCATGCCGGTGCCCTGGAACCACGTCCAGGCCTGCTGCGCGCGTCCGCGGTAGACGGTGTCGCCGGCGATCCGCTGGCTCAGCATCGCGTTGAGCTGGATGTAGAGGCTGTTCTCGATGGCGTTCTTGTTCTTGCGGTCGGTCTTCCACCAGACTCCGCCGCCGCAGGTCGCGTCCCAGTAGGAGAACATGTGGTCGGCGTCCGCACGGGCGGTGCTCAGGTAACGGCTGTCGCCGGTGACGTCGTAGGCGGCCACCCAGGCCAGCCCCCACCAGCCGGTGTCGTCGAGGTATTCGTTGCGGAACTGGCCCAGTCGCGCGGTGACGTTCTTGTCGTACGTGCTCGCGATCGCGTACTGGTAGCTGCGCATGCCGCTGCGTCGAATGTTGTCGATCAGCGCGGTGAGCGCGTTCGCGCCGGTCCACCAGCCGTTGCCGTCGAACAGCCCGGTGCCGCGGTCGAAGCGCATCATCAGGGCGGTCGCCGCGGCGGTCCGGCGGTCCGCGGCGTTCCAGGTGCTGCGGGCCCAGGACGTACAGCTGATCTCGGGCCGGTCCCCGGCCTTGCCGCAGGCCCGCAGCGCCCCGACGCCGGTGGTGTTCCAGTCGTCGACGTTGTACTGGCCGGTGCGCCAGCCGGTCGAGCCGGCCGGGATCGCGGCTACCGCCGTCCCAGGTGCGGCCGCCGTCGAAGGAGCGGTCGAGCCACACCTCGTCGGTGGCCTGGCCGCCGTCGACCGTGGCCCAGGCCATCGCGTCGGTGTCGTTGACGTGCAGCCGGAACGTCCGCCCGTAGAGGGCGCTGGTCACCGCGACCCGATCGCTCGGGGCCGCGCCGGCGTCCCGCCCGTCGCAGTAGCGGTTGCAGATCGCCGCCTGGGCCGCGGCCGCGGGTGCGACGGCCCCGGCGGCGGCGAGGACGAGCGCCACCACACCCCGAAACATCATGGCCACATTTCACATCGAGGCTCATGAATCAGTCAAGAGTGTTAACGAATCGGCGTTGCCGCCTTGCGCGCGAGGATGAGCGAGAACCGCAGGTCGTCGTCCGGGACCGTCAGGTCGAGCGACTCCACCGCGAACCCGGCCGCCCGCAGGTCGCGCCGAACCGCGGGCAGCGTAGCGGTGCGGTAGTACATCACGAAGGAGGGCAGCACCACCGCGTTGCGGACCACCATCGCCAGGTCGAAGCCGAGAGTCTTCCAGTAGGCGCTGTTGTTCTCCGCGGCCAGCTCACCGAGCGCGACGGCGAACAGCCCGCCCGGCACCAGCGCCCGGTGGACCCCCGCGAAGAACGCCGGCCGCTCCGACGGCAGGAAATGCCCGAGCGCCCCGAACGTCACCGCCAGGTCGACCCGCCGGCGAACGGCAGCGCCCGGGCGTCGGCGCGCACCAGCGTGGCGCCCGGGACCGCACTGTGCGCCTTGCCGAGCATCCCCGCGCTGAAGTCGACACCGGTGACCCGCTCCCGGCACACCTTCTCCAGAACGGTCAGGCCGGCGCCGGTGCCGCAGCACACGTCCAGCCCCCGGTCGAACGGCCCCGCAACGGACAACGCCTGGACGGTGGCGTCCAGGACGTTGTCCGGCGTACGGAACGGCGTGTGGTCGAACTTGGGGGCCAGGAAGTCGTAGCCGCGCTCGACCGACGACAGCGCCTGGACACACAGTTCCCGCAGTGACGGTCCTTGAGGGGAGAACACCCGCCCGAGCGTACCCGTCAGTGGTGCGAGCGGAGCCACGCCCGGATGTCGGCGACGACCTTGCGGTCCGGCTCACCGAACTGCGGCACGAACTTGCGCGTGACGTTCATGGTGTGCGCCATGCCGGGGTAGATGATGATCGTGTGGTCCCGGTTGCCGGCCGCGGCGACGGCGGCATCGGCGGCCAGCGCGGCCCGGGCCGGGGTCTGCAGGTCGTTCTCGCCGTTGAGCAGCAGCGTCGGGCCGGCGAACTTCGGCAGCGCCTGCGTCACCGTCGGGAAGCGGGCGATGTCGGCGACGTACTCCTGCAGCGTCTCCAGGCCGGGCACGTCCGGGTAGGAGTCGATGCCTGTCACCTTGCGCAGGACCGCGCCGGCCTCGGTGTCGATCGCGATCTGCCCGTCGTGATCGGTGTCGGTGCTCGCCAGGACCTTGTCACCGTCGAGCAGAACCGACCGGAACTGGCCCTGTCTCTTATACA
>KL571294.1:118542-125129 GCA_000715855.1 Actinoplanes liguriensis
GGCCTCCTCCGGCTGGCCGATCAGCCCGTCGGCCGCCTCGGTGGCGGTCAGCCGGCCGTCCGCGTCGACGTCGAACTCGTCGTGCAACTGGAGCAGCAGGCGCCCGTAGATCTGCAGGGTCAGCAACTCCTTGATGTCCTTGCCGACGACACCCATCGCGATCACGCCGGCCGGCACCGGAATGCCGAACGCCTTCGGGTCGGCGGCCAGGTTGGCGGCCACGTCCGTACCCTCGCTGTGTCCGAGCAGGAAGATCCGGGACGGATCGACGTGCGGAGAGGCGGCGGCGAACCGGACCGCCGAGGCGGCGTCCTGCTGAATCTGCCGGTACGGGTGCGGCGGGTTCAACTGCGCGGGATCGGTGCTCTCCACCGGCCCGATGCCCGTCACGCCGCGCTTGTTGAAGCGCAGCGTCGCGTAGCCCTCCCGGGAGGCGGCCTGCGCCAGCGGCACGAACGTCGCGCCCGCACCGTCGGGCAGTGTCTGGTTCATGTCGTTGTGCCCGCTGCCGTGCAGCATCACCACCACCGGCAGGCGCCCCTTGGCCCGGCTCGGATAGGTCAGCTCCGCCTGGGTGACCCAGCCCTTGCCGAAGTCGATCCGGACCTGCTCGCGGGTGATGCCGGCCCAGCCCGACTCGCCGGCCACGGCGACACCCTGGGTGCCGGTCGGAAAGGCGTCCGCCCGGGCGACACCCACGCCACCGGCCAGCACGGCGACAGCGGTCAGCCCGACCGCCAGACTGCGATACTTCGTCCTCGTTGTCATACCGGCAACGCTATTTTCCGGAACCGCCGGCATCGATCCCGCTAACTGGCCTCTCCGGGTACAGCAGGCTGTACCTGCCCGGTGACCTCACGGCCGCCGGTTCCGCGCCGATAAAGCTCACCGTGAGCATCGTTGCGCCGCCGCTGCGCCGTGATCCCGTGCTGGTCACGCTGGGTCTCGCGGCGCTGGCGACCGTCGCGGTCGCGGCGCTGGACACCGGCGGCCACCTGATGGGCGCGCTGATCTGGCCGATGCTGATCGTGCTGGCCTCGGCGACCGCGGTCAGCGGCGTGCTGATCCGGCGCGACCCGCACGTCACGGCGACCGAGCGCCGGATGTGGGGGCCGGTCGGGCTCGCCGCGGCGATCTTCCTGGTCAGCGACGCCTGGCAGTTCGTCGTGTACCTGCGGGCGCCGACGAGCACGGCGGCGATGATCGGCGGCCCGGTCTACAGCATCGGCATCTTCACCGGCACGATCTGCCTGGTCGCGGCCCTGCTCACGATGCCGGTCGGGCTCGGCACCCGGCACGAGCGGGTGCGCTTCCTGCTGGACGCGGCGACCGTGCTGGTGTTCGCGGCGACCCTGGGCTGCTACTTCGCGGTGACCGCCGGGGCGGCCGGGTTCGCCGGGGGCGGCCGCATGATCTCGCTGCTGTTCGGTCCCGCCATCTACATGGTCGCGGTGTTCTCGCTGGTCAAGCTGCTGTTGATGCCGGTCAAGCCGTTCAACCCGCTGGCCGGCGCGCTGCTGTCGGTGTCCGCGACGCTCGAGGGCGCCGCGACCGGGTTCCGGCCCCTGCTGATCGACCACGGCCACGTCGCCTGGCAGCAGGGCGCCACGGTCGTCGCCGTGACCGCGCTGGCCGCGGCGGCCCGGGTCGAGCCGGCGCCCGTACAGCCTGCTGCCCTATGCCGCGGTCGCGGGCACCTTCGCGCTGCTGGTCGGCGTGCTCGCCGTCGACGGGTGGCAGAGCGCCACGTGGATCGTCGTGGCGGGCTCGGTCGTGAGCTCGGTGCTGGTGGTGGTGCGGCAACTGGCGGCGTTCGCCGACAACGCCCGGCTGCTCGCGATGCTGGACACCAAGGTCGCCGAGCTGAACAGGTCACTCGCCGAGCGGGAGCGACTGGCCTCGGAGCTGGAGCACCTGGCCTTTCACGACGCGCTGACCGGGCTCGCCAACCGGGCGCTCTTCCAGCGTCACCTCGACGAGCACGGGCACGACCGCGCCGTACTGCTGATCGATCTTGATGGTTTCAAGCCGATCAACGACACGTACGGGCACGCGGCCGGGGACGCCGTGCTGGCCGCGGTCGGCGTGCGGCTGCGTGCGTCCGCGACGCCCGGGGATCTGGTCGCCCGTCTCGGCGGTGACGAGTTCGCGGTGCTCAGCGCCGGGCCGCTCACCGTCGTGCAGGCGCGGGCCCGCGCGGCGGAGCTGGCCGCGCAGATCCGGTTGCCGATGGTCGTGCTCGGGCAGGAGGTCAGCGTCGGGGCGAGCATCGGCGTCGCCACCGCCCGCGACGGCCTGAGCGGCGCGGCCCTGCTGCACGAGGCCGACGTCGCCATGTACGACGAGAAGGCCCGGAACCGGTCAGCCGATCCCGGCCGGACCGCACTCGACGATCACGTGGGATGAGCCGGGCCGGACCCGCGGCCGCCCCGGGGGAAGGATCGGGGCGAAGACGGCTCTACGCTCGATGCCCGTGGAACCCTTGCGGCTCTGGCAATTGCGCGTGTTCACCGGTCCCGGCGCTCTCGGCAACACCACCGGAGTGGTGACGGTCGATCCGGGGACGAGCGCCGGCGAGATGGCGCGCTGGGCGGCGATGCTCGGTTACCCCGACACCGCGTTCATCCGCGGGACCGCGCAGGGGCTCGAGGTGCTCACCTTCTCGCCGTACGGGGAAATGCGCCTTTGCACGCAGACCTTGCTGGCCACGGAGTTCGTGCTCCGGACGACCGGCGAGCCGGCGCCGGGCGAGCCCTGGCGGGCGCTGACCCGGGCCGGAACGGTCTCGGTGTTGCGTGACGACGATGCGGTCGGCTACGTCGACCTGCCGGCCGGACGGACCTCGGTGCGCCGGGCGGGCGGCGCCGTGGTGGTGGACAC
This sequence comes from Actinoplanes liguriensis, assembly GCA_000715855.1. Classification (GTDB taxonomy): domain Bacteria; phylum Actinomycetota; class Actinomycetes; order Mycobacteriales; family Micromonosporaceae; genus Actinoplanes; species Actinoplanes liguriensis. The sequence continues at coordinate 121,423 of KL571294.1, forward strand.
CGGCCGGGCCCGGGCCTACTTCACGCGGACCCCCGGCGAGGTGGAGGCGACCCGCCTGTCGCCCGCGGAGGTCCGGGACTACTGCCGCGCCGAGGAGGTGAGCGGCATCTGCCTGGTCGCCCCGACCGCCGACCCGTGGCTGGTCCGGATGCGGGTGTTCACGATGTCGCTCGACGGCGCGGAGGACGCCGCGACCGGTGGCGCGGCCGGTGGCCTGCCCGCCCTCTGGCACGCCGAGGGCCGGCCCTGGCCCGGGCAGATCCGGGTCGACCAGGGAACGGGCGGGCCGCCGAACCGCGCGCTGCTGCACGTCCGCGCCACGGCCGGCACCGGTGCGCAGGTCGGCGGACGGGTGGAGTTGATCGCCTCGGGCCGGCTCATGTCACCCCCGGCGTAGGTCAGGCGGACTTGCGCACCGTCGACAGGGCGGTGCTCCAGGTGACCACCTCGTCCAGCAGGGTGCTCAGCTGCGGGAGCTGGTAGGCGCCCGGCTTGAACCCGCTGTAGTTCTCGAACTCGGTGCTCAGCGCCAGGGTGACCTGCTGGCGCACGTCGGCCATCTTGAGCTCGCCGGCGATCAGGCGCAGGTGCTCCACCGCACGGGCGCCGCCGACCGAGCCGTAGGACACGAAGCCGACGGCCTTGTTGTTCCATTCGGCGAACAGGTAGTCGATGGCGTTCTTCAGCACGCCGGACGTGCTGTGGTTGTACTCCGGGGTGACGATGACGAACCCGTCGAACGAGGCGATCTTCTCGGCCCACTGCTTGGTGTGCGCGTTCTGGTACTGGCCCATCGACGGCGGGATCGGCTCGTCCAGGTGCGGCAGCGGGAAATCGCGCAGGTCGACCAGCTCGTACGTGGCGTCGCTGCGCTGCTTGGCGTTGTCGAGGACCCAGGCGGCGACCTGTTCGCCGTTGCGGTTGGGGCGGGTGCTGCCGAGGATGATGCCGATGCGGATCATGTGTGTACTCCGGGTTAGCAGGTCAGGGTGCTGATGCAGGGCCCGGTCGGCACGTTACGGAAGGGTCGTTGCAGCCAGGGCGGTTCGGCGAAGTTCGCCGCCCGCCCGGCTCAGCCGATCCCGGCTCGCCGCCCGCCTCAGCCGATCGCGGCGGAGAGGCGGACCGACCCCTTCCGGCGGGCGCGGCGGAACAGGACAACGGCCATCACGATCATCGCGAGGCCGATGACGGCCGGGATCGCGGCCCGCCAGATCGGTGTGGCCAGGGCCGCGGTGTCGCCCTTCACCCTGAGGTCGACCGGGCAGCCGGGCACCGCCAGGCTCCGGGGCAGCACCAGGCGGTGGCTCCTGGTCGTGCCGCCGGCATCCCACGTCACCTCGCACGTGTACTCGGTGCGCGTCCGCGACTGGGCGCCCGACCGCGAGGTCTGCACGGTGCACGTGTGCACGGTGCCGGCGGCGCTCTCCCAGGTCTGATCGGTCAGCTGCACACCGCCGATCAGCAGGAACACCAGCCCACCCAGCCCGAACACCACCGCCGCGAAACGGCGCAACAGAGTCACCACGCGCGAGATACTACGACGGTCGTCGATCACCCGAGGCCCGGGTGGCAGTCCGGGCCACGGGCGACGGTTGCTCCGCGGGCGTCCGACCGCTCGCCGGTGCGACCGGATCAGGCAAAAGCGAATTTTCCCGTACGGCCATTGCCGCGCTCGCCGCCCCCACGCCCCGCGACCGCGCGTGACCGCTGTCAAATTTGAATGCTCGCTCGCGAGATACAGCCGATCAAACGATGGCCGTCCCGCGCCCGAACGGTTTCCGCCGTACCGGGCGATATAACCGGCAGCTCCACAAAGGCACGGCCACCGAACACGCAATGAACCTGGTTTCGGCAGGCGGCCCAACGGTACCAAACCCGTCAGTTTCGGATTTCGATAAATGACCATGAGGAAACACCTTGACTCGAAGCGTGACGCCCGAGGATCGTATGTCTATAACCAGTCAACCATGATCGAGTTCTGTCGATTCCGGTAGATCGACTGAGTCCCCGCTCACGGGACGTCACGATTTTACTCTCACCAATACTTTTAGCTGCCCGCGCCTAGCCGGTGCGGCAGAACATTGCTGTGCCGAAGGGCGGAGGCCGCATGCCTTTGACGAACCTTCCAGCGACCAGGCTCACCAATGCGACGATGTCGTGGGATTTCACGAAGGTCTGCAATCTGGGCTGCGGCCATTGTTCCAACGGCGACGACCGCGCGGTTGCCGGAAAGGACATGGACCTGCAGTCCGCCGCCCACATGCTGGCCGAATTCTCCGCGCTCGGCGGCCGCGGCCTTCACCTTCTCGGCGGGGAGCCCCTGCTGAGACGCGACTTTCTGGATATCTGCGTCATTGCCGGACGGGTCGGACTGCGAACGTCGGTGACCACCAACGGCTGGCTCACGCCGAATCTCGAGGCACTGCAGTGGATGGTGCGGAATCTGGCCACGATCACGATCAGTGTCGACGGCAGCGATGCGGCCACCAACGATCGCATTCGGGGCAAAGGCAGTTTCGCCCGGGCCGTGGCGTCGGCGAGAGCATACGTGGCCGGGCGCGATCGCTCGGCGGGCAGCGCAAAGCTGAACATATCGCACGTTCTCTGCGCGGAAAATGTCGCCGGCATCGTTCCGATGCTCGAATTGGCGGACGAGATCGGCGTCGACAGCATCGCCGTGTCCGTATTGAAAGAATATGGAAACGCGTTGCGGGCCGGAGCACCGGTTCCGCCGACGACCGAGGAATATCTGCGGGCGATCTGCGAAGCATCGCTCGCCGCGGACCGCCTGACACCGGCTGTCGTTCTGTACGAGATTCCGATGCGCCTCCAACTCGCATTGCGCGAAAGATATGGCGACGCCGTGATGTTCGGCGGTGACACCTATTGCGACACCGGCGAGGGTCAACTGCGGGTCGCCAGCGACGGGGCGGTCCATCCCTGCTTCGCCGGAACCAAGCACCACGACACCGTACGAGCCGATCCTGTCCTTCTCAACATCACCCAGAGGCCACTCGACCGTATTCTCTCCGAGCCGTACTTCCAGGATTTCAAACGAGAGGCGAACGACCGGCTGGACAACACCCGGTGGGACGTGTGTGCGGACTGCGAGTTCCTGAAGGATCACAGCTGCTACCCGGGCTGCCCGTTCGCACCCGACAACCTGAAACCGAAGCTGTGCGCCAGGCTGGCCGGGCTCGGGGCTCTGACATGAGTCTCGAGTGCAGGCTGATGGTCGGGATAACCGGCTCCATCGGGGCCGTGGGCATACATTCCCTCCTCATCCGCCTGAACGCCGTCGCCGGCGTGGAACTGCGGGCGGTGATGACCCGCACGGCCGACCGCTACATCAGCCACACGGTCCTGTCGCAGATCCTGGGCTCGGCGGTCCCGTGCGAGATGTACCAACCGGACGGGACGATGTGGAACGCGGCCGCCCTGATGCGCGATCGGGACGCGCTGCTGATCGCCCCGGCAACCGCGAACATCCTCGCCACGCTGGCGGCTGGGGCATCCGGCGACCTGGTCTCGGCGTGCTACCTGAACTGCGCGGGCCCCACGCTGATCGCGCCGGTCATGAACGCGCGAATGCGTGCCCATCCCGCGGTCCGCCGCAATCTGGCGACTTTGGCCGACGACGGCTGCACCATTCTCGGGACCGGCGGCGGTTACGAGGTGGCGACCGGCCGGACCACATCGGAGGG
>KL571294.1:125351-127253 GCA_000715855.1 Actinoplanes liguriensis
CATCGGAGTGCGGCCTGCCGACAGCGGACGACGTGCTGGTCGCGCTTCGTGCCGAAGGTCAGAGGCCGTGGCATCACACCCGGGAGGGCGTCACCTCATGAGCAGAGCGATTCACGTGGACCTCGTCTTTCCTCCCCTTACCGGCATCGCCTATCCGTATCTGAGCACGGCGGCACTTGCCGCGTACGTCCACGCCCGCACGATTCACCGCGCATCGCAGGTCGACCTCAATCTGCGGTTCGTACAGCATCAGCTGGCCGAACCCACCCTCCTGGCGAGTTTCGCGGCCGCCGAACGGCGCCTGCGGGAGTTGGAGAACCGCCCGATCAACGGCAAGGAACAGGTGGAGTACGCGCGGTGCGCACGCCTGCTGAACCGCCGGGACACCATTGCCGGCAACCTGGATACGGCGATCCGGGTCATTCGTGACCCCACGGAGCAGGATCCGAAGAGGATCGACGGGGCCTACCGAACGGTCCGGTGGGCGCTCGACGCGGCCACGGCGGTCCGCCCGCCGGAACGCTACGACTTCACCGAACCCGTCTACCGCTACTCGAGCGGCAGTCCCGCAGAGCTGCGCGCCGGCCTGTCCGATCGCGACAACGGATTCTTCGCCTTCTACGACGAGGCGATCACCGCCGACATGCTGCGTGGCGAGGTGATCGGCATCTCGCTGGTCTACCGTGGTCAGGTCCTGCCCGCGCTGACTCTCGCGGCGTGGATTCGCCGGGCCAGACCGGAAGCGCGCGTGCTGGTCGGCGGACCGCTGTTCACCGCGATGCGAGAGGAGCTCCGGAGGGAGAAGTGGCTCTTCGACTACATCGACGCGGTCGTGCTCTACGAGGGTGAGGCGCCACTGGCCGACTATCTCGACCAGCTTGCCGCCGGCGTATCCGTCCCGGTCGTGCCGAACACCGTCTATCGCGACGAGTACGGCGAGGTTCAGACCACCGCGCGCACAGGGCCGGTTCCGGCTGCCGACCTTCCTACACCCGACTTCGACGGTCTTCCCCTGGCGGAGTATCTGTCTCCCGCCATCACGTTGCCCGTTCTCGCCTCCCGCGGATGCTACTGGCGCTGCGCCTTCTGCACGCACCATCACATCTACGGCGACACGTACCGGCCCCGGCCCAGATCCGCGATCATCGACGATCTCGAAGTGCTCGGGGACAGATACGGATGTCAGCACTTCTATTTCGTGGACGAGTCGATCTCGCCGAAGCTTCTCCGCCACATCTCATCGGCTCTGCTCGACTCGGGCCTGCAAATCAGATGGGGTTGCGAGCTCCGCATGGAGCGATCCCTGGAGAAGTCCGACTTCGATGCGGCTCACCGATCCGGATGCCGGGTGTTCTCGTTCGGGATGGAGTCGGCCAACCAGCGCGTCCTCGATCTCATGAACAAGGGCATCAAACGCGTCGAGATCGATCGGATCGTCAGTGAGTGCCACGCAAGCGGAATACGCATCCACGTCATGTGCATCATCGGATTCCCCGGCGAGACGGAGGCCGAGGCGCTGGAGACGATCCGGTTCGTCGAGACCCGCTCGCACGAGCTCGACATCGCCGGCTTCTCGTACTTCTGCCTGAATCGGTACTCCCCCGTCGAACGCCAACCGGAGCGGTTCGGGGTGACCGGCATGCGAGAGCTGGTCGCCGGCCACACCTTCGAGGAACGGCTCGCCTACGACGTGGTCGCGGGGCTCGACCGCCGGGGCGCCTTCCGGCTCTGGGAGCTGGCGCTCCGGTCGCCCGGCGTGCGGGCGATCCTGGGGCGGGTCGGTCACGCCGAGCGTGAACGCTTCCTGTATTCCGACCGGCGGCGCGCGGACGCGTCGTCCCGGCCGGAGATGATCCAGCGCGGCCCGCGGTCACCGCAGATCTCCGTGACCAGCCGGTCGCA
>KL571294.1:127463-130261 GCA_000715855.1 Actinoplanes liguriensis
AGATGTGTATAAGAGACAGCGTTTCTCCCTGCCGCCGGCTACGCGTACAACGTCGACGGGCGCGGCCTGTCGGAGAGCTGGCAACGGCTTGCGGATCACGTGGTGCTCCCGTCGGGCTCGGACTACCTGTACGTCCCGGCCACCGATGCCGATTTCGAGGTCGGCGAGCACCTGCGCGAGGCCCTCGTCCTGCTCGCGGCGGACGGCCCGCCGGCAGAGCTGACACCGCAGCAGGCAGCCGGCCTGGCTCGGGTACGTGACCTCTGGGTCGGCGAGGAGGCGCCCCTGGCCTGAGATCGACCTTCGTCCCGCACCTCCCGACGACAGCCCAGAGAAGGGATCGAACAGATGGTGGCACCCGACAATCCCGCCCGCGGTCTGAACCTGCGGATCGACACCACCAAGATCGACGACGTCCTGACGGCGCAACCACGGATCATCGTGTCGACGATCGACGCCAACCAGGTCGAGGCGACCCTGCTGGAGATCACCCGCGGCGCGCAGGTGGACCCCAATGTGGCCGCCGACAATCAGGTGAACGTTCTCTGCTGACCCAGGGAACTGGTGGCCACCGGCGAACCGGTGGCCACCTCGGCAGGGACCACGGCAGAGGGCCTGAGTGACGGGGCCGCGGCGGTCACCCGGACGGGGTCGGCGAAAAATGGGCAGGACACAATCCGATACCAACCGCACATGTTGATCATCGTCAATGGTTAGGGTCGCACCAGCGGTGACCTGCCGTCATCGCGTTTGTCCGTACTCATAGGACGGTGAAACACGATGCGAGCCCCAGGAAGGCAGGCATTCAGGTTCCGGACGGTCATCGCCGCCGGAGCCGTACTGGCGATGGTCGTCGGCGCGGCAGGCTGCGCCGACAGCGACCGCGGCGGTGACAGCAAGGATGCCGGCGGCGGCACCTTCATCTTCGCGGGCGCCGGTGACCCGAAGAACTTCGACCCGATCTTCAACGACGACGGGGAGTCGTTCCGGCCGATCCGGCAGCTCTACGACACGCTGATCACCCACAAGCCCGGCACCGCCGAGCTGATCGGTGGCCTGGCCGAGAGCTGGTCCAACGACGCGACCGGCAAGGTCTGGACGTTCAAGCTGCGCCAGGGCGTCAAGTTCCACGACGGCACGGCGCTGGACGCCGCGGCGGTCTGTGCGAACTTCGACCGCTGGTACAACATGAAGGGCGACGCCGCCCAATCCCAGATGATCTACTACGCCGACGTCTTCGGCGGGTTCGCCGGCAGCCCGGATGCCGTCTACGACAACTGCAAGGCGCAGGACGCCTCCACCGCGGTCGTGACGATGAAGAAGTACAAGGGCGCGTTCCCGGGCGCGTTCGCGCTGACCGCGTTCTCCATCGCGAGCCCGACCGCGATGAAGCAGTACGGGGCCGACACGGTGACCCAGAGCGGCGACTCGTTCTCCTACAGCGCGTTCGCCAACGAGCACCCGACCGGCACGGGCGCGTTCACGTTCGGCGGCTGGAACAAGGCGACCGGCGAGATCACCCTGAACAAGAACCCGGACTACTGGGGTGACAAGGCCAAGGTCGACAAGATGATCATCAAGGTCATCAAGGACGAGAACACCCGTAAGCAGGAGCTGCGCGCCGGCACGGTCCAGGCGATCGACTTCCCGGCCCCGGCCGACCGCAAGGCGCTGGCCGACGAGGGCTACAAGGTCCTTGAGCGTCCCGCGTTCAACATCCTCTACCTGGGCATCAATCAGAAGAACAACCCCAAGCTCAAAGACTTGCGCGTACGGCAGGCGATCGCCTACGCCTTGAACCGCGCGCAACTGGTGCAGACCAAGGGCCCGGGCGGCTCGAAGGTCGCCGACGAGTTCCTGCCGGACACGGTGCTCGGCTACGCGACGGACGTGCAGAAGTACGAGTACAACGTCGACAAGGCCAAGCAGCTGCTCGCCGACGCCGGCGCGACCGGGCTCACGCTGAACTTCTACTACCCGACCGAGGTGACCCGGCCGTACATGCCGAACCCGCAGGAGATCTTCACCGTGCTCGCCAATGACCTGCAGGCCGCCGGCATCAAGGTCAACGGGGTGCCCCGGCCGTGGAACGGCGGCTTCAAGGACGACGTGCAGCAGTTCGGCAAGCAGGACCTGCACATCCTCGGCTGGACCGGCGACTACAACGACCCGGGCAACTTCGTCGGCACGTTCTTCGGGCGACCCAAGATCGAGTTCGGGGACCAGGCGATGACCGACATGTTCACCGCCATCGGCAAGGCTGACGCCACCGTCGACCAGGCCGCCAAGAAGGCCGCGTTCGAGCAGGTCAACCGCGACCTGGCGACCAAGTGGCTGCCGGCCGTGCCGATCTGGCACGCCCCGCCGGCCCTGGTCACCACGAAGAGCGTGGAGGGCCTGGTGCCGAGTCCGCTGACCGCCGAGACGTTCAACACCGTCTCCATCACCAAGTAGGCGCCGGGCGCCGCCGCGGCCCGGGACTGTCCCGGGCCGCGGCTTCCTGACAGGAGTTCCATGCTCAGAGTCGTCCTGCGCCGACTGACCCAGTTGGGCGTCACCCTGATCGCCCTGATGACCCTGGTCTTCTTCTGGCTGCGCAGCCTTCCCGGCGGCCCGGTCGACGCGCTGCTGGGTGAGCGCGCGACCCCGCAGACCCGCGAGACCCTGACCCGCGCCCTCGGCTACGACAAGCCGATCTGGGTTCAGTACGGCCGTTTCGTCGAGAACGTGGTGACCGGCGACTTCGGCAACTCGATCCGCACCGGCGAGCCGGTGACCAGCGTGATCGGCCGGGCCTT
>KL571294.1:130482-131112 GCA_000715855.1 Actinoplanes liguriensis
TCGGCCGGGCCTTCCCGGCGACCGTCGAGCTGGCGATCGCGGCGATCATCATCGCCGTCGGGCTCGGCATCCCGCTGGGCTATCTCGCGGCCCGCCACCGCGGCCGGCTGCTCGACAACGCGACCATCGTGGTCACCCTGATCGGCATCTCGATCCCGATCTTCTTCCTCGGCTACCTGCTCAAGGACTGGCTGACCCAGGGCATCCACTTCTTCCCGCCGTCCGGGCGGATCAGCACCGGCATGGACAACACCGACGTGACCGGGTTCTTCGTCCTGGACGGGCTACTGACCCGCGAGTTCGACGCCTCCGCCGACGCGCTCTGGCATCTGGTGCTGCCCGCCGTGACGCTGGCGACGATCCCGCTGGCGATCATCGTCCGGATCACCCGGGCCAGCGTGCTGGACGTGCTCGACGAGGACTACATCCGGACCGCGGACGCCAAGGGCCTGCGCGACGCCACCATCCGCAAGCGACACGTGCTGCGCAACGCGCTGCTGCCGGTGGTCACCACGATCGGCCTGCAGACCGGCGCGCTGCTGGCCGGGGCGGTGCTGACCGAGAAGGTCTACAACTGGGGCGGCCTGGGCACGCTGATCACCGACTCGATCAGCTGTCTCTTATACACAT
>KL571294.1:131331-134272 GCA_000715855.1 Actinoplanes liguriensis
GATGTGTATAAGAGACAGGTGCTGCAGGCGCTGATCCTGCTCGCCGCCGTCGTGTTCATCGTGGTCAACCTGCTGGTCGACCTCTCGTACGCGGTCATCGACCCGAGGGTGCGTGTCTCGTGAGCCGGCCCGGAGGGATCACGACGCTCGCCGAGCACAAGCGCCGCCGCATCGACGAGCTGACCGCGCGCACGTCCGAGGCCGGTGGGGTCAGCCTGATCCGCGACGCCGGACGCCGGCTGCGGCGCAACCCGGCGGCGCTCGTGGGCGCGGGCATCATCCTGATCTTCCTGATCATCGCGATCTTCGCGCCGCTGGTGGCCCCGCACGACCCGGTGCAGCGCTTCCCCGAGCTGACCGCCAAGCTGACCGTCGACTCGATCCCGGGCCCTGCCGCCGGGCATCCGCTCGGCAGCGATCCGCTGGGCCGCGACTTCGCATCCCGGATGATCTACGGCGCCCGGCAGACCCTGTTCGTCGGTGTCCTGGCCACCCTGATCGGCCTGCTGTTCGGGGTGCTGCTCGGCGCGATCGCCGGTGCGGCCGGCGGCTGGGCCGACGTGCTGATCATGCGGGTCACCGACGTGATGCTGGCGCTGCCCAGCCTGCTGCTGGCGATCACGCTCGTCGCCCTGGCCAGCGAGTCCACCCAGTGGACGGTGATCATCGCGGTCGCGGTGGTGAACGTGCCCATCTTCGCCCGGCTGCTGCGCGGCTCGATGCTGGCGCAACGCGAGAGCGATCACGTGCTCGCGGCCCGCGCGCTCGGCGTGAAGCAGCGCGACATCGTGACCCGGCACATGCTGCCGAACTCGCTCACCGCCGTCATCGTGCAGGCCACGCTGACCTTCGCGGTGGCGATCCTGGACGCGGCCGCGCTGTCGTTCCTGGGCCTCGGCGACCCGGACATCAACCGCGCCGAGTGGGGCCTGATGCTGGGCGTCGACGGCGTGCACTACCTCGAGGTCCGCCCGGAGCTGGCCTACTTCCCCGCCATCGCGATCATCCTCGTCGCGCTCGGCTTCACCCTGCTGGGCGAGAGCATGCGCGAGGCGCTCGACCCGAAGAACCGGCGGTGACCGTCATGCCCCTGCTCGACGTCCGCGATCTGTCCGTCGTCTTCCAGCGCGAGGGCGCCGAGCCCTTCACCGCGGTCGACGGCGTCAGCTTCACCGTGGAGGCCGGCCAGACGGTCGGGCTGGTCGGTGAGTCCGGCTGCGGCAAGTCGGTGACCAGCCTGGCGATCATGGGTCTGCTGCCCCGCCGCGGCAACCGGGTCACCGGCGAGGTCTTCTTCGAGGAGACCGACCTGCTCACCCTGCGCCCGCAGGACCTGCGCGACAGGCGCGGCCGGGACATCGGCATGATCTTCCAGGACCCGCTGTCGTCACTGAACCCGGTGATCCCTCTCGGACTCCAGGTGGCCGAGGTGCTGGAACGCCACCAGGGCAAGTCCCGGGCGGCGGCGCTGCGTCAGGCCCGGGAGCTGCTCGACGCGGTCGGCATCCCGGATCCGGACCGGCGGCTCAGGGAGTTCGCACACCAGCTCTCCGGCGGCATGCGGCAGCGGGCGCTGATCGCCATCGCCCTCGCGTGCAAGCCGCGCCTGCTGATCGCCGACGAGCCGACCACCGCGCTGGACGTGACCATCCAGGCGCAGATCCTCACCCTGCTCAAGGACCTGGTCGAGCAGTCCGGCACGGCGCTGGTCATGATCACCCACGATCTCGGGGTGGTGGCCGGTCTGTGCGACACGGTCAACGTGCTCTACGCCGGCAAGGTCGTCGAACGCGCCGAGCGCCATGACCTGTTCGCCGAGCCCCGGCACCCGTACACCCATGGGCTTCTGCAGTCCGTGCCGCGGCTCGACGTGGATCGCGGCGGGCGCCTGCACCAGATCCGTGGCTCGGTCAGCGACAACATTCCCTGGCCGGAGGGCTGTGCCTTCGCCCCGCGCTGCGATCGCGTGATCGACGACTGCATCGGCGAGACGGTGCCGCTGACCCCGACCCGCCGCCGCGACGGCGCGCTGCGCTGCACCAACCCCGTCCCGCAGGAGGTTCCGGCGTGAGCGACACCCTGGTCGAGATCGACGACCTCAAGGTGCATTTTCCGATCAAGAGCGGACTGCTCTTCGATCGTACGATCGGTCACGTCTACGCCGTCGACGGCGTGTCCCTGACGATCAGCCGGGGTGAGACCTACGGCCTCGTCGGCGAGTCCGGCTGCGGCAAGTCGACGCTGGGGCGCGGCCTGCTGCGACTGGTCGAGCCGACCGACGGCAAGATCCTGTTCGACGGTACGGACGTCCGGGCGCTCAAGGGCGAGCAGATGCGGTTGTTCCGCCGGCGCATCCAGATGGTGTTCCAGGACCCGATGGCGAGCCTGGATCCGCGCCAATCCGTGGAGTCCCTGCTGGTCGAGGGCCTCAAAGCGCACGACCTGCACCGGGACAGGGCCGGGGTGGGCGCGCGGCTGCGATCCACGCTGGACTCGGTCGGGCTGCCGGCGTCGGCGCTGAACAAGTACCCGCACGAGTTCTCCGGCGGGCAGCGCCAGCGCATCGGCATCGCCCGCGCCCTGGTGCTCGGGCCTGAGCTGATCGTCGCCGACGAGCCGGTGTCCGCGCTGGACGTGTCGATCCAGGCCCAGGTCGTGAACCTGCTCGAGGACCTGCAGGAATCGCTCGGGCTGACCTATCTCGTGATCGCCCACGACCTGGCCGTCGTCCGGCACATCTCGGACACGATCGGCGTGATGTACCTGGGCGCGCTCGTCGAGGAGGCCGACGGCGACCGGTTGTACGAGCGCCCGCTGCACCCGTACACCCGGGCCCTGCTGTCGGCCGTGCCCATCCCCGACCCGTACACCGAGGACCAGCGCGAGCGGATCCTGCTCGTCGGCGACCTGCCGTCACCGGCCGACCCGCCGAGCGGATGCC
>KL571294.1:134505-136235 GCA_000715855.1 Actinoplanes liguriensis
GGCCACAGCTGCGGGTGTTCGACGACTCGGGGCAGCGGGTGGCGTGCCACTTCGCCGAGCAGATCCTCAGCGGCGAGCTGACGATGCACGAGGTACGCACCCAACTCGTGCGCCCGGACACGACACCCGACGTCGGTGCCGGCCTGATCCAGGCACCCACCGACCTGCCCTGAGCCTGCTTCACGTCCTACGTGCTCAGCGGAAGATCATGTCCGTCTTGCTCGTCGTGCTGCACGCCCCGAGCTTCGGCCGGCTGCCGTCGAACGTCAGGCACTTGTGCACGCCCCACGACTTGTAGGCGCCGAACGACTTCAGCACGTACGAGGTGTGCACCGGGTCCACGCCGTACGTGGTGGGGAAGACCTCCCACACGTTCCGGGAACCGGTCACCGTGCACGAGCTGTACAGGTAGTTGCTGCTGGCGTTGCCGAGCACGCCGAGGCAGGTGCCGCCCTGGCGCTTGAGCACCCACAACGCGTGGTTGTTGTAGTACCCGACGTTGGTGACCGACCAGTTGCCGTTCGCCGCCGGCGTCGTCGTGCACTTCTTGAGGTAGAGGTCCTCGAGCGGGTCACCGTAGGCGTAGAAACAGGTGCCGTACTGCACCGACTTGAGGTCCCGGTAGCTCACGGCACTCGCCGGCGACGCGGACAACACACCGGCGCCGAACGCGATCAGAATCGCGGTCACCGCCCGTACGAGCTTGGAAAGCATGGATTGACGCCCCTCCCCGTTGATCAAAGGGGGCAGCATACAAGAACCCGCCGACCGGCCGGGTCCCTCGAAGACCGGCGACACTGGTCGTCATGACACGGTTCTCCTTTGTCGACGTGTTCGCCGACCGGCCGCTGACCGGCAACCCGCTGGCGGTCGTGCCCGACGCCGACGACCTGAGCGTGGCGCAGATGCGGGCGATCGCCCGGGAGTTCAACCAGTCCGAGACCACCTTCCTGCTGCGGCCCGGACAGGACGGCGCCGACTGGCGGCTGCGCTCGTTCACCCCGGCCGGCGAGGAGGTCGACGGGGCCGGCCACAACTCGCTGGGCGCGTGGCTGTGGCTGGCCGACCAGGGCTTCACCGGCTCGCAGCCGGCGGTCACGATGCGCCAGCGCATCGGCGCACCAGCCGCACGATCACCGGGATCCGCACACAGCCGCGGATACCACGTCACCGACATCGACATCTCACCCGCGCCGACGTCCTCGCCGTGGAGATCCTGCGCGCCCCGGGCGAGGCGACCCGCATCGTCCTGGACCAGGGCGTCCCCCGTTCGGGCAGCGGGTCACCGACGGCGCTCGGCTGGCCGCGGCGCTCGGGCTGGAGCCGTCACAGCTCGCCCGCGACGCCACACCCCAGGTGGTCTCGACGGGCGTCGGGCACCTGCTCGTGATCACCGCCCACGGCGAGCTCCGCCTGGAATGACCCCTCCCGGCTCACTCGACGGTGACGCGGACCGTGTCCAGCAACGGGTCGGCCGGGTCGGGCAGCACCATTCCCGCGGCCAGGCCGGTGCGCAGATAGTCCAGGATCTCGGCGGTGATCCGCTCCCCCGGGATCAGCGCCGGAATGCCGGGCGGGTACGGCGTGATCTGCTCCGCGCAGATCCGGCCGACCGCCTGACCGGCCGCGACGGTCTCGGTGCGGCCGAAGAACGCCTCGCGGGGCGACAGCGCGGGCTCGATGTCGAACTGTCTCTTATACACATCTCTGAGCGGGCTGGCAAGGCAGAC
>KL571295.1:0-8621 GCA_000715855.1 Actinoplanes liguriensis
TGTGTATAAGAGACAGCGGGTGGCCAAGGGCGCCCCGCGGCCTCCGCACCGCCGGACGTCGCCGTGGACGCCGAGCCCTCCGATGCCGGCCAGGTCCCCAGGCCGCCTCCGCCCGCAGGTTCGCCACTCGCCGTGGAGTCGGTCCCGGCCGGCCGGGAAAGCCCGGAATCAGCCCCGGCGGACCAGGACACGCTGGGGTCGGTCCCCACCTCTGACCATGGCCGCTGACCGCCCCCGCTCCCGGGGTCACCGGCCCGGGAATGCAGACCGCTCACACCGGATTCGGAGGACGACCAACTCGCGTCAGGCCTGGTGCCGGCAGACGGCCACGACTCCGGACCGCCGCTCACGTCAGAGTCCGCACCCACCGAGGGCCACGACTCCCGAAGGCCACTCCCCCCGGCGTCCGACCCGGCCGAAGGCCGCAAGCCCGAACCGGCGCCCGAGGCGAGTGAACCGCCCGCAGCGAGTGAACCGCCCGCAGCGAGATCGCCGGCCGAGGCTGCGGCCCACGGAGCCGGCGAGGACGGGGCCGCGTGGGCGCCCCGATGCGGGCCGCTGCCGGGTTCCGCCGTTCCGGGCCGGGAGTGGGCGCCGTTCAACCCCGAAGCGCCGGTCGGATCGGGCCCCGCGTGACGGCCGGGATGTGTCGACGGCTCCCCGGCGGGCGGCAGACCACCCGCGGCCGGTGCACCGTTCGTACCATTGCTCGCTGTTTGCGAAATAAAACCGGGACCGGCATTGCTTCCCGGTCCTCCGCCACCCGCGATCGGCCCCGCGCCGGGGCCGGTGTTGCGCAACAGCCCACCCAGCCGCGACTCGGTCCAGGACTCCCCTGGCGGGGAGACGGGCGCGGAGGCGGAACGGGAGCCGGACCGAGAACCCGAAGGGGAGACCGGCGACAGCCCGGACAGCGGATCCGGCAGGAAGGCGGGCGTTCCGGCCTGCGGCGCGAACGCCACCCGGGTCGCCGCGATCAGCCCGGACGCCTCCATCACTGTCTCTTATTGTGTATAAGAGACAGCTCGTCGAGGGTGTGGACCTTGACCATCTCGCGCGCGGTGCGCGCCAGCACGCTGTCCGGATTGACGTAGTTCGTCGGTGCCACTGGTCCCCGCCCCCCGCCCGCACTTTTCGCGAGACTCGTCGTCCAGTTCACCCCGACGGGTGCCTCGGAAGGGCAAGTTTCCGCAGATCGGTGGCGTGTCCGCGGGAATTGCCCGGTATCCGGCACGGACCGGGTCATCGGTTGGTAAGGAGGAGAAGATCAGGATTTCACCATTCACTCACGGTGCGCAGCCGAGCCCACTCCGTAACATTGAGGAACATCCAGGAGGTGACCCCCCATGGACGACACCGAACTGCAGCGCGAGCGGATCCTCCGGCACGTCAGTCCGATCATCACCGGCCGGTTCATCGGCTTCCAGGCCTCGTACACGCGCGAGGTGCGGGTCGGCCGGCCCCTGGCGATCGCGGTGTTCCTCACCGCCGGCATCGCCCAGCTGCTGGCCTCGCTGATGCGGATGAAACCGGCCCGGCGAAGTCTGAAGGACCTGCGCAAAGGCCCGGAGTTCCTGGTCACGCCGGTCCGGCTGCGCGACGATCTCGGGCAGACCTACGAGATCGAGATGCACGGGCAGCTGCCGCAGTCGGCGTTGCACCGCGGGGACCTGGTCCAGGTGCGCACGGAGCCGCAGAGCGACCGTACCCTGCCGGTGAAGTTGATGCAGGTGGTGAACCTGACCACGATGCAGCCGCTCACCCCGCGCATCCCGACCCGCTGGTCACACCTGGGCCCGGCAATGTTGCTGCAGGCCACCGCGGGGCTCGTCGTGGTCGCCGTGCTCGTCGTCGCCCTGTTCCACTGAGACTGGACCTTGGCGTAGGAAACGAGACGATCGGGTACCGGGGCGTCCATGGTCGACGCACGGTTAACCACCACCCGTAAATGCTGGCCCGCCGGGGTGAGAACAGGCATAGACAGCGGTAATCATGAGTCCGGGGGGACCGCTGCGACGACGCCCGTTCTCCCTCACCGCTGACGGCTGGAAGGTGGTGCCCGGTGGGCGAGAAAGTCGAGAAGACCGAATTTTCCCGCGAGGACCGGTCCCGGTACCGGCAGAAGGTCCGCCGCAGTCTGGACGTGTTCGCGACGATGCTGCGCGAGTCCCGTTTCGACTTCGAGCGGCCGATGACCGGGATGGAGATCGAGCTCAACCTGATCGACGGCAATGCCGACCCGGCGTTCCGCAACGCCGAGGTGCTGGGCGCGATCGCCGATCCGGACTTCCAGACCGAACTCGGCCAGTTCAACATCGAGATCAACCTGCCGCCCCGGCGGCTCGGCGGTGACGACATCGCCGACCTGGAGAAAGGCCTGCGAGCCAGTCTGAACCACGCCGAGGGCAAGGCCCGCACGGTCGGCGTGCACATGGTGACCATCGGGATCCTGCCGACGCTGCGCCGGGAGCACCTGACCAGCGACTCGCTCTCCGCGAACCCGAGGTATTCGCTGCTCAACGAGCAGATCTTCGCGGCCCGGGGCGAGGACCTGGACATCCGGATCGACGGGGTGGACCGGCTCGCCGTCACCACCGACACGATCGCGCCCGAGGCGGCGTGCACCAGCACCCAGTTCCATCTGCAGGTCAGTCCGGCGCAGTTCGCGGCGTACTGGAACGCGTCCCAGGTGATCTCCGGGATCCAGGTGGCGCTGGGCGCGAACTCGCCGCTGCTGTTCGGGCGGGAATTGTGGCGGGAGACCCGGATCCCGCTCTTCGAACAGGCCACGGACACGCGGTCGGAGGAGATCAGGGCCCAGGGCGTACGTCCGCGGGTGTGGTTCGGGGAACGCTGGATCACCAGCGTCTTCGACCTCTTCGAGGAGAACGTCCGGTACTTCCCGGCGCTGCTGCCGATCTGCGACGAGGACGACCCCGCCGACCTGCTGGAACGGGGCGAGATCCCGGCGCTCAGCGAGTTGCGGCTGCACAACGGGACCGTCTACCGATGGAACCGGCCGATCTACGACGTGGTCAACGGCCGACCACATCTGCGGGTGGAGAACCGGGTCATGCCGGCCGGGCCGACGGTCGCCGACACGATCGCGAACGCGGCGTTCTACTACGGGCTCGCGCGCAGCCTCGCCGAGGCCGAGCGGCC
This sequence comes from Actinoplanes liguriensis, assembly GCA_000715855.1. Taxonomy (GTDB): domain Bacteria; phylum Actinomycetota; class Actinomycetes; order Mycobacteriales; family Micromonosporaceae; genus Actinoplanes; species Actinoplanes liguriensis. The sequence continues at coordinate 3,163 of KL571295.1, forward strand.
GGTCTGGACCCAGTTGAGCTTCCGGGCGGCCGAGGAGAACTTCCACGCGTGCGCCCGCCACGGCATCGACGCCAGCGTGTTCTGGCCCGGCGTCGGCACGGTCCCGGTGACCGAGCTGGTGCTGCGCCGGTTGCTCCCGCAGGCGGCCGACGGCCTCGACCGGTGGGGCGTCTCGCCCACCCAGCGCGACCGCCTGCTGGGGATCATCGAGCAGCGCTGCCTGCGCCAGCAGAACGGCGCGTCGTGGCAGGTGGACACGCTGCACGAGCTGGAGAAACAGGGCACCGACCGGCAGCGGGCGCTGCACGAGATGCTGCGGCGCTACCTCCCGCTGATGCACGAGAACATCCCGGTCCACGAGTGGCCCGTCTCCGCCTGACCCGCACGGCCGCCGCCCCTCGAGCTCACCACCATTTCCCGGTACGGCGTGCAGCTCACGCCGTACCGGAAAGTCCCGCCACCACAGGCCAGCCCTCGCGCACCCACCGCACGGCCCGGCCCGCCGCTGCCCAGCCGTGCCCCGCCTCGGGTTGCCTCAGCGCGGTGCCGACTCCGCGATCGCCACCGTCACCCCGTCGAGGATGCGCTTCGGCAGGATCAGCGAGGCGCCCGCACCCGCCGCGAGCAGCGCGGCCGCCTCGGCAACGCTCGGCGTCCCGACCGCCGCGGCCACCCGCACGCTCGGCGTCACCAGGCCCGCCCCGGCGACAACCGCAAGCTCATCGGCGCTGAACGCGACCAGCCGCCACCCGCAGCTCTCGGCCAGCAGGCGCACCCCGGTCTCGCCGGCCCGGCGGTCCAGCGTGGCCACCACGCTCACCCGCGCCCGCTCCACACCGGCCTCGGCCAGCGCCGCGTCCACCGCGCCCGCCAGCAACACCCGGCCGGCACCGGAGCGAGCCCCCACCCCGACAGCGATCACACCGTCCCTCCCCACGGAGACCCCCGGTCAACGCCAGAGCGAGCCCTCGACAGCGATCACACCGTCCCTCCGCGCCCGATGACACCCGGTCGACGCCGGAGCGAGCCCGCCCCGGCGTCGATCACGCCGCGGCCGTCCGCACCAGCCGCGACGCCAGCCCTCGGTGCCCCGCCCAGTGCAGATGCAGGTAGGACGCGTGCACCGCCGCCGTCGCGAACCCCTCCGGATCCGCCCCCCGCCAGGCCCAGGCCGCCCCGGAAGCCGGCGACAGCAGCACCCCGGACCGCGGATGCACCGTCGTCCGGTGGAACTCGTGACCGGTCACCCGGGTGCCGGCCTGCGCCAGCGGACTGTCCGACAACGCCACCGCGTCCCGATAGCCCAGGGTCAGCGTCGGTGTCATCGCCGCCTCCGCGTCCAGGACCCCGCACATCGGAGCGCCGTCCAGCGTCCGGCACAGCCAGAGCAACCCGGCGCACTCGGCCGCGATCGGGTGCCCGGCCGTGGCCAGCTCCCGCACCGACTTGCGGAGCGGCTCGTTCGCGGAGAGCTCCGCCGCGTAGACCTCCGGGAAGCCGCCGCCGACGACCAGCGCGCGGGCGCCGTCGGGCAGGGACTCGTCGCGCAGCGGGTCCACGATGACCACCTCGGCGCCGGCGCCGGTGAGGAGCTCGGCCGTCTCCGCGTACGCGAAAGAGAACGCCGGACCACCCGCGAGCGCGACGATCGGACGGCCGGCCACCGGATCCTCCGCCTGCGGGGTCCACGGACTGATCAGCGTGGCGAGCGCGTCGACCGAGGCCAAGGCTTCCGCGCGACGCTCGGCGGCGGGAACGAGCCCGAGGTGCCGGCTCGGCGCGGCCACCGCGTCGGCCCGGCGCAGCGCGCCCAGCACGGGGGTGCCGACCTCCTCGCAGGCGTCACGCAGGATCTGCTCGTGCCGGTCGGAGCCGACCCGGTTGAGGATCACCCCGGCCAGCCGGACCGTCCCGAAACTGCGGAACCCGTGCACCACCGCGGCGATCGAGCGCCCCTGCGCGGCGGCGTCGACCACCAGGATCACCGGGGCCTGCAGCAGCTCGGCGACCTGCGCGGTGGAGCCGGTCTCGCCGGCGCCGGTGCGCCCGTCGTAGAGCCCCATCACGCCCTCGACGACCGCCAGCTCGGCGCCCTGCGAGCCGTGGGCGAAGAGCGGGCCGATCAGGTGCTCGCCGACCAGCACCGGGTCCAGATTCCGCCCCGGGCGACCGGCGGCCAGCGCGTGGTAGCCGGGGTCGATGTAGTCGGGCCCGACCTTGAACGGCGCCACCGGCACGCCGCGCCGGGCGAACGCGGCGAGCAGCCCGGTCGCCACCGTGGTCTTGCCGTGCCCGGAGGCCGGCGCGGCGATCACCACCCGCGGGATCGTCACCATTCGATGCCCTGCTGTCCCTTGCGGCCCGCGTCCATCGGGTGCTTTACCTTGGTCATCTCGGTGACCAGGTCGGCCGCGGCGATCAGGTCGGGGTGCGCGTCCCGCCCGGTGATCACGACGTGCTGCGTGCCCGGCCTGGCCGACAGCGTCTCGACGACGTCGGCGACGTCGACCCAGCCCCACTTCATCGGGTAGGTGAACTCGTCCAGCACGTAGAACCGGAACGTCTCGGCCGCCAGGTCCCGCTTGATCTGCGCCCAGCCCTCGGCGGCTTCGGCGGCGTGATCGCGCTCTGTCCCGGCGCGCTGGATCCAGGACCAGCCCTCGCCCATCTTGTGCCAGGTGACCGGGGTGCCGTTGACCCCGTCGAGCGCCTTGAGGGCGGTCTCCTCACCGACCTTCCACTTCTGCGACTTGACGAACTGGAAGACGCCGATCGGCCAGCCCGCGCTCCACGCGCGCAGCGCCATCCCGAACGCGGCCGTCGACTTGCCCTTGCCGGGCCCGGTGTGCACGGCGAACACCGCCTGCCGCCGGCGCTGCCGCGTGGTCAGCCCGTCGTCGGGCACGGTGGTCACTTTCCCCTGCGGCATTTCCCAACCTTCCCGTTCGCGGGCAGACCCCGCGCCCTGCTGCTCTCAAGGTCCGCTGAAACCAGCTTCGACTCCGCCCCGGGGGCAGAGTCAAGCCCGATCGAACACTGTCCCCCGCGTCACTCACGCCGCCCGACGGCAGGCACGACCCGGCAAACCACCCGTCACCGCCGCCCGACAGCCACACGCCCCCGGAAACCACGCGCCACCGCCGCCCGACAGCGCACACGCCCCCCGGAAACCACCCGCCGCCGCCCGACAGCACACGCGACCCCCGGAAACCACCCGCCGCCGCCCGCCAGCACACGCGAAACCACCCGCCACCGCCGCCCGGAAGCGCACGCGATCCGAGACCGCCCGTCACGCCGCCCGGCGGTAAGCGCGCTCCACGGAGGCCGCCGGAGCAACCCGCCCGGCCACGGCTTCAAGCTGCTCAAGTGGCATGACATCGGCCCGCAGAGCCGCCGCCAGCCGACGTGCCAGACCCAGCCGGATCGGCCCGGACTCACAGTCCACGACCACGGCCGACACCCCGGCCAGGGCCGGCGCCAGGAGCAGCGGATCCGGCCCGCTCGTCGCCCGCCCGTCGGTGACCACGACCAGCAGCGGACGCCGGCGTGGATCACGGCGGCGTTCGGTCGCGATCGTCCGGGCGGCCGCGCGCAGCCCCGCGGCGAGGGGGGTCCGGCCGCCGGTCCGCAGCGCGGCGAGCCGCATCACGCCCACCTCGTGACTGGAGGTCGGCGGCAGCACCACGTCGGCGTCGCTGCCCCGGAACGTGATCATCCCGATCCGGTCGCGGCGCTGGTAGGCGTCCCGCAGCAGCGACAGCACGGCGGTCTTGACCAGTGTCATCCGCTTGCGCGCGGCCATCGACCCGGAGGCGTCGACGACGAACAGCACGAGGTTCGCCTCCCGCCCCACGTGGATCGCCTCGCGCAGGTCCCGCGGCTCCACGACGCGGCGGCCCGGTGTCCGGGTCTCCTGAAGCGCGTTCCGATCGAGCGCGGCCCGCAGCGTGGCCGGAAGGTGCGGCGCCCCGGCGAGCTTGCCCACCGGCTTCCGTGACCCGACCACCCGGCCCCGCCGTGCGTAGGCCGGTGACCGTTTCCCGGTGTGGCCGCCCTCGCCCCGTTCCGAGATCCGCAGCGTGCGCGGCCGGAAAGCGGCCCCCGCCTGCGCCGGGTCGGCCGCTGGGCCACTCCCCCGCGGAGCGTCGCCGTCGCCGTCGTCGGCCGGCGCCGGAGCGCCACCACCGTCACCCTGGGGACCACCCGGCGGAGGACCCCCGGCGGGCCCGCCACCGTCGCCGTCCGGGCCACCGTCAGGACCACCGTCGGGGTCGTCGCCACCCTGCTCTTCCTGGGCCTGCCGCTCAGCCTCGTCCAGGGCCCGGTCCAGCTTCTCCTCATCGGTCCCGGGCGGGTCCAGCGGATCGGTCCGGCGCCGGTGCGGCAAGGCCAGCCGGGCAGCGTCGGCGACGTCCGTCGCGGTCACCCGGTCACGCCCGTGCCAGGCCGCCATCGCCACCGCGCACCGGGCCACGACGATGTCCGCGCGCATGCCGTCCACCCCGTACGCCAGGCAGATCCGCGCGATTCGGTCCAGCTCCTCGTCGGGGAGAACGACCGTCGGCAGGACGGCCCGGGCGGCGGCGATCCGGGCCGCATATTCCCGCTCGTCCGCCGCGAACCGCGTCGCGAACGCCGCCGGGTCCGCCTCGTAGGCCAGCCGCCGCCGCACGACCTCGGCCCGCTGACCGGCGTCACGTGGCGCCGCGACCGTGACGACCAGGCCGAACCGGTCCACCAGCTGCGGACGGGGTTCCCCCTCCTCGGGGTTCATCGTGCCCACCAGCAGGAACCGCGCCGCGTGCTTGACCGACACCCCGTCCCGCTCGACGTGCGCCCGGCCCATCGCGGCCGCGTCCAGCAGCAGGTCGACGAGGTGGTCGGGCAGCAGGTTGACCTCGTCCACGTAGAGCACGCCACGGTGCGCGGCGGCGAGCAGCCCCGGCTCGTACGCCTTGACCCCGTCCGCCAGCGCCCGCTGAATGTCGAGCGTTCCGACGACCCGGTCCTCGGTGGCGCCGACCGGCAGCTCCACCAGCGTCGCCGGACGGTACATGGCGGGGGTGTCGGCGGCATGCGGACCGTCCGGGCAGTCCGGGTCCGGCGCGGCCGGGTCGCAGGCGAAACGGCAGCCGCGAACCACGGTGACCGGCGGCAGCAGGCTCGCCAGGGCGCGCACCACGGTGCTCTTGGCGGTGCCCTTCTCGCCGCGGACCAGGACGCCACCGACCGCCGGTGACACCGAGGTCAGCAGCAGGGCGAGGCGCAGGTCGTCGAGGCCGACCACGGCCGAGAACGGGTACGGAGTCGTCACAGGGTGTTCCCTCCCGGCGGGTGTCCACGCCCGCGCGTCGGCTGTCACGAGCGGCCGGAGTCTCCTGACTCCCGGATCGCCGTTCCCCGCTCGTCTTCCGGCCCTGGCTCGGGCCGTGACGGGCTGCCGCCGCAGCGGATCGCTC
>KL571295.1:8868-9527 GCA_000715855.1 Actinoplanes liguriensis
GGTCCCGGAATCACACCGGGTTCCTCCGCAACCGCTCGACGGTCACTCTTTCCTACCGCCGGTGCGCCCGTCAAACAGCGATCAGGCAGATCACATGACCGTCGGCGTCGGTGAGCACGGCCTGCCGCTCGCCCCACGGCTGGTCCTCCGGCGGGTCGACGATCGCCGCACCGGCCTTCTCCGCCGCCGCGGCTGTCGCGTCCACGTCGTCCACCCGGAAGCTGACCGCGACCCCGGCCGGCCCGGAGGTCGGTGTCCGCTGGTGAAGCAGCAGCTCAGTGTCGGTGCCGGGCACGTCGAGCCGCACGACCTCCCCGAACTGCGCCGTCACCACGAGGCCGAGCACGTCCCGATAGAGCAGAAGCGCCCGAGCCAGATCCGCCACCGACACGACGATCCGTTGCAGTCCGATCACGCCCACGCCCGCGACCCTACCCCCACCCCAGATCACCCCACTTGCGCGTACGTCATGAGCCCCCCGCCGCCCTTCCCCGCCCCAGTCCGCGCGCCCGCCCCACGTCCTAGCGCCGACGCACTGCCCCGGCTGGTGCTCACGGTTGTTTTCGGAGGCGAATAACAACCGTGAGCACCAGCTGAACCCCCGCCCCACACCCCGGTGCCGGCGCACTGCTCCGGCTGGTTCTGGCTGTTGTTACTGT
>KL571296.1:0-1809 GCA_000715855.1 Actinoplanes liguriensis
TTCGCGCCGCCGCCCGGGCAGTACCCGCCCTACAGGTAGAGGCCGGTCCCGTCCGCGTCGACCCGGGTGGCCGCAACCGCGTGCACGTCCCGCTCGCGGAGCAGCACGTACTCCTTGCCGTGCAGCTCCACCTCGGAACGGTCGTCCGGGTCGAAGAGGACCCGGTCACCGACCACGATCGACCGGACGTTCGGCCCCACACCCACCGCGGTGGCCCAGGACAATCGTCGGCCCATCGAGGCGGTCGCGGGGATGACGATGCCGGCGGTCGAGCGGCGTTCGCCCTCGCCGCCGTCCTGCCGGACGAGGACGCGGTCGTGCAGCATCCGGATCGGCAGGCCGTTGTCGGTGGTGCGGGTGGTGTCGGAACTCACGAATGCAGACGGTACGCCGCCTCGCGCCCGGACGGTCCGGGTGGTCCGAATCGCGCCGGGTGGGTCACGGGACACCCGTGGGACGTGAGACCACTACGGTGATGGGGGTGTCACGACAGGGCGAGGGGGTAGGCGGTTGAACCGCTTGCAACGTGTCCGGGAGAACCTTCGGAAGGCCTACGACACGGGACGGGAGGCAGCTCGGATGGCGCGGATCGAGCGCCCCCCGGACCCGGAGCTGGAGGAGGACGAGGAGCAGTTCGTCCCGCCGCCACCCGAGCCGGCCGTGGTGCACGGCTCGACGAACAGTCTCGACGACGCGGACGTGCCGCACTCCCTGCGGATCTCCGCAGCCTGGAGCTGGCGGCTGATCGTGGTCGGCTGCATCGGCTACGTCGGGCTGCGGTTCATCGGGATGGTCAGCGTGGTGGTCATCCCGCTCGCGATCGCGCTGCTGCTCACCGCGCTGCTCGGCCCGGCCGTCGGCTGGCTGCTGAGGCTGCGGCTGCCCCGGTCGCTGGCCACGTTCCTGGTGCTGATCTGCGGGCTGGGTGCGGTCGCCGGCACGCTGACGCTGGTGGTGAACCAGTTCATCGACGGCCTGCCGCAGCTGACCGAGAAGGCCAGCGCCGGCGTCCGGCAGATTCAGGACTGGGCGCGCACCGGCCCGCTGCACCTCTCCGATCACCAGGTCGACCAGGCCATCGACTCGGCGCAGAACTGGATCAACGACAACACCTCGTCGCTGACCTCGACCGGCATCTCCACCGCGACGACCGTCTTCGAGCTGCTCACCGGCCTACTGCTGGTGCTCTTCTCGACGTTCTTCTTCCTGCGGGACGGGCGCAAGATCTGGCGGTTCATCGTCCGGCTGTTCCCGGTGAACGCGCGCTGGTCGCTGGCGGACGCCGGTGACGCGTCCTGGGCGACGCTGGGCGCCTACGTCCGGGCGACCGTGCTGGTGGCGTTCATCGATGCGCTCGGCATCGGCCTGGCCCTGGTGCTGCTCGACGTGCAGTTCCCGTTCCCGCTGGCCGCGCTGGTGTTCCTGGGCGCGTTCGTGCCGATCGTCGGCGCCAGCGTGTCCGGCGCGGTCGCGGTGCTTGTCGCGCTGGTCACCAAGGGCTGGGTGGTCGCGCTGATCACGCTCGGCGCGGTGATCCTGGTCCAGCAGATCGAGGGCCACGTCCTGCAGCCGCTGATCATGGGCCGCGCGGTGGCGCTCCACCCGCTCGCGGTGATCATCGGAATCGCCTGTGGCGTGGTGCTCGCGGGGATCATCGGAGCGCTGGTCGCGGTCCCGCTGATCGCGGTCCTCAACACCGGCATCCGCCGCCTGTCCCGCCGCCGCCCGGAGATCCCCCCGGACGCGGTCGTGGTCACCGCCGGCGGCGAATAAGAACAAAGACCTTCATTGCCTGTCTCCGCTGTGGTC
>KL571296.1:2096-10708 GCA_000715855.1 Actinoplanes liguriensis
CCCAGAACGCTCAGCCCGGAAGGGCGACGTCCGTGGCGGGTCAAGCTCACTTCAAGACCCTCACGACCGCGCCTTCCATCAGCTGGCGCTGAGGGCTGTTCCGACCCGGTTCTTGAGCCGTGGGTGCCGGCCGGGTTGCGTGGGCTGGTGCTGAGGGTTGTTCTGGGCTGGTTCCTGAGCCGTGGGTGCCAGCCGGGGCGTGGGGCGCGGGGCGGGCTGGAGTGGCAAGGGTCGCGGGCCGCTCGGCGGGCGTGGCCATGGCCGTACGCGCGAATGGGTCGGGAAAGCGAAAGGGCGGGACTCCCCGGAAGGAGTCCCGCCCTTTCTACAGAGCGTGAGCGGTCAGACGGTCGCGACGCTGAGCGCGACCTCGTTGACGCCACGGGTGGCGTCGACGGCGAGCTCGCCGTTGCCGAAGCGGCTCAGGGCGCGCAGCGTCCAGGAGCCGGGAGCGGCGAAGAAACGGAACACACCCTCGGGAGAGGTCACCACCTCGGCGGTGAACTCGCCGGAGGCGTCCAGCAGGCGGACGTAGGCGCCGCCCACCAGCTCACCCTCGGCGGTGTTCACGATGCCGGTGATGACGGTTTCCTTCTGCAGGTCGACGCTCGCGGGGAGGGGAGCGGACTGGTCAGGGGCGGCGCAACCGGCGGCGATGTTCGCAGCAGCGGGAGAAGTCATTGTTGATCAGGCCTTTCCGGGCTCGTCGCCGAGGGCGATCGGCACACCGATGAGGGAGCCGTACTCGGTCCAGGAGCCGTCGTAGTTCTTCACGTTCTCCTGACCGAGGAGCTCCTTGAGCACGAACCAGGTGTGCGAGGAGCGCTCGCCGATCCGGCAGTACGCGATGGTGTCCTTGCTGCCGTCCAGCCCGGCGTCGCCGTAGATCTTGGCGAGTTCCTCGTCGGACTTGAACGTGCCGTCCTCGTTGGCGGCCTTGCTCCACGGCACGCTGATCGCGGTCGGGATGTGACCGGCCCGCTGCGACTGCTCCTGCGGCAGGTGCGCGGGGGCGAGCAGGCGGCCGGCGAACTCGTCGGGGCTGCGCACGTCGACCAGGTTCTTCACGCCGATGGCCTGCACGACCTCGTCGCGGAACGCGCGGATCTCCAGGTTCGGGGCCTTCGCCGAGTACGACGTCGCGGCGCGCGACGGCACGTCCTTGGTGTAGACGCGGGCGTCCAGCTCCCACTTCTTGCGGCCACCGTCGAGCAGCTTGACCGACTCGTGGCCGTACAGCTTGAAGTACCAGAACGCGTAGGCGGCGAACCAGTTGTTGTTACCGCCGTAGAGGATCACGGTGTCGTCGTTGGAGATGCCGCGCTCGGACAGCAGAGCGGAGAACTGCTCCTGGTTGACGAAGTCACGCCGGACCGGGTCCTGGAGGTCCTGCTTCCAGTCGATCTTGATGGCGCCCGGGATGTGGCCACCGTCGTACGCGGTGGTGTCCTCGTCGACCTCGACGAAGACGATGCCGGGGGTTTCGAGGTTCTTCTCGGCCCAGTCGGCCGAAACGAGTGCGGTGTCGCGACTCATCGATTCACTCCCTGAAAAGTGGGTGAGGGGAGAGTCAGCGCACGGAGGTGTTGTCGCACCCCGCGCGGACCCATCGGTTAGGTGGGATCACGGGCTGGTTTGCGACGGCGCCACTGCCGGGCAGAGAGTTGCCCTGGGCTAGCTACAGAACGTGCTCAGCACTGTGGCCCGTCAGAGGACGGGACGACACAGGCACGCGGCCACGCGACACAGGTCGATCGCGCGCCTTTTCGTGAGCAACGGGCTCATGGACCGGACACTACCAGCGGTTCCAGAGCCCGGAACAGTACCGACCACGATACGAGACGTTAGGGGGGTCACAGACCGCCCGCGTTGAGGTTCACGTCGTCCGCCCCGAACGTGACATTCAGCCCGTCCGTCTCCGGGGTCACCGACTGGACCTTGAGCTGCAGCGGAAGCTTCGGCGCGGGAAGATCAAGAGCCAATTTCTTCGCGTACGAGTCGATGAAGCTCTGGAACAGCGGAACGTCCGGCAGATTCGTCGCCTTCACGTCCGCGAAACGAACCTGAATCCCCCCGTTGACCACCGTCAGCTTGGCCGTTCCGGTCAGATCGAGCTGCTGCCCGAGCGCCGTCACCTTGGCCGAGCCGACCAGCTTGCCGCCCTTCTCGGACAGCGTTACATCCTTCTGCCCGATCAGGTCGACCAGTTGCTGGTAGTCGAGCTTGCCGTTCGCGGTCAGGCTGCCGGCCACCACGTCGCCCTGCCCGCTGCGCAGCGCGTCGAGCGGCGCCTTCACGTCCTTGGCGTGGATGTCCAGCAGATCCAGATGGATGTCGTCACCGGTGCCGGTCGGGCCGGAGAACTTCGGCAACTGGATCCGGATCTCCTTGTAGACCCCGTCGAGCACCTGCGTGATGAAGGGGAAGCCCTCGATGGTCACCTCGGGGGTGTCGCTGCTCGCCTTCTGCGCGCGCACCTGCTCGGCGACCTTGTCGGAGATGACGCCCTCGGCGAACGACCGGCCCCACCGATCCGCCACGAACGCCCCGCCCAGCAGCAGGAGCAGCAGGATGACGACGAAGATCAGCAAACCGCGGCCCCGGCGACGGCGGCGCGGAGCGGTCTCGTACACGTCGGCCACGGGGCCCTCCTGGTTCGTGAACTGTTGAGGACCGTACATGCCCACGTCCACGGAACCGTGAAACGGAAGGTTCAGGTGAGATAGAGGTGAACCAAGGCGTAGGTGGCCGCCAACGCCAGTGCGAAGCCGCCCAGCGGGCCGGTCATGTGCCGGGCCAGCCAGAACGTCGGCGCCTCACCGGCCAGCCGCCGGCCCGCCTCACCGAAGTTGACCGCGAGGTCGACCAGGATCGCCGCGACCGCCGCGACCAGGCCGGTCACCGCACCCTTCGCCGGAGTGAACGGAAGGACGAGCTGACTGCCGAGCCACGCGGTCGCGAACGTGCCGACCATCGCGCCGAGCACCACGCCGGCCGCACCGCGGGGCACCTGCGCGGCGATCCGCGGTTTCGGGAACACCGCGTCGGTGAGCCGGGCGACCAGCAGCGCCAGGCCTGCGCCGGTGCAGCAGACCAGGATCGCCTGGGCGCCGAGCGGCTGACGGCTGAGGACGATCGGGATCACGTACGCCACCACGCCGAGCACGATCAGCAGCGTGGTCCGCCAGGAGTCGCCGATCCGATGCCGGTCCTCGGAGCGGAACACCTGGCCGACGATCGCGGCCAGGAAGCCGGCGAGGGTCACGTAGAGGAGAGGTGTCAGGCCGGCCTTGTCCGCGGTGGCGGCGAGATAGCAGCCGGCCAGGCCGGTGACGCCGCAGACGGCCGCGGTGATCGAGGCGGCCGGCGGGCCCAGTGCCATCGTCCAGGCGAGCAGGCCGAGCAGCTGGATGCCGAAGAGGACCACGGCATACGGCGCCCGGACGTCCGGCCCGGTGGTCAGCGACCCGATGATCAGCGCCGTGGCGAGCAGCGCCGCGAAGCCGCCGATCGCCACGGACAGCTTGGCGCGGACCGGGACGACCTCGATCTCCTCGAACTCCTCCTCGCCGTCGCCGGACTCCGGATCGTCGGGGCCGGGCCGCTCTTCCGGGTCGTCGTCCGGCACAGCGCCGTACATCCCGGCTTTCGGGCGGCCCGGATTCAGGCGCGCGACGTCACGGGAGGCGTCGGCGTCCCAGGGGTCGTCCTTCGGCATGGAGGGGAACACGACAGCGATCGTGCCAGAATTGGGCCTCGGGCCCAATTCGCCGCTCGTATGTAAAAGGCTTGTTACGAACCGGGCGTTATGGCACCTAGCAGGCGTTTGATACATCACTTGCAAGCGCGAACTGGTCGCGTCGCCGAATGTATCGGTTAAGGTAACCGCAACCCACCCGTCGGTGACGCCGGGCCCAGTCTCTCCGGTGGCGAAGCTCTGAGCTGCGCAAACCGGGTCACCCGAGCGGCCATTCCAATGCCGCGAGGACGGAGGTGAGTGTGGAGATCCTTCTGTTGGTGACGGCACGTGCCGGTGAGCCTTCTGCCGTGTTGCCCGCCCTGGACCTGCTGCCCCACTCGGTACGGACCGCCCCCCGCGACGTGCGCACCCTGGTGTCCGGGCCCAGCCCCGACGCCGTCATGGTCGACGCTCGCTCGGAGCTCTCCGAGGCGCGTGCGACCTGCCGCATGCTGCACGCCACCGGAATCGGGGTCCCGCTGATCGCGGTGGTCACCGAGGCCGGTCTGATCGCACTGAACGCTGACTGGGGCGTCGACGATGTCATCCTGGCCAGCGCCGGTCCGGCCGAGGTGGAGGCCCGTCTGCGGCTCTCCGTCGGCCGGCTGAACAACCTGACCGCCGGGGCCAACGGCTCGGTGCGTGCGGGCGAGCTCAACATCGACCCGGACACGTACGCGGCGAAGCTCAAGGGTCGTCCGCTCGACCTCACCTACAAGGAGTTCGAGCTGCTCAAGTTCCTCGCGCAGCACCCGGGCCGGGTCTTCACCCGTGACCAGCTGCTCCGCGAGGTCTGGGGCTACGACTACTTCGGTGGCACCCGGACGGTCGACGTGCACGTCCGGCGTCTGCGGGCCAAGCTCGGCTCGGAGTACGAGTCGATGATCGGCACCGTGCGTCAGGTCGGCTACAAGTTCGTGACCCCGCCGTCCGGCCGCCAGCTGCCCGACAGCAACCCGGTCTCGCTTCCGGTCTGACGCATCTGATCATGGAGAGGTTGTCCGCCACGGAGGTCGAGGCCGTCCTGGCCCTGGCCGCCGCGGCGGACTATTCCCTCTCCGAGGACGTGGAGCTCCGCGTCCGCAACGGTGGCGGCGAGCACGTGCTCGCCCACGCCGAGGACGGCAGCCTCGCCGGGTATGCGTTTTTCGAGAACGGCTCCGGCGAGCTGGTCGTCCACCCCTCCCATCGCAGGCGGGGCCACGGCACCGCGCTGCTCGCCGCGGCCGGCCCCGGCCCGCTGCAGATCTGGGCGCACGGTGACGATCCCGGCGCCCGGGCGTTCGCCGAGCGCAACGGCTTCACCCGCGCGCGGGTGCTCTGGCAGATGCGTCGTTCTCTGCTCGAGCCGCTGCCCGACCTGCCCCTGCCGGACGGCGTGACCGTCCGCGGCTTCCGTCCCGGCTCCGACGAGCAGGCCTGGCTCGGGGTGAACTCGCGGGCCTTCGCCCACCACCCGGAACAGGGCCGCTGGACCCTCGACGACCTGCTGGTGCGCGAGGCCGAGCCGTGGTTCGACCCGGCCGGTTTCCTGCTCGCCGTCGACATCACCGACACCGTGCTCGGCTTCCACTGGACCAAGGTGCACCCGCCGGCCGGTGACGACCCGGCGCTGGGCGAGATCTACGTGCTCGGGGTGGACCCGAGCGGGCACCGGCGCGGTCTGGGCGCGGCGCTGAGCGTGGCCGGGCTGAAGCATCTCGCGGCGGCCGGCCTGCAGTGGTCGAACCTTTATGTGGACGAGTCGAACGTGGGCGCCGTGAAGTTGTACCGGGGGCTCGGGTTCGAGATCTACAAGACGGACATCAACTACCACAGGGCCTGATTGCTCCGCTTCGCTCCGCGCACAAAACGCCTTGTAACCGGTGATGGGGCAGCTGATTTTCCGCCACCCGCAAACCCCGCGCGCGTCGAAAAATCAGCTGCCCCATCACCGGCGGCGTTTCGTGGTTTGGGCGGGTGTGACGGCCGACACCCTTGGTCACATCGTTCTGGCGAGGCGTAGTAATCCCAGTTCGTAGGTAACGTCCCGGACAAGGGCGTGTCTCGCTAGGGTCACAGGATGCCAGGAATATCCGACATATCGGGTAGCAAGCGCGCGGTTCACTTAACGGACAACTCTGAATCAGTGGAAGGCCACTTTCCGGGGCTCACGTGTTCACCGCTAGTTCATTTGGGCCCGGCTCGGCGGTCACTTGGCACTCTTAGTTTTCTCCCCGAGCCGGTGAGCGACCGGCTGCACTGAACCCGAAGGGGACACAACCGTGAAGTTCCAGCGGTCCGGTCTGGTTGCCGGCATTGCTTTGACTGCGACGATCGCGCTCACCGCGTGCGGCTCGGACAACGACAGTGGAGACAACTCCACTGGCGCTGCCGCCCCGTCCGCCGGTACCTGCGTTGGTGGCACCCTCGCCGCTCAGGGCTCCAGCGCGCAGAAGAACGCGATGGACGAGTGGATCAAGGCCTACAAGGCCGCGTGTGCCGACTCGAACATCGACTACCAGGGCACCGGCTCCGGTGCGGGCATCAAGGCCTTCACCAGTGGTCTCGCTGACTTCGCCGGCTCCGACTCGGCGCTGAAGGAGGACGAGCAGAAGGCGGCCGACGCCAAGTGCGGCTCGACGGCGCTCAACCTCCCGATGGTGACCGGTCCGATCGCCGTGGTCTACAACGTCGCCGGCTCGGACGGCCTGCAGTTCTCGGCCTCCACCCTGGCGAAGATCTTCGCTGGCAAGATCACCAAGTGGAACGACCCGGCCATTGCTGCTGAGAACACCAGCGCGAAGCTGCCGGCCGCCACCATCGAGGCTGTGCACCGGGCCGACGAGTCCGGCACCACGGACAACTTCACCAAGTACCTGAGCAAGGCTGCCGAGGCCGACTGGACCTACGACCACGCCAAGGCGTGGGCCGCTCCGGGTGGCACCGGCGCCAACAAGTCGGACGGCGTCGCCGCCAAGATCAAGAGCACCCCGAACACCATCTCGTACGTCGAGCTGTCCTTCGCGGAGAACAGCAGCCTGCAGACCGCCAAGGTCAAGAACGGCGCCGGCGAGTTCACCGAGCTGACCGCCGAGTCGGCCGGTAAGACCATCGAGGGCGCGACCGTCAAGGGCACCGGCAACGACCTGACCCTGGACATCGACTACAACACCAAGACGGCGGGCGCCTACCCGATCGTCCTGGCAACGTACGAGATCGTTTGCACCAAGTACGCCGACGCCGCCAAGGGCAAGTCCGTTCAGGGCTTCCTGAAGTACACCGCCTCCGCCGAGGGCCAGTCGAAGCTGAAGGACCTGGGCTACGCGCCGCTGCCCGAGACGGTGCGCGCCAAGGTCGCCACCTCGGTCGCCGCGATCTCCTGAACCCCCCGGTTCGTTAATCCCTCCGAGACGACAGCGAGCGCGTAGATGGGTGACAACCCCTCCGGCTCGGGGAACTACACCGCCGGCGACCTGAGCGTGACCCCTCGTCACGCTCGGGGCGCCGGTTCTGGCGTATCCCCGAGCAGCCACGAAGAGCCCCCGGTCGGTGGGGGCGGTGCCCTGCCCAAGAAGTCCAGGTTCTCGATGGAGACCGGCTTTCGCGGCCTCTCCATTGCGGCTGGCGCGATGGTGCTGGTCATCATCGTCGCGATCGCCGTCTTCCTGATCTCGAAGGCGATCCCGGCCCTGCAGGCCGACAACGAGAACTTCCTGACCTTCAACCGCTGGAACCCGAACGACACGCAGAACCCGGCCTTCGGCATCGCCGTTCTGGCTTTCGGAACTCTGCTGACCTCGATCATCGCGCTCGTCGTGGCGGTTCCGATCGCGCTGGGGATCGCGCTGTTCCTGTCCCATTACGCCCCGCGCAAACTGGCGACGCCGCTGGGCTTCGTCATCGACCTGCTGGCGGCCGTGCCCAGTGTGGTGTTCGGCATCTGGGGGCGGGACCTCTTCCAGGAGCCGGTCCGGGACTTCTCGGTCTGGTTGAACCACTACTTCGGCTGGCTGCCGATCTTTGGTGGCGACGGCCCGTTCGGTCAGTCGATCATGCTCGGTGGCCTGGTTCTCGCGATCATGGTGCTGCCGATCGTCACCTCCCTCTCCCGTGAGGTCTTCCAGCAGACGCCGGGAATGAACGAGGAGGCCGCGCTGGCGCTGGGCGCTACCAAGTGGGAGATGGTCCGCACCGCGGTGCTGCCCTACGGCAAGCCCGGTGTGATCGCCGCGGTCATGCTCGGCCTGGGCCGCGCGCTCGGCGAGACCATCGCTCTCGCGCTGACCCTGGGTATCACCTGGGAGATCTCGTTCAACCTGATCCAGACCGGCGGTAACTCGATCGCCGCGAACATCGCCAACTCCTTCGGCGAGGCCTCCGACACCGGTCGTGGCGCGCTGATCGCCTCCGGTCTGGTGCTGTTCGCGATCACCCTGGTCGTCAACATGACGGCACGGGCGATCATCTACCGCCGCCGCGAGTTCCGGGACAGTGCCGCATGAGCGTTCTCGATCGTGACCTGTCCGGCGTGGCGATGACCCCGGACAACATCCGCAGCAAGAAGTTCCCCCTGGTCGCCAACCTGCTCGTTGCGGTCGCCGCCCTCGTGGTGTCGGCCGCGGTCGTGCTCGGCGCCGGCATCGGCAACTGGGTGCTGGTCGTCGTGCTGGGCGGCGTCTTCTACCTGATCGGGCTCAACTTCGCCGCCGGCCGGGTGGAGGGCAAGCGCGCCGCCCGGAACCGCATGTGGCAGACCATGATCTACACGGCCTGCGTCCTGGCCATCCTGCCGCTCGCCTCGGTGGTGTGGACGCTCGTCTCGAAGGGCGTGCAGCGCCTCGACGGGGACTTCTTCGGCAGCTCGATGGCGAACCTGTCTCTTATACACATC
>KL571296.1:10966-14402 GCA_000715855.1 Actinoplanes liguriensis
CCTACCACGCGATCATCGGCACGCTGGAGCAGGTCGGCATCGCCACCCTGCTCGCCGTGCCGCTCGGCGTGCTCGGCGCGATCTACCTGGTGGAGTACGGCCGCGGCCGGTTCGCCACCACGGTGCGGTTCTTCGTCGACGTGATGACCGGTATCCCATCGATCGTGGCCGGCCTGTTCGTGCTCTCCTTCTGGGTGCTGATCGTCAGCAAGTGGTTCAACGACGGCAACCCGCAGTATTCGGGCTTCGCGGCCTCGCTGGCGCTGACCGTGCTGATGTTGCCGACGATCGTCCGCTCGACCGAGGAAATGCTGCGCCTGGTGCCGGCGCCGCTGCGCGAAGGTTCGTACGCGCTCGGGGTGCCCCAGTGGAAGACGATCCTCCGGGTCGTCCTGCCTACCGCGGCGCCCGGCATCGTCACCGGTGTCATGCTCGCCATCGCTCGTGCCGCCGGTGAGACGGCTCCGGTGCTCCTGGTCGCGGGTGGCCTCGCCCGGATCAACTTCAATCCGTTCAGCGGTGGGCAGTCCTCCCTGGCGCTCTACGTGTTCCAGCAGGCCGGCGACGCCTCGAAGTACGCGCCGGCCCGGGCCTGGACGGCCGCGCTCACCCTGGTGACGCTCGTCCTGCTCCTGACCATCGCCGCCAAGCTGCTCGCCCGTCGCAACAAGTTGACCCGGTAAAGAAGGACCTCCCATGGCCAAGCGCATCGAGGCGAGCAACGTCTCCTCCTACTACGGCTCCTTCAAGGCGATCGACAACGTCTCGATGACCGTCGAGCCGAAGACGATCACCGCCCTGATCGGCCCCTCGGGTTGTGGCAAGTCGACCTTCCTCCGGTCGATCAACCGCATGCACGAGGTCCTGCCGAACGCGCGGATCGAGGGCCGCCTGACCATCGACGACCAGAACATCTACGACCCGGACGTGGACATCACGGCCGTCCGTCGCATGATCGGCATGGTCTTCCAGCGACCCAACCCGTTCCCGACCATGTCGATCTACGAGAACGCGGTCGCCGGCCTCAAGCTCAACGGCGTCAAGAAGAAGTCGCTTCTCGACGACGCCGCCGAGAAGTCGCTGCGCTCCGCGAACCTGTGGGACGAGGTCAAGGACCGGCTGGACCGGCCGGGCGCCGGCCTCTCCGGTGGTCAGCAGCAGCGTCTCTGCATCGCCCGCACCATCGCGGTCGAGCCGCAGGTCGTGCTGATGGACGAGCCGTGCTCCGCGCTCGACCCGATCTCGACGCTGGCGATCGAGGACCTGATGTTCAAGCTGAAGGACCGCTTCACGATCATCATCGTCACGCACAACATGCAGCAGGCCGCCCGGGTCAGCGACAAGACCGGCTTCTTCTCGATCGACAAGACCGGCGAGCCCGGCCGCCTCATCGAGTACGACGACACGCAGAAGATCTTCAGCAACCCGTCGCAGAAGAAGACCGAGGACTACATCACCGGCCGCTTCGGGTAAGCCGTTCCAGAACGAGAGACGCCGATTCCGCCGTACGGGGAAATCGGCGTCTTTCGTCTTTTCTAGAGTGCGAACGTGGCCGTGCCGTCCGGCTGAACCGTGATCCGCGGCATCACCGGGGTGGCCGCGTCGCGATGCTCTGACGCGGCGACCACGCCCGGGATCGTGCCGGCCGCCGCGATCTGGTTCAGGGTGTGCCGGGTGGGCGGCAGCATCGGCAGGTCAGCCGAGTCCAGCGGATCGATCCACGCCGTCCGGTCGGCCTCCCCGGAGACGTCCCGGGCCTCCTGCGACTCCGGCAGCAGCGCCGCGAAGAACCACGTGTCGAACCGCTTCGGCTCGAACTCCGGGGTGATCCACCGGGCCCACGGCAGCAGCAGGTCGTCGCGGAGTCGCAGCCCCCGCCGTGCCAGCAGGTCGGCCATCGTCAGCTCGCGGCGCAGCACCGCCGCCCGGTCCGACTCCCACGTCGGGTCGTCCGCGTCGGCGACCGTGCGGTCCGGTTCCGCCGACGGGCCGGCCAGCACCACGCCGGCCTCCTCGAACAGCTCCCGCGCGGCCGCGCCGACCACGGCCCGGGCCTGCTCCTCCGGCACCCCGAGACGAGCCGCCCAGTCGTCGCGCAGCGTCTCCGGGCGATCCGAGGGGTCGACGGCGCCGCCGGGGAACGCGTACACCCCGCCGAAGGCCATCGAGGTCATCCGGCGCAACACGTACACCTGGAAGGCGGAGCCGGACGGTCGCAGCAGGACGACCGTGGCGGCAGTGCGGGCCGGTGCGGGCGGACCGGTGAATTCCCGGGCCCTTTTGATCATCGCGGGCGGAAGCGGCATCGGCTCGGTCACCGCCCGATCCTGCTACCATCGGCGTCTCTCCGGTGACTCACTTGCGAGGGCGATACCGTAGCGATCATGACCGGACAGAACGTTCGCTGGGGAATCCTCGGGCTCGGCGGGATCGCCGCTGCCTTCGCCGCCGACCTGCCCCTGGTGCCGGGCGCCGAACTGGCCGCGGTCGGCTCACGCGACCAGGCGACCGCCGATGCCTTCGCCGCGCGGCACGGGTTCGCCCGCGCGCACGGCTCCTACGCCGCCCTGGCCGCGGACGACGAGGTGGACGTCGTCTACATCGCCACGCCGCACGCGTACCACCATGCCGGCGCGCTGCTGTGCATCGAGGCCGGCAAGCACGTGCTGGTCGAGAAGCCGATCACGCTCGACCTCCCGACCGCCGCCCAGCTCGTGGAGGCGTCCCGCATCCACGGCGTCTTCCTGATGGAAGCCATGTGGATGCGCTGCAACCCGGCCATCCGCAAGGCCGCCGAGCTCGTCGAGGAGGGCACGATCGGCTGGGTCAGCTCGATCCACGCCGACTTCGGGCTGCAGGGCCCGTTCGCCGCCGAGCACCGCCTGCGCGCCCCGTCGCTGGGCGGCGGCGCCCTGCTCGACCTGGGCGTCTACCCGATCCACCTGGCCCACCTTTTCATGGGCCTGCCCGCGTCCGTCCAGGCCTGGGCACACCTCACCCCGGAACGCGTCGACGAGCACACCGGCATCCTCCTCGGCTGGCAGTCCGGCGCGGTCGGCGCGCTGACCTGCAGCATCAACGGCGAGAGCCGCAACGCCGCGTCGATCACCGGCACCGACGGCCGCATCGACTTCCCGCCGGGCTTCATGGTGCCCCGCTCGTTCACGCTGAGCCGCGCGGGCAAGGCGCTGGAGACGTTCGAGTTCGAGTTCCCGGGCGGCGGTTACCAGTTCGAAGCCGCTGAGGTGCAGCGCTGCCTGGCCGCGGGCGAGCTCGAGAGCCCGCTGGTCTCGCAGGCGACGACGCTCGAGGTGATGAATCTCCTCGACTCCATCCGCGAGCAGATCGGCGTGTTCTACCAGTAGGCCTTCGGCCCCTTCAAGATCTTTATTGCCTATCTCCGCTGTGGTCGCCCTCCGCCGCTCCCGCGGGGACC
>KL571297.1:0-925 GCA_000715855.1 Actinoplanes liguriensis
ACGTTGGCCTCATGCGTGACGTCTACGAGCGGTTGCTGACCGCCTGGAACGAGCGGAACGCCACCGCGTTCGCCGACCTCTTCGCGCCGGACGGGCTGCTGATCGGCTTCGACGGCAGCCAGGTCCCGGGCACCCGGATCGCCGCCCACCTGGCCCCGATCCTCACCGACCACCCCACCGCCCGCTACGTCGCCAAGGTCAGGTCGATCCGCGAGGTAGGCCCGGACGCGACACTCCTGCACGCCATCGCCGGCATGATCCCTCCCGGTCAGCACGACCTGGCCCCTTCTGTCGACACGGTCCAGACCCTGCTCACCGAACGCCGTGGCGACTCCTGGGCGATCGTCCTGTTCCAGAACACACCGGCGCAGTACCACAGCCGCCCCGACCTGGCCGCCCTCCACCACAGCGAGCTGCTACCCGCCGTCCTGGACGACGTCACGGTCATCTGAGCGCGGACCGCCCGACGTGGGTGGCGACGCGCTGTGCGAGGTCCGTCGCCACCCACACCGGCTACGCGGTCGTGGCGATGCCGCCGTCGACCGGGATCACCGCGCCCGTCAGGTAGGCGCCGGCCCGGCAGGCGAGGAACACGACGACACCGGCCATGTCATCGTCGCGGCCGATCCGGCGCAGTGGGGCCGCCGCCGCGATCGCCTCACCCAGCTCATCGAGGGTCGCCGCCATCATCGCCGACGGGAACGGCCCCGGCGCGACGGCGTTCACGGTCACGTGCTGCGGTCCCAGCTCCCGGGCGAGCACCCTGGTGAGCTGATGCAGCGCGGCCTTGCTGCTGGAATACGAATAGTTGGGCCGGTGCGGGATGTGAATGGCGGCGATGCTGCCGATATTGACGACCCGTGCCGGATCGTCGGCGGTGCCCGCCCGGCGAAGAGCCGGCAGCAACGCCTGGACCAGCCAGAAC
>KL571297.1:1063-6758 GCA_000715855.1 Actinoplanes liguriensis
CGCCTGGACCAGCCAGAACGGCGACTTCAGGTTCAGGTCGACAGACCGTGTCCCAGGCCTCGTCGGGGAACGTCTCCAGCGGCTCGTCCCAGATGGCGCCCGCGTTGTTGACGAGGATGTCCAGCGGCTGCGAGTCCGCGGTGACCAGGTCGGACAGTCGCCGGCACTCGTCGTGGCGGGACAGGTCGGCGGGGATGGCCCGCACCTCACCGAAGGCGGACAGGTGCTCCTGCGCCTGAGCGCAGGCTTGCGGGTCCCGTGAGCTGATGATCACGCTTGCGCCGGCCTGGAGCAGACCGCGCGCGATCATCATTCCGATGCCCTTGGTGCCGCCGGTGACGAGTGCGCGTTTTCCACTCAGGTCGAAGAGTTCCGTGTGCGTGGAGAATTGGTTGGCTGGCACGTTCTGCCTTTCGTCAGGGCTGTGTCGCTGCCCATGAAAGACCGGCGTCGTGGGTGGGCGGGAGTCACTGATCTTCGGGGTAACGGCAGTGCCTGTCAGCGGCACCGCGGCGCGTCCTACGGTGGGGAGGTGACCGACAACCGCAGGCATGAGGTGCGGGAATTCCTCAGCACCCGGCGCGCTCGCATCACGCCCCAGCAGGCCGGGCTGCCCGTCGTCGGCGGCTATCGACGGGTGCCGGGGTTGCGGCGGCAGGAGGTGGCGCTGCTGGCCGGGATGAGCATCGAGTACTACATCCGGCTGGAGCGGGGAAATCTGAGCGGCGCCTCGGATGCGGTGCTGGACTCGCTGTCGCACGCGCTTCAGCTCGACGAGGCGGAGCGGGCCCACCTCTATGACCTGGCCCGTGCGGTCACCGGGTCCTCGCGCCGGCCGTCCGCCGCGAGCGGGCGGGTCCGGCCGGTGGTGTTGCGGATGCTCGATGCGATGACCGACCTGCCGGCGTACATCCGCAACGGGCGGTTCGACATCGTCGCCGCCAATGCGCTCGGCCGGGCGCTGTATGCCCCGGTCTACGAGTCGCCGCTGTTCGCGCGGCGTGGTCCGGTGAACACCGCGCGGTTCGTGTTTCTCGATCCGGGGTCCGCGGACTTCTGGCCGCAGTGGGAGAAGGCCGCCGACGACTCGGTGGCGTTTCTGCGTATGGAGACCGGCCGGTCGCCGCATGACAAGGGGCTGACGGATCTGATCGGCGAGCTCTCCGCGAAGAGTGACGATTTCGCCCGGCGGTGGGCCCGGCACGAGGTGAAGTTCCAGCACTCCGGTGTGAAGCGACTCCGTCATCCGGTGGTGGGGGAGCTGGCCCTGCCCTACGAGGCCCTCGACCTGCCCGCCGATGCCGGGCTCCGGATCACGGTCTACTCGCCCGAACGCGGTTCGGCCGAGCGCCAGGCGCTCGATCTTCTGGGCAGTTGGGCCGGCTCGCCCGCACTCGAACACTGACGACCGTCACGACTCGTGCCCCGGTAGGCCTGCCGCGCTCGTCGGTCCCTGTTCGACCGGAGTGAGAGCGGGCCCACCGTCCTGTGCGGGGGTGAGCAGCCGGCGTACGGAGAGGGCCAGCAGCGACGCCACCAGGCAGCCGCTGAGGACCAGGAGGATCCAGACCATGGCATGTCCGGCGCCGATCAGCGGGCCGGCGGTGACCGGGCCGATCACCGAGCTGATGCCGAAGTTGACCGAGTGCGCCGAGTTGTAGCGGCCACGCAACCGGTCCGGCGCGAGGGCGTTGATCAGGGCCGGCTGGACCGGCTGGAGCAGCGTCTCACCGAAGCCGAAGATGGTCGAGCAGGCGATCACCAGGAGCGCGGCGAGCAGCGGGATCCGGTCGCCGATCAGACCGCCGACGCCCAGGACCAGCCAGGAGACGGCGAAGATCGCGCCGACCACGGCGAGCGTACGGCTACGGCTGCGCCCCTCGATCCGGCGCATCACGGTCAGCTGCGCGGCCACGATCATGACGGTGTTGCCGGCCAGCGCCCAGGCGACGATGCGCGGGCTGACGTCGGCGGTCCGTACCGCGAAGGCCGGGAACCCGACCTCGATCTGGCCGTAGCCGCAGGTCGTCAGCACGAGCCCGAACGTGAGCAGGCGCCGGAACGCACGGTCGCGGAACACCTCGCGGTAACCGCCGGGCTCGGTCCCGGTGCGGCCGGGCGCGGTGAGCCGCCTCCCCACGGACGGCATGGCGAGCAGGATGGCCAGCGGGATCAGGTACGTGAACCCGTCCAGCAGGTAGATCGCCTCGAACGTGCCCGGCCGGCGCACGTCGACGAACGTCCCGGCGATCACGCCGCCGAGCCCGATCCCGAGGTTGAGCAGTGCGAACTGCAGACCGAACGCCTTCTGCCGCTCGTGTTCGCCGGTCAGCGACGCGAGCATCGTGGCGTTGCCGGCCCAGCTGGACGCCATGCCGGCGGCGACGACCGTGAGCGCGACGAACACGAGGGCGGGCGTCACGGCGTACGCGAGAAGAATCGAACCGGCCACTTGACCGAGCAGGCTGAAGATCGCGACCGGACGTGCCCCGAACCGGTCCATGAGTGTCCCGCCGACCGGCGCGAGAACCATGACGATCGCGCCGAACCAGCCGATCACGAGCCCGGCCGCGGCGTCGGACAGGCCGCGGACGTCGGTGAGGTAGATGAACAGGAACGGCAGTGTCAGGCCCCGCCCGACCGACGAGAGCAGCACGCCGGCGAGCAGCAGGCGGGCCTCCCGGCGTGCCGGCAGACTTTCCCGGATCATGCGGGGATTCTGCCCGTTGCGTCCCTCTTCCGCATGACACCAGGGTTTTCCCCGGCGCGAGCGCGCGGCCCGTGGAAGCAGTCTTCTCTGGTCAGCGGTCGACGCGAGCTGGGGGAGTGGCGGACATGCGACAGGTGGTGGCACGAGACCTGAGCGCGGTGGTACGCGACGCGCGCGCCGGTGACGAGCAGGCGTGGACCGTGCTCGTCGGCGAGTACGGTCCACGCCTGCGGGCCATCGCCCGCCGGTTCCGCATCCCGCCGGACCAGGTCGGTGATCTGCTGCAGGCGACGTGGCTGCAACTGTTCAACGGGATCGATCGGTTGCAGTGTCCCGAAGCGGTCGGGTCGTGGCTGGCCGTGACGATGCGACGGTTCTGTCTGCACGCGGTGGCACGGGGGGACCGCGAGCGGCCGGTGACCGGTCTGGATGAGTGGCTTGCCCAACCGGGCGAGGCGCCGGAGGCGGGCCTGCTGCGCGCGGAACAGGCGGCGAGTGTCCGCCGCGCGCTGGCCCGCCTCCCGGAGCGCCAGCGGCGGCTGCTGTGGCAGATGGCGACGGACCCGGACGCGCGGTACACCGAGATCAGCGCGCGGCTGGACATGCCGGTCGGGGCGATCGGGCCGACCCGGGCGCGGGCGCTCGGACGGTTGCGGCGGCTGCTGCTCGACGAGGAACGGGCGACGCATTACGCCTGGTCGGCGAGGCGCTGAGATGCCGATGCCGGTGAAACTGCCGACCCGGCTCGACCCTCCGGAGAACCGCGAGGACGCCGAGTCCTGGGACTGTCCGGTGGAAATCTGCCAGGCCCGGAAAGTAGAACCGTGGTGGCCGGTCGAGCCGAAGGCGCGGGTCATCCTGGGGGAGTGGCGTTAGACCAGCTCGTGGACGAGGGACGCGAACGCCGCGGGATCACGCAGGTGCGGCGACGAGCCGCCGGCGACGTGGGCCTGCGGCCCCGCCCCGACCGGCACCCCCGACCACTCACGGTAGGCATCCGGCAGGGTCAGATCATTTCGGCGTACGGCGAATTGGCGGTATGCCTCGGGAACGACCCCCAGGTCCACCTGCGCGTGGCCGTCCAGCGTGATCACATGCTGCACGGCGAAACGCTCCGCGAACGCGCGCGCCAGCACGGCTGACTCCCCGTGCGCGACCAGGACCGGCGCGCGGTGCAGGTCGAGACCGCGGACGAGCAGGGCCAGATCCTGGGCGAGATCGGACAGGTCGTCGCGGGCCGCCGAGTCGCCGTGCCCGGGCAGGTCGACGGCGATCGCGGCGCAGTTCCCGTCGAGCTCCGCGGCGACCGGCCACCACATCGTGCGGTCGTACCGCAGGCCGTGCAGCAGGACGACGGGACGCCCGAACCGCCCCCAGCGGTCGTAGACGAGGCGGTTGCGCGGGGTGCCGTGGGCGTGGGTGGTGCGGCGCGGCGGTTGCGGGAACACGCATGGTGAACAGGGCCGGGGGTGTCCCGGTTACGCTGCCGCGGTGCCTCTGCGACTGACCCCGATGCTTCCCCGTGACCCCGCCGAGCCCGGCCGGACAGCCACGCCGCTGGAACTCTTCTTCGACCTGGTGTTCGTGGTCGCGGTCAGCATCGCCGCGGTGCAACTGCACCACGCGCTGGCCGAGGGGCATGCCGGGCACGGCGTGATCTCGTACGGGCTGGTGTTCTTCGGCATCTGGTGGGCCTGGATGAACTTCACCTGGTTCGCCACCTCGTACGGCACCGACGACTGGCTCTATCGGGTGCTCACGTTCCTGCAGATGGGCGGCGTGCTGGTGCTCGCGGCCGGCGTCGAGCCCGCGTTCACCGAGAACCACTGGACCGTGGTGACGATCGGTTACGTCGTGATGCGTGTCGCGATGGTCGCCCAGTGGCTGCGCGCGTCCCGTTCGGCCGGCCCGAATCGGAAGACCACGCAGCGGTACGCCGTGGGAATCGCGATCGTGCAGGTGTTCTGGATCGTCCGGCTGTTCCTCCCCGATCACCTGCAGCCGTACCTGCACGTCGTCATGATCGCGGCGGAGCTCTCCGTCCCGCTGATCGCCGAGCGCACCGGCACCACGCCGTGGCACCCGCACCACATCACCGAGCGGTACGGCCTGTTCACCCTGATCGTGCTCGGGGAGAGCCTGCTCGCCTCGGCCAACGCGATCATCGAGGCGCTGCACGACCACGAGGCGCTCGCCCCGTTGATCTCCATCTCGGTGATGACGCTGGTGGTCACCGCCGCCCTGTGGTGGATCTACTTCTGGCCGCCGCACCACACCGCGATCCGCGGGTTCGCGCAGTCGATCCGCTACGGCTACGTGCACTATTTCGTGTTCGCCGCGGCCGCCGCGTTCTCGGCCGGCATCGAGGTGGAGATCGACGTGCTCACCGGGCACAGCGAGCTGAGCGCCACCGCGGCCTCGTTCACGGTGACGATCCCGGTCACGGTCTTCGTGCTGGGCATCTGGTGGATCGCGCTGCGGGAGAACGCCGACCGGGTGGTCAACCTGGCCGTCCCGCTGGGCGCGGTGCTCGTCCTGCTCGACCCGGTCACGCCGGTCCCGGTTCTGCTCACCGCGGTGGTCCTGACACTGGTCGTGGTCGTCCTGGTGATCCACCCGCCGGTCCGGAATGTGACCGAATGAGGGTGCTCGTCGTGGTCGGCGCCGGGCGCGCGGGCACGGACATCGCTCCGGAACACGTATGTCTCAGGACTTCCCGGCCGGATGAGCAGCGGTGCCGGGCATGTCGTGGGGCTGCCGCAGGAACTCCCGGGCGCCCCGCAACCGGATCGTCAGGCGCGACCGGGTCACTTCGGCATTCAGCCGTACGGCGATGGCGCCCGGCAGCCCACTGCCCGCGCGCAACGCCGTGGGCAGCGCGTGCTCGTCCAGCCCGTCACGGCGGGTGATCAGGACACCCAGCTCGTGGCGGCTGATCGCGTCCGGCCCGGCGACGTGGTGCACGCCGGGCACGCCGGCCAGCTC
>KL571297.1:6902-11038 GCA_000715855.1 Actinoplanes liguriensis
GTGTATAAGAGACAGCTCGAGGACGGCGGCCGCCAGGTCACCGACGTGGACCGGGCACCGGATGTCGTCGGTGAACAGGGCGCCGGTCCGTCTGCCGGTGGCGAGGTCGTGAACGAACCGCTCGGTGGGCGATTCGCCGGCGGCGACGATCAACGACGTACGGACGATTGAAGCGGCCGGGACCAGGCCGCGAACCGCAACCTCGGCAGCGGCCTTGGCGGCGCCGTAGGCGGTGATCGGATCCGGCGCCGCCGTCTCGGGGTAGTCCGGAGCGGCCCCGGAGAAGATCGCGTCACTGGACACGTGCACCAGCAGCGTGTCCGTCCCGGCGGCGGCCGCGGCCACGTGCATGCCGCCGTCCGCGGTGGTCGCCCAGTCCGCCTGCAGGTAGGCCGCGTTGACGATCACTTCCGGTCGCAGCCCTGTCTCTTATACACATCCCGTGACGTGGTGGCCCGCGAGCCGCGCACGGCGCACGACCTCCCGCCCGAGCAGCCCGCTGCCGCCGACGACCAGCATCCTCATCGCAGCAACGGGCGGACGAGCCGCAGCAGCTGGTCGCGGACCTGGTCGGCGGGGCCGGGAGCGGCGCCGGCCATGCCCCAGGTGATCAGGGCGCCGTTGTAGGCGGCGTGGATCGCGTGCGCGAGCCCGGGGTCGACCCGGTCGGCGTGGATCTCCCCGGCCGCGGCGGCGTCCCGCAGGACCGTGCCGATCGCGGCCTCGACGGCCGTCGTGTACTGCCGGGCGACCTGCTGGAACTCCGGCACCGAGAGGTCCATCAGCAGGAACGCCAGGTGGTTGGCGAACTCCGCCGAGTCGCGCACGCTCGCGGCCATCGCCGTGAACGCGTCGACCAGGGCCGCGACCGAGCCGGCGGCGGCGAGCCGGGCCGGCACCACCTCCGCCGAGTGCCGGGCCAGGGCCAGCAGCAACTGATCCTTCGAGCCGAAGCGCCGCAGCAGCGCGGCGGCGGTCAGGCCCACACCGGCACCGATCTGCGCGAGCGTCACCCCGGCCGGCCCGGACGCGGCGACGGCGTTCGCGGCGGCGGCCAGGATCGCGCTGTCGGAGACGGTCCGGGGGCGTGCCATGGCAGCACGATACCGGGTCGCCAGAGTTAGTGAACCATGGTTAACTAACTCTCGTGGAGAAACCTTTGGCAGGCAGAGTCGCCCTGGTGGCCGGTGCCACCCGTGGGGCCGGGCGGGGCATCGCCGTCGAGCTGGGCGCGGCCGGCGCGCAGGTCTGGGTGACCGGGCGCAGCACGCGGGCGGCCCGGTCCGACATGGACCGGGCGGAGACGATCGAGGAGACCGCGGAGCTGGTCACCGCGGCCGGCGGCCGGGGCATCGCGGTGGCGTGCGATCACAGTGACCCGGCGCAGGTGGCCGCGCTGATCCAGCGCATCGACCACCTTGACATCCTGGTGAACGACATCTGGGGCGGCGACCCGCTCAGCGAGTGGGGCACGCCGTTCTGGCAGCTCGACCTCGGGAAGTTCCGGACGATGTGGGAGCGGGCCGTGCTCACCCACCTGATCACCAGCCAGCACGCCGTGCCGCTGATGATCCGGGCCAAGGCCGGTCTGATCATCGAGGTCACCGACGGGGTGGGGGCGGAGTACCGGGGGAACCTCACCTACGACCTGACCAAGACCGCGGTCAACCGGCTGGCCCTGGCGCAGGCGGAGGAGCTGCGGGACCACGGCATCACGGCGGTCGCGGTGACGCCCGGGTTCCTGCGCTCGGAGGCGATGCTCGACCACTTCGGCGTCACCGAGGCGAACTGGCGCGACGGCGGGGCGAAGGACCCGCACTTCCTGGCGTCGGAGACCCCGCGCTACGTGGGCCGTGCGATCGCCGCGCTGGCTGCGGACCCGAAGGTCGGTGAGCGGACGGGTCAGGTGCTGACGTCCTGGGATCTCGCCGAGGAGTACGACATCGAGGACGTGGACGGCCGCCGCCCCCACTGGGACCGGCACATGCGGTCCGCAGCGGGGGCGGTGTGACCGACGCGGATCAGCTGGCCGGGATCTCGCCGGTGGCGACGATGGTGGCGCGGGCGAGGGTCTGGTTGTGGATGGTGAAGCCGAGGACGGCGGGAGTCGCGTCCGGGCCGACGCCCACCTTGTCGGTGCTCAGGGCGTGCACGGTGATGAAGTAGCGGTGCTGACCGTGACCGGCCGGCGGGGCGGCGCCGATGAAGCGTGCCGCCCCGGCGTCGTTGCGCAGCTGGTAGGCGCCGGCCGGCAGGCCGGAACCCGAGTCGTCGCCGGCGCCCTCGGGCAAGGAGGTGACGTCGGCCGGGATGTCGGCGACCGCCCAGTGCCAGAAGCCGGACTGGGTCGGCGCGTCCGGGTCGTAGATCGTGACGGCGTAGCTCTTCGTGCCCTCGGGCGCGCCGGACCAGGAGAGCTGCGGCGAGACGTCCTCACCGCCGGGGACGCCGAACGCCCCCGAGTACTGCGGCTGGCTCCAGGCGCCGCCGTCGCCGACGGTGCTGCTGGTGACCGTGAAAGTGCCCGTCTCGGGATGACGGGCGAACGGGTCGTTCATGCGGTGGTCCTTCCAGGAACGGTCTGACGAGATCGACCATAGCACCGAAAATCGATTATCCAACAAATGGTCTACGATGCTCGTCATGGTCGAGGCGAAGCAGATGCTCTCGGAACGGGTCTACACCACCCTCCGGGAGGCGATCCTGTGCGGTCACTTCGCCGCTGGCGCGGCGCTCAAACCCCAAGAGCTTGCCGGGACGTACGGCGTGAGCCTCGCCGTCGTCCGCGAAGCGCTCGTCCGCCTCGTCGGGGACGGGCTCGCCGACCGGCTCACCAACCGCGGGTTCGCGGTGCCCACCCCGTCCGACCGGCGCTGGCAGGACCTGGCCGAGGCGCGCGCCACGTTCGAGCCCGCGATGCTGCGCCTGGCGATCGAACGGGGAGACGTCGAGTGGGAGGCGCGGGTGCGGGCGGCACACCATCGGCTCGCGCGGACCCCGGCGTACGAGAAAGATGCCTGGACCGCCGCCCACCGCGAGTTTCACCGGGCGCTGCTGGACGGCTGCGGCAACGCGATGATGCTGGAGACGTTCGACCGGTTGTGGGTCGCGAGCGAGCTGGTCCGGGTCTGGGCGACCGACCTCGCGCCGCCGCGCGACCACCTCGGGGAGCATCGTGCGCTGGAGGAGTCGGCGCTGGCGCGGGACGCGGACACGGCTGCGGATCTGCTGGCCCGGCACGTGGCGCTGACCGCGGCCGGCCTCGTCGAATAGAGTGCCGGGTGTGCGGGTGGTGGTGACAGGAGCGGCCGGTTTCATCGGCAGTCACCTCGTGCTCGCGCTGATCACGCAGGGGTTCGACGTCCTCGCGATCGATGCGCCCGGGCGGAACGCGTCCCCGGCAGCCGCGGCGGAGAACCGTGCCGAGCTGGCCCGCGCCGGAGTCACCTTGACCGAATGTGATCTCGCCACCGACGATCTCGGGCTGATCGCCGACGCGGACGTGGTGCTGCACCTCGCGGGGCGCCCCGGCGTGCGCAGCTCGTTCGGACCGGGCGAAGCCGGGACGTACCGGGAGAACGTGACCGTGACCGCGCGGCTGCTCACGGCGTGCGCCCGGCGACAGCCGCGATTCGTGCTGGCCTCCAGCTCGTCGGTGTACGGCGACGCCGCGAGCCCGTCCACCGAGGACGACGGGCTGGACCCGCGAAGTCCGTACGCGCAATCGAAGGCCGAGGCGGAACGGCTGGTCCAGCGGGCGTCCGCCGAGGGCATGCCGGCCGTGATCCTGCGCTATTTCTCCGTGTACGGGCCCCGGCAGCGCCCGGACATGGCGTTCCACCGTTTCATCGAGGCGGCGCTGAACGACTCGCCCGCCCCGCTCTACGGCGACGGTGGCCAGCGGCGTTCGTTCACGTTCGTCGACGACGTCGTGGACGCGACGATCCGTGCCGCAACCGTGCCCCTGCCGGCGGGAACGGTCCTGAACGTCGGCCACCCCGGGTCCGCCGGACTGCGTGACGCGCTCGACCGGATCGGCACCCTGCTCGGCACGCCGTCGCCGACCGTGCCGAAGGACCCCGCGCCCGGCGACGTGACCCGCACCTGGGCCGGCACCGGCCGCGCCGAGCGGCTCC
>KL571297.1:11276-11872 GCA_000715855.1 Actinoplanes liguriensis
GAGATGTGTATAAGAGACAGTGTCTGACTCTCATCGCGCGGCCTACGTCGCGTTCGACCGGTTCCCGTCCGCCAAGGGCTCGGCCGTGCACATCCGGCACATGGCCGCCGAGTTGTTCGAGCGCTACGGCGGCGGGCTGCTGTGCGTGCTCGGCGGTGGGGAACTGCCCGCCTACCAGCGCGAGGGCGGTGTCGAGATCGTCCGGTTCACCGCCGTGGTGCCGAACCTGATCGACCGGGCCGAGGCGTTCACGGCGTGGGTCGCCGAGCAGCTCGCGCCGCATCGGGACACGCTCGACCTGTGTCATGTGCGCGATCCGTGGAGCGCCCTGCCGGTGACCGGCCGGATGGTCTACGAGGCGAACGGGCTGCCGTCGGTGGAGTTGCCGTACGCGTGGCCGATGGTCGCGCCCACCACCCTCGACAAGATCCGTTCGCTGGAGCAGGACTGTCTGCGGCGGGCCGCGGCGGTGGTCGTGCCGTCGTCCGTGATCGAGAAGGCCGTCGTCGATCGCGGGGCCGCGCCGGATCGCGTACACCTGATTCCCAATGGGGCGGACCCGGTGCCGGCCGGCCTGCCGCGACCGGCGGAGGCGC
>KL571297.1:12097-16087 GCA_000715855.1 Actinoplanes liguriensis
GTGTATAAGAGACAGGATCTACGTCGGCGCGCTGCAGCCGTGGCAGGGCGTCGACGTGCTGCTCCGGGCGTTCGCGCGCCTCGCCGACCTGCCCGATCTGCACCTGGTCGTGTGCTCGTCGGTGTCGCCGAACCGGGCCCGCCCGCTGCTCCGACTCGCCGAGCGGCTCGGCCTCGGCGACCGGGTGCGGTGGCAGTACACGCTGCCGCACGAGCAGGTCGCGGCCTGGCTGGCGAACGCCGAGGTCTCGGTCGCGCCGCTGACCGCGAGCCCGCGGAACCTGGACCAGGGGTGCAGCCCGATCAAGGTGTGGGAGTCGATGGCCGCCGGGACCCCGGTCGTCGCCTCGGACCTGCCGGTGATCCGCGAGGTGCTCGGCGACGACGGCCGGTTCGTGCCGCCGGACCGCCCCGCGGAGCTGGCCCGCGCCATCCGGGTGATGCTGGAGTACCCGGACGCGGCCCGCGATCTCGCGGCGCGCGCCCGGCAGCGCGTCATCAGCTGGTCGGACGTGCGTCATCGGCTGGCCGCCGTCTATGACCAGGTAGAGGGTCGCTGATACGGTCCGATCATGTTCTGGCGCGATCAGAAGGCCGCCCTGGCCGGGTTCCATCCGCTGCACCAGGCGCTGGTGCACGAGCGCGGGTTCGCCGCGACGCAACCCGCGCAGGGCTGGACGGCGCTGATCGACAGCCTCTACCGGCACGCCGGGCTGGTGAAGCGCGGCAAATGGGCGCTGCCGGCCCGCACCCTGGATGTGCTGGTGCCGCTGATCATCGAGATCTGCTCGGACCTCGGGCCCAAGGGCACCCTCGCGGTCACCGCCGATCTGCGGGGACGGGACGTGCCGGGCAAGACCGGCCCGGAGCGCAAGCTGGCGGTGCGCCCGCCGATCAGGTCCGCCAGCGAGGCCTGGGTCGTCGACCCGTGGCTGCGGCTGCGCGGCGAACTGCGTGACGGCAGCATCCTGGAGATCCTCGTCGTCGACCGCGAGCGCAAACGCAAGATCACCAAGCGCAATCCGCGTGGCAAGACCAAGTGGAAGCGCAAGAGCAAGGTCGTGCAGACCATCCGCGTGCGCCGCCGCCTGCCGGTCGACGCCGTGAGCCGGGTGCCCGCGACACCGCCGCCACCGTGGATCGGCGCGTTCGTGCGCGAGGGCGAGCGCCGCAGCATCCTGGCCGCCGCCAAACTGACCCGCATGCCGGCGAGCGGGCAGGAACAGGTCGACCGGATCCTGTCGGTGGCCACCGAGCCGTTCCGCTGGACGTCCGAGAATCGGGGGATCGCATGACGCCCTGCACGGTCACGACCGGGTTCTTCACGCTGGGCAAGTGCGGCGTGATGGCGGTCGCGGGGTGTCCGTCCTGCGGGCGGGCGCTCTGCGCGAACCACATCACCGAGGGTGGCCTCTGCCCGGAGTGCGCCGCGGCCCGTAACCAGGTCGGACATCCCGCAGCGGCGGCCGCTTACCGGCGGCGTACCCACCGGCACCGGACCTCGCAGGAATACTCCGACGCCGGCTGGTACACCGGGTTCGACTCCTACGACCGCGCGCCGTTCGACCCGGGCGCCGGCGCGAACCAGGATTATCTTGACGACGGGTCCGACGCGCTGGTGGACAGTTGATGCGGCTGCTCTGGGTGACCGAGAACTATCCGCCCAGCCCGGGTGGGATGGCGAACTCGTGCGATCGGATCGTGCGGGGGTTGCGGTCGGCCGGGGTTGCCGTGGACGTGGTGCACTTGAGCCGGCGGTCGGCGGTTCAGCAGGTGCCCGGGGTCCGGACGGTAGCGCTGGGGGAGGATCCGGAGCACGCGCTGCGCACGTTGTGGCTGGAAATTTCGCGTTCCAGCTCGACTTATACTCACGTTGTCGCATTCGGCGGGACATATCCGCTGTTGTCGGCGCCGATCTACGCGGCGTGGGCCGGGTTGCCGCTTGTCACGCTCCTTCGGGGGAACGACTTCGACACCGGGATGTTCTCGCTGCGCCGCCAGCCGGTGGTGCTCGAGGCCCTGCGTGCGTCCGCCCACGTGTGCGTGGTCGCCGCCGGCACCGCCGCGCAGGTCTCCGCGCTCGCGCCGGGCGTCCCGGTCACCTGGGTCGCCAACGGTATTGACGCGGATGATTGGCAGATCCTGCCGTCGGAACGCGATCGGGCTTCGGCTTGGCGCGCGTCGCTCGGCAAGCGGACGCTGGGCATGATCGGCCAATTGAAGAACAAAAAGGGTGTACGTCTTCTGCTCGACGCCCTCGTTGCCGGACGTCACGCTTCGCGTTTCCACGTGGTGCTCGCCGGCGAGCTGGAGCCCGGCATCGAGGAGTGGCTCGCGGCGCAGCCGTCGGTCGAGTTCACCGCTCTGCCGTTTCAGGACCGATATCAATTGCTTTCCGTGTACGCCGGTTGTGACCTGGTCGCCCTGCCCTCGTTCTATGACGGCCTGCCCAACGTCGCACTGGAAGCCGCCGCACTGGGAATCCCACTGCTCACCTCGGACGCGGGAGGTCTCGCCGACCTGGTCGACGACGAGATCGGCTTCCGGTTCCCGGCCGGTGACGCGCACGGCTGCCGGGCGGCGCTGCACCGGGCGGCGCTGGCCACGGACGACGAGCTCGCGGCGCTGGGAGCGGCCGGGGCGCGACGGGTCCGGGAACGGTTCGACGTGGCTACCGAGACGGACGGCTATCTGAAGGTGCTGGCCGCGTCGCAGTGATCGTCTGCTATGCGCAAGGAGGCGGGCTCGGGCATCTGACCCGGATCCGCGCCTATCTGCACACCGTGCACGGGGATGCGCCCGCGACCATCGTGAGTGCTTCGCCGTTCGCGGCCGATCCCCGGGTGGCCGGGCCGCATCGGGTGGTTGGCGGGGCGGTTTCGGACGTACTCCGGGAACTGCGGGCCTCGACGCTTGTGGTTGACGCTTTTCCGGGCGGGATCGATGGGGAGCTGCGGGTTCCGGACGGGGTTCGGACGGTTTTGCTCGCTCGTTCGCTGCGCAATTATTCGGCGGAGCCGGTGCGTTTCGATCAGGTCTGGACGGTGGAGGAGCTGGGTGCGACGCAGCAGGCATCACTGTCCGAAATATCGGGAAATGTCGCCCCGCTGGAGTTGACTGATCCGCCGGCCTCGCCCTCGGCGCCGCTCGCCCCCGGGACCTGGCTGATTCCGCACGCCGGCCCGATGTCAGAGATCGAAGAACTGATCGCGTACGCCCGTGAATGCGCCACCCTGGAGAACCACACCCCACGGCTCCTCGTGGCGTCGCCGCTCAAGCCACCCGCCGACGTCGACCACATCGACGTCTACCCGGTGTGGCCGCTGTTCGCCCACGCCGACCGCGTGATCTCCGCCGCCGGCTTCAACATCGTGCGCCAGATGCGCCCGTGGCGCCCGAAACACCGCATGCTCCCGTTCCCCCGCCGCTGGGACGACCAGTTCACCCGAGCCACCCGAGCCCGGGCGTGTCCATGATCGGACACATAGCCCGGTGGGCCGACAGTCGTTGTGTACGCGGGCAGTAGTCCGAATCGGGTCCGCCATCGAGCTCGGGGATCCACCGGTGTCGGCCATCGGGTTGCTGTGGTCGAGCGCGCATCGATACGGTGAGCGTGACGTCGGCTCGACGTTGCCGTCGTCACATCCATGGGCGCACCAGGCCGTGCAGTGACGTTAGGGGCGGCATGGCAGTGCAAGGAAAGCCGGACACGCTGGGGGATGCCCTCGGCGGCCTCGCCGCGTCCGCTCTACGCGAATGGGCGGCGCAGCTGCGCCGGGAGGTGCGGCTGACCAATCCGCCGTGGACGGCGAACGGGTACACGGGTGCGAGGCTCGCCGCGGTCCTGGTCCGTACGCCCGGCGAGTCGGATCGCCAGGTGATCGTCAAGGCCTGCCCGCCCGGTGGGGCGGTCGAGGAGCCGGGCGCGCATCAGGCCGCGCAGGCGCACTCAAGTCCCGAGTTCTTCCAGCGCCATCTGGTCGGTCAGGCC
>KL571297.1:16323-17120 GCA_000715855.1 Actinoplanes liguriensis
CCGTCGTCGAGGGAATCATTCAGAGCTGGAACCTCGGCCGCATCAAGTCGTCGCCGACCACCGTCGGCGAGTTCCTGGTCCGCGAGTTCGGGCGCACCTTGAGCCCGGGCGCCTCGATCGAGTCGCTGGGCGCGTCGCTCGGGCTGCTCGGCTCAGGATTCCGCTATCTTCGCGACGAGAGTGGACCGAGACCGGTCGACATGCCGAACCCGTTGCTGATGATGACCGACGAGTCGCTGGCCGCCCGGTTGCCCATCGATGCGGTCGTCGGTCTCGCCCACGGCGACCTGCACACCGAGAATGTCCTGGTGCCGAAGGCGTACGGCGCCTATCAGACGGCGAACTTCCGGCTGGTGGACCTGTCGACATTCGAGCCCGAGGCGCCCATGACCCGGGACCCCGTCACCCTGATGTTGTCGGTCGTGGCGCCGAGCATTCGAGACCTGCGGGCCGACGAGCAGGACGCGTTGCTGTCGTTCGTCCTGGAACCGTGGCGGCCACCGCAGCGGTTGAGCGCCTTGTTCGGGCAGACGCTCGAGGCGATCTATCGAGCCGGCAACGAGGCCATCAAGTCCGTGAAGCTCGGTGATTGGCGTTCGCAGTACCTGCTCTCGGTGATCGCCACCGCTCTGCAGTTCGTCTCCTTCACCAGCATGCCGGAGGAGAGCCGGTGGTGGTTCTTCCGGCTGGCCGGCCAGGCCAGTGGCGCATTCCTCCGGCAGCACAACCGGTATCAGCCGCGTGAGGCCGTCACGATCCGCCGTCCACTCCACTGGCCCTGTCTCTTATACACATCT
>KL571297.1:17356-18409 GCA_000715855.1 Actinoplanes liguriensis
GGCCATCCTCGGTGGGGTGGCGGCAGAGGCGCTGCGGCACACCTACACCGAGATGGCCGATTCTCCGGCGGTGACGACGCAACCCAACTGGCGTGATCCGCTGGCGGTCATCCGAGCCGTCGAGCGGGACATCGACGCCTGGGGCGGATTCGCGCCACCGATGCTGTATGCCGAGCGCCTCGCGCACAAGGCGCCAGGAGGGGCCGGGCTGCGGCTCCACCAATGGGTGAGCGACACCGGAAATAAGAATTTGTACCCAGACGAGCGGATTCGGGGCCTTTGTTCCGCCCTGACTCGACGCTTTGGCGGTGAACCGGCCGCGCCCTCCGGCCTGTCGATGGGAGAATCGGCGTCCGGCTCAGATAATTCCGGGGTCATCAGACCTGTCCCCCATAACGACTTCTCGCCGGGAGGCTCCGCCGTGTTGGCCCCGTTGCCGGTTTCCCCCACAGTGCCGTCCGAGAGCGCCGCCACGGTGCCGCGTCCCATACATGTGCTACCGCAGCGAAATCCGGCGTTCACCGGACGCCGAGACCTGCTTGCCCAGTTGGAAGCCGCGCTGCGGACCAGCCGGGAGGTCTCGGTGGTGCCACAGGCGCTGCACGGATTCGGCGGGGTCGGCAAGACACAGCTGGCCATCGAGTTCGCCTACCGGCACCTGGCGGACTATCCGCTGGTGTGGTGGATGAACGCCGACTCGGCCGGCCAGGTTCGGGCCTCACTCACCCAGATGGCGCAGCGGCTGGGCACCCCGGTGGAGCTGGACGCGAAGGTGACCACCGCGCTGGTGCTCGAAGCGTTGTCCACCAGCTCCTTCAAGTGGTTGCTGATCTACGACAACGTGGAGGACCCCGCGGCGCTGACCGGCCTGATGCCGTCCACGGGTGTCGGGCACGTCATCGTCACCTCACGCAACGCCGCCGCCTGGTCGGCCCGGGGCAAGGCGCTGGAGGTGGACGTTTTCGAGCGGGCGGAGAGCATCGAACTGCTGCGCAGGCACGGCCGCGGGATTGCCGAGGCGGACGCCGACCGGCTCGCCGACAAGCTTGGTGA
>KL571297.1:18667-21752 GCA_000715855.1 Actinoplanes liguriensis
TGGTGCCCTGCCGCTCGCGCTGGAGCAGGCAGGCAACTGGCACTCGGCGACAGGGATGCCGGTCGCGGAGTACCTGGAGCTGTTCGACGCCAATGTCGAGGATCTGCTCTCCGAGGGCAAGCCGATCGACTATCCGCAGACCGTCTACGCTTACTTGAAGCTCGCTGTCCACCGCCTGCGGGACGAGTTCCCGGCCGCCGCGGAGTTGCTCGAGCTGTTCGCGTTCCTCGGCCCGGAACCCGTGTCGGTGACCCTCCTGCGGGCCGGTCGCAGCGGCGGCCTCAGTGATTCCCTGCGTCAGGCGCTCGATCGTCCGATCGACCTGAACCGGGCCATCAAGACGATCCGCGAGCTCGGCCTCGCCCGCGTCGACAACAAGCAGCGGATTCAGGTCCACCGGCTGACGCAGCGGGTGCTGCGCGATGAGCTGATCGAGGAGCGGCGTCACCAGAGCCGGCGCAACGCGCAGCGCCTCCTGGCGGCGGCGAATCCCGGATACCCTGACGAGCCGGTCAACTGGGCGCTGCTGGAGGAGATCGCCCCGCACGTCGAGGCGGCCCGCCTGATCGACGCCACCGAGGAGAACGCTCGGATGGTCGTCGTCGACCAGACGCGATACTTCCTGATCATCGGGGACTACGAGTCGAGCCAGCACCTCGGCGAGGTGGCGCTCGAACGATGGAACGAGGAGATCGAGCACGACCGGCTCGCCGAGGACGACGAGGCGACCCTGCTCGTCCAGCGCCATCTCGCCAATGCCTACCGGATGCTCGGACGCACGAGCCGGGCCCGTCGGCTGAACACCGACTCGTTCGAGCGGATGCGCCGCAGCCCGAAGTTCGGCGAGGACCACGAACACACCCTGTTCACCGCCAATGGCCTCGGTGTGGACCTGCGCCTCGAGGGCCACATGTCCGAGGCCCTGCGCCGGGACGAGGAGAACGTGGCCCGGCACCTGCGGGTTCGTGGTGTCGACGACGAGATGACCTGGCGGGCGCAGAAGAACCTCGCGGTCAGCCTGCGGCATCTCGGGCGTTTCGCCGAAGCGGCGCAGGTCGACGAGGATATGCTGGAGATGTACCGCGCAGAGGCGGGGGAGGGCGACGCGCGTACGTTGCACTCGGTGGAGAACCTCGCCCGTGACTACTACGGGCTCGGCAAATACCGGCAGGCCCTCGATCTGCTGCGCACGGCCGTTCCGAAGTACCGGGAACTGTTCGGGCTGCGGCACCGGGACCTGCTGCTGGCGACCCGGACCCTCACGATGGCGCTGCGCAAGAACGGCTTTCTCGCCGACGCCCGGGACAACGCGCGGCAGAACTACCACGACCACTTCACCCGTTTCGGGCCGACGCACGAGCACACCCTCGCGGCCAAGAGCAGCTACGCCCTCGTTCTGCGGTCCTGTGGATCGACCGAGATCAATCAGGCTCGTACGCTCCTGAGGGAGACGGCGGATGTCTATCGTGAGGTGTTCTCGGACGATCACCCGCTGACTCTTGCCGCCAAGGTGAACCTGGCCATCGCGCTGCGCGCCGCGGGTGATCACGACGAGGCCCGGCGTCTCGACGACAGCGCCCTGACCAAGCTCACCGAGCAGCTGGGCGAGATGCACCCCTATGCGCTGGCGGCAGCGACAAACCTGGCCGAGGACCTGTTCCTGGCCGGTTCCGCCGAGGAGGCGGCCGAGCTCTCCTGGCGCACCTTCCAGAGGTCGGTCGAGGCGCGAGGCAGCGAGCACCCGGACACGCTGGCGGTGGCGGTCAACGCCGCGCTGAACAAGATCGCCATCGGTGACGAGGCCGGCGGTCAGGCCCTGTTCGAGCAGGTGTGCAAGACGATCAGCAGTGTGCTCGGCGCCAATCACCCGGCAACCCTGGACGCGATCCGGGGGCAGCGGGCGGAGTGCGACATCGAGGCGCCGCCGACCTGACGACGGTCACCGCCGGATCCGCCCTCGGTTGCGGTCCGGCGGTCACGACCGCTCGTGCCGCGCCCAGGCGGCGCGTTGATGGGCGATCCGGACGGTGGCCTGGGCAATCGTCTCCGGATGCAGCGTGATGTCCATCAGCGCGCCGTGGCGCTGCCGCAGGATCTCGACGAATCGGCGTCCCTGGGCGGTGAGCTCCGGGACAGCCGGCAACGTGGCCAGGACCTCGGCCAGTTGCATCCGGCGCAGAGCGAACTCGATCGCCGCCTGGCGGGCCAGGTCACCATGATCAAGTAGCGCCCGCCAGGTCTCCGCGACCGCCAGAAATGCGAATGTTCCATGGAGCACGCCGCTGACGGGTCGTGCGTCCGGCCTCCAGGGCACGAAATACAGGGGTGGGTCGGCGGCCGCGGCGTGCAGCGTGACGAAGCCGAGCAGGCCGTTGAGCAGCGTGTGGGACCACTCGTGGACCAGGGCGATCGCGAATTCGGCCGGGTCGGACGGCGCCGTGGTGGCGATCGCGCCGAGGGCGTCCGCACAACTGATCGTCGTCTCCTCGCCGTGCGGTGACGGTGCCAGGGGTACGAGGACCCGGAATCCCTGGGACATCTGCCCAGCGACGGCCGGGGCGATCCTGGTCAGCAGCCGCCACGCCCCGAGGACCACCCGGCGCCACCGGCGAAACGTCTCCTCCGGGAGCGGTCGCTCCGGCGGTTCGTTGAAGCAGTCCCGCCCCGGATGTCGATCGTCGAACAGCACGTGCAGGCCGTCCCCTGCGAGCACGCGGACAGGTGACCAGTCATGCGTACGCGTGGTCGGCAGCCGGAGACGGCCACCGGCGACGAGGACGTCGATCCGGCCGTCGTGCACATCGAGGACCACCTGGGCGTTCGGGTGCTCCGCGATGGCCAGCGTTCCCATGCCGGGCAGATGCAGCTCGCCCGCGACGACGTCGGCGGAGAGGCGCGCGTCGATCCCGGTATGCAGCGCGGCAACCGCGGCCAGGGCGCCGAGCGGACTCACCGCCTCCTTCGCCGCGTTGGGCCGGGTGAGCTGATCAGCGGCCCAGGATCCCAGCCAGCTGATGCGCAACAACTCGGTGACCCGCCGGTCGTCGCGCCGTTGCGCGGCGTCCAGCACCGACAGCGCCTCCAG
>KL571297.1:21972-24225 GCA_000715855.1 Actinoplanes liguriensis
TGTATAAGAGACAGGCTGTCGTCGGCCGCGTAGATCGCCTGGATGGTCTGATGGTCGGGCCTGCCCCACGCGATGTCGGTGACCTGTGCCGAGGAGAGCCGGTGCCTGCGCGCCGGCAACGTCATCGCAGAAAACTGCCGAAGCTCGACACCGTGGCCTGGCGGTACTGGACCTCGTTCACCAGCTTGCGCATGGACTCGGCCACCTCCGATCCCGGCTCGTGGAGCAGGTCGAGCATGCTTCGACCGGTCACGTCAACGGCGACCGCCTCGGCCTCCTCCATGGGGACGGGCGGCTCGGCCGGCAGGGACGGCTCCGGGGACGAGGACTGCTGATGCACGGAAGCCTCCTTGTGGACGCGCCGGACGTGCCGGGGTCGCGTCGGCGCAGCCGCGTGTCGGTGGACCGCGACGAAGCGGGGATGGGCCTTCTCTCCGTACTGTAACCATCGCGCTGCGTCTATGGCGATGGTGGCGGCGGTGGGGCCGTCCGCGGATATACGCGTGCCACCGAGGTGGCCAGCTCAGTCATCTCGCGCTGAAAGTCCAGGCGGTCCTGTGGCCGGAATCGTCGGAAGAACCAGTCCGGCAC
Source organism: Actinoplanes liguriensis (assembly GCA_000715855.1). Classification (GTDB taxonomy): domain Bacteria; phylum Actinomycetota; class Actinomycetes; order Mycobacteriales; family Micromonosporaceae; genus Actinoplanes; species Actinoplanes liguriensis. The sequence continues at coordinate 22,564 of KL571297.1, forward strand.
GCGTGTCTGCGTGCGACGGCTCGCGAAGAGCTGTCCTGGACCTGACGGGCCAGCACGAGCAGGTCGTCAGGTGGACCGGGCCGGGTGAGACGGTCCGCGATCCGGCGCTGCACGAGCCCCAGCACCCGGGTCCGGGAGGCCGCGGCATCGCGCTGGCGCCGGTAGAGCTCCGATGCCATGAGCAGAGCGCCCAGAGCCGGCAGGAACCAGATCAGCAACAGCTGGTCGACGGGCGTCCGCAACAGCACACCGACGATCATGCCGGTCAGCGGCCAGCCGATCACGAGCGCGAGAACCAGCCCGGCGAATCGGCGGCGGATCCGGGTCCCCCAGTGCAGGTTCTGCACCTGGCAGGCCAGCACGTCGAACGGTGCCGGCAGATCCTGGAAGTCGCGGATCTCGTAGTAGTCCACGATGACGTCGTCCGGGCCGCGGTACCGGCGGGCGAAGCGGCTGACCTCGGCCGCAGACGGCGGGTCGCCGGCGGCGATCGCGTTCCACTCCATCCGGAACAACGTCACGTCGAACAGTTCCTGCAACAGGGCGGCACGGGCGGTGCCTCCCTGAATCCAGGCTGAGACCCCGAGACCGTTGAACAGTGCCCAGCCCGCGCCGAGGGCGGCCACGACAGTCGCCAGCCCGGGTCTCGCGGCCGCGAACACCGAGGTCAGCGCCACCAGCACGGAGATCGCCAACCGGACGGCTTCGAGCCTCTGCACCTGGTTGTGGGCACTCGTCATGGCGCGGACCAGGGTGAGAATCTCCGGAGTGTTCTGCCGATCCGCGATCACACAAACCCCCATGGTGAAACCGGCTCTGCCCCACCATCGGGCATCGATGTGGGGGAGGGCAAGGCCGTCCCCGGATCGATGGAGACCCACGAGTGGGTACTCCCGATCCGGGGCATCGGTTGTCAGCGGCAGTTGCGGCGGCCGGGGAGGCCGATGATCAGGGCCAGTCCGACCGTCAGGTGCATGGCGAGCAGGCCCAGCTTCGAGCCGATCCCGATGCCGCTGCCGAGCGGACCGGCCAGCGAGATCAGCAGGATGACCGTCGCGACGATGCGGTAGATGCGGGCGGGGCGGCGGGTCGTGCGTTCCAGCAGTGCCAGCAGGCCCCACGCGGCGAGCCCGGACAGGAGAGCGGTGAGGAAGACCGCCACCGGCCCGATGTGCTGGACGCTGTTGCCCTGGCGGACGGCCAGGTCGGTGCCGGCCCACGGGCCGTCGACGGCCCAGAGGAGCAGTGCCCCGGCGGTTCCGGCGGCGACGGTGATGGCGCGGCCTGCGGTGCGGGCCGGGGTGGTGGCTGCGGTGTGCGTCTCGTTCGTCATGCCGATGAGCTTGGCCGTCGCAGGGCGGTGGCCACATCGGACCGACGGCATCGCCGGCACCCTCCTTTGGAAGGGTGGCCTACTACTTTAGAAGGTGTCGGCGCCGTCTCCGGCCCGGTTAACCTCGCCGCGTGACCACAGCTGACCGTCGTGACCTTCCCGCCGCCGCCATCGGCTCGGTGCTCGGCGCCGCGGCCGTCCTGATCGTCAGCACGCTGGTGTCCTGGTGGAATGGGCATCCGCTCGGTCCGCTGTTCGCGCTCGACGTGGTCGCCGGCCTGCTCAGCTGGGCGCTGGCGCCGATGGTGCTGTGGCGGCCGGTGCCCGCC
>KL571297.1:24416-25677 GCA_000715855.1 Actinoplanes liguriensis
CCGCGGCCGTGCTCAGCGTGCTGGCCGCGCTCTCGCCGGCGGCGACCCCGCCGGCCCCGATCGGGGCGCTGCAGGTCGCCCGGCGAAGACCGTTCCCGACCGGGATCGCGGTGGCGGCCGGTGGCATCGCGGCGCACGCGGTCCAGGGCTGGTGGCGGTCGAATGGTGCGATGCCCTACGGGTGGTGGCTGGTTCTGATCACCATTGCGTATGGTGCGCTGCTCGGCTGGGGTGCGTGGGCCCGGGCGCGGGAGGCTCTGATCCGGTCGCTGCACGAGCGGGCCAGCCGCGCCGAGGCGGAGCAGGGCCGGCGGGTGGCCGAGGCGCGCATGCTGGAGCGCCGGAAGATCGCCCGGGAGATGCACGACGTGCTGGCGCATCGATTGTCCCTGCTGGCGACGTTCGCAGGGGCGATGGAGTTCCGGCCGGACTCGTCTCCCGAGCAGATGTCGCGGGCGGCCGGCGTGGTGCGCGACGGGGTGCACCAGGCGCTGGAGGAGTTGCGCGAGGTGATCTCGTTGTTGCGCGACGACGACCCGCCGGACGGAGACGGGGTTCATCCGCAGCCGGTGCTGGCGGACGTGCCGCGGCTGGTCGAGGAGTCCCGCTCGGCGGGCACCGACGTGGAGGTCGACGACGCGGTGGAGGAGCCGGGGGAGGCGCCGCCGGCGATCGCGCGTACGGCGTACCGGGTGATTCAGGAAGGCCTGACCAATGCGCGTAAGCACGCGGCGGGGCAGCCGGTCCGGGTCGCTCTGCGGGGTGGGCCCGGCGCGGGGCTGGAAATCGAGGTGCGCAATGCGCTGACCCCGGATCGGCACGCGCCGCCCGGCTGGTCCGGGGGAGCGGGGCTGGTCGGCCTCACCGAGCGTGTTCAGCTGGCCGGGGGCCGGCTCGACCATCAGGAGGTCGCGGGCGAGTTCCATCTCCACGCGTCAATACCGTGGCCGGAGTGAGGGGGCTGGAGGTTGGTGGCGGGCTCGGTCTTTGTGGGTGATGCGGTGGCCGGGGTGGGGTCGGCGGCGGGTTTCGTCTTTGCGGGTGGATGCGGTGGCCGGGGTGGGGTTGGTGCCGGGGGCGGATGCAGTGGTCGGTTCGAGGTGGCCGGAGGTCTTTATCTTTATGCGTCGATACCATGGCCGACGTGACTCAACCGGTGCGCGTGCTTGTCGTGGACGATGACGCGCTGGTGCGCGCGGGCCTGACGATGATGCTGGACGGGGCGCCGGGGATCGCGGTCTGTCTCTTATACACATCTCTG
>KL571297.1:25923-26174 GCA_000715855.1 Actinoplanes liguriensis
GGCCGCCGCGGATGCGCACGGGCCCGACGTCGTGCTGATGGACCTGCGCATGCCGCGTGTCGACGGGATCACCGCGACCAGGCGCCTGCGGGCTCGGCCGCGGCCGCCCGAGGTGATCGTGCTGACGACGTTCGACGCGGACGAGAACATCCTGCACGCGCTGCGCGCGGGGGCGAGCGGCTTCCTGCTCAAGGACACGCCTCCGGCGCGGATCGCCGAAGCGGTTCGGCAGCTGTCTCTTATACACATCT
>KL571297.1:26398-26975 GCA_000715855.1 Actinoplanes liguriensis
TGTATAAGAGACAGAGCCGATCCTGTCGCCGCGGATCACGCGCCGGTTGATGGACCGGGTGGCCGTTCAGGCGGGGGCGTTCGCCGAGGCCAAGGCCACGCTGGCGGCGCTCAGCCCACGGGAGCGCGACGTGGTGGTGGCGATCGGGCAGGGCCGGTCGAACACGGAGATCGCGCGGGCGCTGGACATGACGCTGGCGACCGTGAAGACCCACGTCTCGCACATCCTGACCAAGCTCAGCCTGGACAACCGGACGCAGATCGCGCTCCTGGCCCACGACGCCGGCCTGGCCTGACCCGGGCGCGGACTCCGGCCGACGAGCGACGGCGCCGGCCGCGGGTGGAGCCTTCGCGTGAGCGTGGGGCCGTATCTGCCGCGAGCTTTGAGCGACGGGCGTGAGTGGCCGGACCGGCGGAGGGTCAGGCGGTCTGCTGGACCCAGGCGCGGCGGGCCGGGGTGAACTGGCGCTTGCGGGACGGGAGGTTTCGGCGGACGGCTTCGGCGCGCGTCTCGGCGGTGGCTGCCTCGTCGCGCAGGCTGTCCTGGGCCGCGAAGGCGAGCTGCGCGTCGTGTGCAG
>KL571297.1:27205-32378 GCA_000715855.1 Actinoplanes liguriensis
GATAGAGGCCATGGCGGTGCTCGCGAATCGCCTTGAGCAGCACGTACTCCTGCTCGACCGGGTGCAGCCGCGGGTCCCAGGTGCCACGCCACGCCGAGGCCGGGAGGTCACCGCTGTCCACCGCGGCCCGCAGCGAGCGGTGCAGGAACCGCTCGCGGTCGGCGTACTCGGCGGCGGTCCGCGGCGTGCCCGGGGTGGCGAACATGGAGGCCGTCCGTGCCCGGGTGAGTCGTTCCTCGGCGTCCTGCCAGGCCTGCCACGCGTCGCCGGCGTGCTCCTCGGCCTGCCGCCACAGCTCCTGCCAGCGCTGCGCGGACTCGTGTGCCCGAGCCGCCGCGACCTGCACCTCCTCGGCGAACCGGACGGATTCGACCGCCTCCCGCTGGAGACGTTCCTGTTCCTGCTGGTAGCTGCGGGCCTGACCGAAGATCTCCAGCATGGCCAGCTTCGGGTGCCGCAGCGCCTCCGGGCTGCCGAGCAGCAGCAGCGCGGGCATCGACACCACGATCAGAACCAGCCAGATCGCCACCGGTCGCGCCGAGTCGGCGAGCAATACCTGCGACACCAGATTCATGACGGAGAACTCCTAGGGAGATGACGAGAGCGGCCGGCGGTAGGGCGGCCAGCGGGGGAGCAAATGACGAGAGCGCGGCCGCCGAGAAACGGCCGGGATTGCGCTGACCAGGGGCGGAGACTCCGCCAAGCGTGGTTACGCGAGAAGTGCGGGAGGAGCGCGAGAGACACCGGTCGACGCGGTGATCTGCTCGGCGAGGACTCGTTCGCGACCGATCACCGGACCGGCAACCGCCGCGCCGGAGTCCACAAGCGAGTCGTCGAGGGGCCGGTGCGCGCCGCCGAACACGGCCAGCAGCACAGCCCGCAACAGGCACAGGGACCGGTGCAGCAGAGCGCGCGCCGAGTCCATGACCATGGTCACCAACCTACCCAGTGACGACCGTCCTATCCACTCGGCGCGCACGGGAGATGCATCACTTGCGGGGGACATCGAACGTGCGCGTTCATCTTGCGCGACGGAATACCTACTGTGGATCGGCGGCCTCGATCGTTTACGGCGATTTCCTCGATCAGGGGTCTGATCTCGGTTTTTCATCCCGGGTTCAGCATCATGGGGTAATCGGCAACATTGTCGTAATCGGTGGCCGACCCCGTGCGAGTATGGTGGCCGATTCAACAAAGCCGAATCAGGCTCGGGGGAGGAATCGGCGCGATGAGTCAGGAAACGGTGTCCTCGGACGCCGACGATAAGGCGCCGGACGAGAAGGCGCTGGTCGGCAAGGCGCCGGACGAGATGACGCCGGCCGAGATGACGCCGGTCGACAAGACGCCGATCGACCAGGGGCCGGAGCCGCTCGACCACGGTCCCGCGCGGAGATCGCGCTGGCGGCCGTGGATGACTCTCGTGGTCGTCGTCCTGTTCCTGGGCCAGATGGCGGTCGGCATGATCACGGCCGCCCGGCAGCAGGCGACCACCGTGGACGAGCCGGTTTACATCGGCACCGCGGTCGTCTATCTCCACGATCACAGTTATGCCTACAACTTCGAGCACCCGCCCCTGGCAAAACTCATCATCGCGTCCGGCCTCGCCTTCACCGATGTGAAGTTGCAGAAGCCGTACCCGACCGGGCAGTGGGCCCTCGGCCATCAGGCGTTGTTCGAGAACGGCAACGACGCCACCCGCGTGCTCTTCCACGCCCGCCTGCCGATGATCGTGTTGACGTTGCTGTTCGGCCTGGTGGTTTTCGCCTTCGCGCGCGATCTGACCGGCCCGATCGGCGGGTTGATCGCGCTGGCGTTGTACGCGTTCTCGCCGGACGTGATCGCGTACGGCTCGCTCGCGAACGTGGACATGCCGGCGGCCGGCTTCCTGCTGACCACGTTGTGGCTGCTCTGGCGGGCGCGCTCACGGCCGTACCTCTATCTGCCTCTGGCCGGTCTCGCGCTCGGCGCGTCGGTGGCGAGCAAGATGAGCTCGCTGCCCGCGGTGCCGATCGCCGCGCTGCTCGTGCTGCTGTCGGTGTGGCACGCGAGCCGGGCCCATCACCTCGGGAAGCGCCGGGCGCTGCGGACCCTCGCGATCGGCGTCGTGGCGTCCGCGGGGGTCGTCGCGATCTCGATCGGCGTGGTCTGGGCCACCTACCTGATCATCGATCCGAGCATGCACTGGGTCTCGCCGCAGAACGTGGGCCCGCTCACCGGGATCAAGGCGAACGTCACCAACCTGCTGCCCTACCCGCTGTCGTTCCGGGACGGCATGCGTTACCAGTTCAACCTCGAGCACGGGACGTACTCCGGGTTCCTCTTCGGCGAGGCGTACGTCGGCGCGAAGTGGTACTACCTGCTCGCGGCCCTGCTGATCAAGGAACCGATCGGCATGCTCGTGCTCTGGCTGCTCGGCACGGTTGCCGTGCTGGCCGTCCCGCGGTTGCGGGCCGTCGCGCCGTACGTGCTGGTCCCGACCCTGCTGCTGACCGGTGTCGCGCTGACCGGGTCGCGTAACTGGGGTGTCCGGTATGCGATCTTCGTGCCGGTGATCCTGGCCGTCGTCGCGGCCGCCGTCCTGGCCTTCCGCCGCCGCTGGGTGCACGTGGTCGCCGGCCTGCTCGCGGCGTATGTCGCGGTCAGTTCGCTGAACGCGTTCCCGTACTACATCGCCTACTCCAACGAGGCGTTCGGTGGTGTCGACGGGACGCACAAGGTGCTGACCGACTCGAACGTCGACTGGGGGCAGGACCTGAGCCGGCTCGGCAAGGTGTTGCAGGAGAAGTATCCGGGGCAGCCGGTGTTCCTGATCTACAAGGGGCGTGCCGAGCCGGCGTATTACAAGATCGACGCGCGTGACCCGTACCGGGTTCCGCTCGATCAGGTGCACGGCGTGATCGCGATCTCCGAGCGCTGCCTGGCCGTCGAGGTCATCGCCTGTTTCCCGGCCAAGTACATCAAGCCGGCGGACGCGGTCAAGCAGCTCGACGGCATCCTGTCGACCAGCAAGAAGGGGGAACTGGTCGGCGGCTCGATCCAGATCTACTACCGGCCCTGAGGCAGGGGACCCGGGCCCGGGTGCCCCGGGGATGCACCAGTAACTATCCCTGGGGCGCGGGCGATCTCTTCGCGGCAGTCTCGATGACGTAAGCCGAAACGTCATCGAGAGGCGGAGAGAACGATGTCAGAACCGAAGGTTTGGCTGGTCACGGGTAGCTCCCGTGGTCTGGGCCGGTCGATCGCCGAGCAGGTCGCGAAGTCCGGCGCCAACGTGGTCGCCACCGCACGCCGCCCCGAGGACCTGAAGGACCTGGTGGAGGCGTACCCCGATCAGGTGCGCGCGGTGGCGCTGGACGTCACCGACCCGCAGGCGGCGAAGGCGGCCGTCGCGGCCGCTGTCGAGGCGTTCGGCCGGCTCGACGTGGTGGTCAACAACGCCGGCTACGCCAACAGCGCTCCGATCGAGGAGATGGCCGACGACGACTTCCGGGCGCAGGTCGAGGCGAACCTGTGGGGAACGATCAACGTCAGCAAGGCCGCGCTGCCCGTCATGCGGGAGCAGAAGAGCGGCACGTTCGTCCAGGTCTCCTCGATCGGCGGGCGCGTCGGCGGGACCCCGGGCATGGGCGCCTACCAGACCGCGAAGTTCGCCGTCGAGGGCTTCTCCGAGGTGCTGGCCTCCGAGACCGCCCCGTTCGGGCTCAAGGTGATCATCGTCGAGCCGGGCGCGTTCCGTACCGACTGGCAGGGCTCGTCGATGGTCCGGCACGAGGTCGGCCCGGACTACGCGGAGACCGTCGGCAAGATCAACCAGTTCCGTGCGGACCTGCAGGGCAAGCAGCAGGGCGACCCGGACCGCGCCGGCCAGGTGATCGTCGAGGTCGTCGAGCAGGACGACCCGCCGCGCCGGCTGCCGCTGGGCTCCGACGCGCTCGCGACCGCGCTGAAGGCCGGCGCCGCCCGCAACGAGGAGGCCGAGAAGTGGGCCGACCTCAGCCGTAAGACCGACTACCCCAACTGATCCACCCGAGAGAAAAGGACCCCCCGTCATGACCGCACAGACCTGGTTGATCACCGGCGCCTCCTCCGGCCTGGGACGCGTGCTCGCCGAGAACGTCCTGCGCAACGGCGACAACGCTGTCATCGCCGCCCGCACCCTCGACTCGCTCAAAGAGATCGCGGAGCCATACCCCGAAACAGCATTGCCGGTACGGCTCGACGTCACGAACGCCGAGCAGCGTGCCACCGTCGTCGCCCAGGCGCAGGAGCGCTTCGGCGGCATCGACTACCTGGTGAACAACGCCGCGATCGACTACATCGGGGCGATCGAGGAGCAGACCGAGGCGGACTACCGGCGCCTGTTCGAGGTCAACTTCTTCGGCGCGGTGGAGATGATCCGGGCGGCACTGCCCGGCATGCGTGCCCGCAAGCAGGGCATGATCGTCAACGTCTCGTCGATGGACGGCTTCGCCAGTCTGCCGGCCAACGGCTTCTACTCGTCCAGCAAGTTCGCGCTGGAGGGCCTGACCGAGGCGCTCTGGCAGGAGATCGGTCCGATCGGCCTGACCGCGATGATCGTGCAGCCGGGCTCGTTCCGGACCGGCATCGAGAACCGCACGTTCGCCTCGGGCGAGTCGATCCCGGACTACAGCGCGACGGCCGGCGCGTTCCGCAGCGTCGTGCAGACCATCGGCCCGGAGGTGTTCCCCGGTGACCCGCAGCGGGCCGCCGAGGAGATCTGGACCGCGGTGAAGTCGCCCAACCCGCCGCACTGGCTGATCCTGGGCAGCGACGCGTACCGCCGGATCGGCGACAAGCTGCGCATCTTCGAGGCCGAGTTCGAGCGCAACCGCGAGCTCGCGCCGACGACCGACTTCCCGGACGCCGGCAAGGCCGTGATCTGAGCGTTACCGCGAGTGTCGTTTTGCGGCCGGGGATCGTGGGAATCCCCGGCCGCCGCAGGTGAATGATCTTCTGGTTGGGGGGAGGCCCAGTGACCGCGCTGGCCGAGAATGATCTGCAGGAACGCCGCACGAGAATCCGCGAACGAGAGTTGCTGCTCGCGCTGGAACGGTGGGCGCCCGCGTACCGCGACGTGGCCGGCGACAGCCTGACGTACGTCTTCGAGATAGCCGAGGCCTCCGAGCCCGAACGCGACTGGCTGCGGCAACAG
>KL571297.1:32561-33201 GCA_000715855.1 Actinoplanes liguriensis
CGGCAACAGGTCGCCGAGAAGGGCCTGCCGGAGACGCCCGGCCCCACCCACGAGCAGCTGGGCGACGCGGGACGGCAGGCCAACGCCGCCGCCGGCGCCGCGTTCCTGGCCGGTGACTACGGTCGCGCCCGTGACCTGATCGACGATGCCCGGGTCTACGGCGCGCTCTTCGAGACCGAATGGGTCAAGCTGCACCAGTTCATCAGCGCCAAGGCCGGGTATGTCCCGCTCATGACCGAGAACGAGGAACTTCCCGAACTCACCTAGCGCCCCGACATCGAGCGCCCGATCGACCTCCAGGACGCGCCCCGCCACGTCAAGCCGGCCCCGGCGCCCACCCCGGAGCAGAAGCCGGCCGAGAAGCCCGAGCCCTGACCAGCCCACCCCGCGACCACTACGTCGCCGCCAGCTCAAGCCCTCCGGCTGGCAGTCAGGGCTCGATTCGGTGCCGGAATGAGCCGTGAGTGCCGGCCCGGGGCCGGCGCTGGTGATCACCGCCACGGGCGGGGCGTCGGTTGTCAGAGTGACTTCGTCCAGGTGGCGACGGTGAGGACGTCGGCCTGGGCGGGGAAGACCTTGCTGGTCAGGACGGTGTGGACCTCGGGGTCGTTGTCGAGGCAGCCGTCTTCCAGGACCGTGA
>KL571297.1:33454-34577 GCA_000715855.1 Actinoplanes liguriensis
TTCCAGGACCGTGAGGCGGTAGTCGAGGTCGGCGGCCTGGCGCAGCGTCGACAGGACCACGCCGCTCGTCGCGATACCGGTCAGCACCAGGTGGTCGAGGTGCTGGGCGTGTAGCAGCATGTCCAGGTCACTGCCGGAGAACGCGGAGACCCGGCGCTTGGTGACGATGATGTCGCCGGCCCGCGGAGCGACGTCCGGGTGGACCTCGACGGCCTGGGCGGGGGCGTCGTGGCCGGCGAGACGGCCGAACATCTTGTTGGCCGGGTTCACCTCCGGGGCGCCGGGGCGGAAACCGACGACCACGTAGATCACCGGGATCTGCGCTGCGTGGGCGGCGTCAACGGCGGTGCGCAGACGAGGCAGGTACGCCGGGTCGGGGTAGCGGGCTACGACCGACTGCTGGACATCCATCACGAGCAGGGCGGTGTCGGGCATCAGGATCCTTTGCGGGTGAGAGACCAGTTGGCGAGAAACTGCAGGGCCTGGTCGGACGGGGAACCCGGCTCGGCCGTTCCGGCGGACAGGCGCAGCCCGGGCTGACCGGAAAGGGTCATCGACTCGAACGTCAGCGTGAGTGGGCCGGCGACCGGGTGAACGAAACGTTTGACGCCGGTGCGGCGCTTGCTCACGTCGTACGCAAGCCAAAGCTCTTGGAATGTGATGTTGGCCTTGAGCTGCTCGATCAGGGACTGCAGGCGGCCGTCGCGCGAGGTGGCGGCGCGCAGGACGGCGACCGCGTCGTGCGCGAGCAACTCCCAATCGGGGAAGAAGGCGGGCGCTTCCGGATCGAGGAACAGGAAGGCCGCCTGATTGCGGGTGGACCTGAGCATGGGGGCGAACAGGGCCTCGGCCAGGGGATTCGTGGCGACGACGTCCAGCCGGGTGTTCCAGACGTAGGCCGGGATCGTGGTCATGGCGTCCAGGACGCGCTGCAGGGCCGGCCGTGGATGCGAACTGTCAGTCTTGCCGGACTTGGAAGGGCGGGCGTTCGCGGTGTGGACCAGATCGAACAGGTGCTCCCGCTCGGCGTCGTCGAGCTGCAACGCGCGGGCGATCGCGGCGATCACGTCGTCGGAGTAGCCGCGGGCGTTGCCGCGCTCCAGGCGCGTGTAGTACTCGACGC
>KL571297.1:34792-35226 GCA_000715855.1 Actinoplanes liguriensis
CCCGCCTGCTCCGGCGAGAGACGCGCGCGGCGGGACAGCAGGAAGTCCCGGATCTCGTCCCTGACACTCACCGGCCGACACTATGCCGCTTCCGTTCGAAGCTGGGAGGAACTGTTGTTGCCAGGGTGAACCCTTGACCGGCCGGCGTCGTGATGTCTGTGACTTCGAGGGAGAAAAGATGGACGAGGCAGTGCAGCGGCTGGTGGACGCGGCCAACCGCAACGACATCGACGCGTTCCTGGCCGGGTTCACCGCCGACGGCATGGTCGACGACTGGGGGCGCGAGTTCCACGGCGCGGAGGCGATCCGGCACTGGAGCGACCGGGAATTCATCGGCAAGCGGGTGACCTTGCAGGTCGACGGGGTGCGGGAACACAGCGGGGAGACGACGGTCAGGGCGACGGTCGGCGGGAACGGCTTCACCGGCCCGAGCC
>KL571297.1:35393-43933 GCA_000715855.1 Actinoplanes liguriensis
CTGTCTCTTATACATTCCGCGTCGCCGACGGCAAGGTCTCCCGGATGACGATCCGCGCCTGACGTCCTACCTCGGTGTTCGCTGGGCCCGGATGGTCGCGTGGATCGCACGAAGTCGTCGAGAAGCGCTGCCGGGCTCTCCTCCGGTGGCAGGTCCAGGCGTGGACTCCGGCAGCACTTCTGGCCCGCACGAGACCGCCCTCGGGCTCAGGCCGCTGCGGACAGGGTCTCGAATTCGTCGTCGGTCAGCTCGACGTTCGCGGCGGCCTGGTTCTCCTCCAGGTGGGCGACCGACGACGTGCCGGGAATCGGGACCACGATCGGGGACCGGCGCAAAAGCCACGCCAGCGCGAGCTGGCCCGACGTCACACCCGGGTGATTCGCGGCGACCTTCTCCAACGGGCCGCCCGGGCGCGCCAGATTGCCGGCGTCGACCGGCGCCCACGGGATGAAAGCGATGCCCTGCTCGGTGCAGAAGTCGAGAAGCTTTTCCGCACGCCGGTCGCCGAGGTTGTACCGGTTCTGGACCGAGGCGACCGGAACGCCCGCGGCCTGCGCCTCCTGCACGTCCTCGACGCTGACCTCGGAGAGGCCGACCTGCGTGACCAGTCCCTCGTCGAGGAACTCGCGCATGGTCGCGAACTGCTCCTCGCGGGGCGTCCGCGGGTCGATGCGGTGCAGCTGCCACAGGTCGATCCGGTCGACGCCGAGGCGGCGCATTGACATCAGCAGGCACTGGCGCAGGTACTCGCGGCGGCCCAGGGCGGCCCAGAGGTTCGGGCCGTGCCGGGTGAAGCCGCCCTTGGTGGCGATGACCACGTCGCCGTAGCCGGAGCCGTCGTGCAGGGCCTCGCGGATCAGGTCCTCGGAGACGTCCGGGCCGTACGAGTCGGCGGTGTCGATGAACGTGACCCCGAGTTCCACGCTGCGGCGCAGCACCCGGACGGCCTCGTCGTGGTCGCGCGGCGGACCCCAGATGCCCGGCCCGGTGATGCGCATCGCGCCGTACCCGAGCCGGTTCACGGTCTTCCCGCCAAGTTCGATGCTGCTCACTGCACTCCTTCAAGAAAATCGTCGATCACCGGCTGGATGTCGCCGGTGAACTCGTCGAAGAACCCGTGCCGGCCGCCCTCGTGCAGGTGCAGCACCGCGCCCGGGATGCGCTTGGCCAGCAGCGGCGCGTTCGCGGACGGCACCATCCGGTCGTCCGTGCCGTGCAGGACCAGGGTCGGCGCCTGGATCGTGGGGAGCACGTCCCACGCGTCGTGCCGGTTGCTCGCCCGCAGGTGGGCGCGGCTCTCCCCGGCGGTCATCGTCGAGTCGCCGAACAGGTGGCTGTGCCCGTCCCAGTCGTCGGTGTAGAACAGCTCGCGCAGCGTCCGCGTCCGGGCGTTCAGCAGCAGTTTGCGCACCTCGGGCGTCCGCTCGTGCGCCTGCTGTCCGCCCGGCGACGTGCAGGCCAGGATCAGCCGGTCGACGAGGGCCGGGTGGCGCGCGGCGAGGAACTGGGCGACGCGGCCGCCCATCGAGGTGCCGTAGACGATCGCGCGCTCACCGAGCGACTCGATCACGGCAGCGGCGTCGTCGGCGAACCACGAGGTGGTCCAGTCGTCGACCGGGCCGCGGCTCCCGCCCGTACCCCGATAGTCGAAAGTGACGACGCGGAACCTGTCCTCGAACGGCTCGCGCAGCCCGGTCCACCAGACATGCGAGTTCGCCTGCCCGGCGAGCAGCAGCAACACCGGCCCCTCGGCCCGCCCACTGACCTGAACCGCCAGGGGAAATCCGTCGCCGGTCAGCACGAGGCCGATCCTACGCGCCGGCCGGCAGCGGATCCGCGCCTCGCGCGCCACCGGGCCGGCAACGCAACAGCCGCCGCGCCGCGAGGACGGCGCCGCGCACCGGGCCACGCCGTTCGATGGCCTGCGCCGCGTACTCCGAGCAGCTCGGGGTGAACCGGCACACCGCCGGCCGCCGGGCGCTGATCTCCCGCTGGTAGAAGCGGATCCCGCCGAGCAGGAACCCGCCGCCGCCCCGGCCCGCGAACGTCGCCGTGAACAGTCGCGGGAGCAGCGGCAGCGCAAGCATCAGACAGTTTCCGTCGAGCCCTTCGGCGACACAGCACCCGGTCTCCAGGAGGCAGGCATCCCGCAGGCAGGACGACTGCTGGTACCGGGAGCGGCGATCGTAGTAGGGGTCGTAGTACCGGTCATAGCGGCGGCGGCTGATCCATGGCATGCCGCACGGATACCCGGTCACACCGAACCATTCCGGTGACCCGGACCACAGCACGATGCTCCGTCCGCCTCAGAAGTTGATCCTGCATACATGGCGATCTACGTCTACAGTGGGCGTAATTCGTGCAGGTAGGGGGCCAGGCATGAAGTTCGGCGCGCTGACCTTTCCGTTTCATGACCCGGCGGAGGATCCGACCCTGCAGCTCGAGGGGGATCTCGCCCTCGCCGAGCACTGCGACCGGCTCGGGTTCGACGAGTTCTGGTTCGGGGAGCATCATTCCGGCGGCTGGCAGATCATCGCGTCGCCCGAGTTGATGATTGCGGCCGCGGCGCAGCGGACGAAACGGATCCGGCTCGGGACCGGGGTGGCGACGCTGTCGTACCACCATCCGTTCCTGCTGCTGGACCGGATCATTCAGCTGGACCATCTGACCCGCGGACGGCTGATCTTCGGGGTGGGGTCCGGGGCGCTGCCGCTGGACGCGGCGATGATCGGGCACGATCCGATGCAGGCGCGCCGGATGATGGAGGAGTCCCTCGAGGTCATCACGGCGCTGCTGCGGTACGACGGGCCGGTCACCCGCAAGACCGACTGGTTCCACCTCGATCAGGGCGTCATGCACCTGCGGCCCTACCAGTGGCCGCTCGACATCCGGGTCGCGGCGTTCAAGTCCCCGGCCGGGCCGCGCCTGGCGGGCCGGTTCGGCGCCGGGATCGTGTCGTTCGGCGCGTCCGCCGCGATCGGGACGGGCTCGGAGAACCCGCTGCGGACCACGGCCGAGATCGCGCAGGCCGAGGCGGAACAGGTCGGCCTGCAGTTCGATCGCAGTCGCTGGTCGGTGATGAGCCTGATGCACGTCGCCCCGACGGAGGAGCAGGCGCGCGCTGAGGTTCGGCACGGGCTGACGTCGTACATCAAATTTGTTCGTCAGATCTTGCCGATGAACGTCCCGGTGGATCTCGACGATCCGGATGCCGTCGTCGATGTCCTGATGACGACCGGCAATGCGGTGATCGGGACCCCGGAGCAGGCGATCCGGCACATCGAGAAGATGTGGGAGCTCAGCGGCGGGTTCGGGACGTTCCTGATCGAGCAGTCGGACATCGCGGACACCGGGGCGACCCTGCGCTCCTACGAGCTTTTCGCCCGGCGCGTGATTCCGTATTTCACCGCCGCGACGTGGCCGCGGATCAAGGCGTACGAACAGGAGTTGCAGTCCGGGGGCCTGACCCGGCGGACGATGGCCGCGGCGCAGGCGAAAGCCGGTGTGGAGTATTACCACGAGGTTGCCGATCGGCGGCGCGCGCGGTGACGAGCACGCTCCTGTCCCAGGTGCTGCTCAGCCTCGCGATCATCGTGGTGCTCGCGCGCCTCGGTGGGTTCGTCGCCGAGCGGCTCGGGCAGCCGCCCGTCGTCGGGGAGATCGTCGCCGGGATCGCCGCGGCTCAGTTCAGCGATGTGCTGCTGCCGGTGGACGCTCGTCCGTACCTCAATGTGATTGCGCAGTTGGGTCTTGTCATCTTCATGCTGATCGTCGGCCTCGAGGTGGAGGCGACCGCACGGGTCACGACGGTCGGCGCGGTCGCGTTCGGCGCCACGGCCCTGCCCTTTCTGCTCGGTGTGCTGCTCGCCGCCGTCGTCTGGCCGTGGTATCAGGCGCCCGCCGGCCACCTGCCGTTCCTGCTGTTCGTCGGCGTCGCGGTGTCGGTGACCGCGTTCCCGGTGCTGGCCCGGATCCTGCGCGACCGTGGCATGTCCGGCACCCGGATGGCCGGCATCGCGATGACCTGCGCCGCGATCATCGACGTGGTCGCGTGGCTGGTGCTGGCGGTGGTGATCGCGGTGGCCGGGGCCGGCACGCATCGGCCGTGGGTGATGCTCGTGCTGGTCACGGCGTTCATCCTGGTGGTCCTGCTGGTGGTGCGTCCGGGGCTGGCCGCGCTGCGGCGCCGCGGCACGCTCGACCGGGTGTCGCCGCGCACGTTCCTGATCGGTGTGCTGGTCGCGGCCGTGCTGGCGGCCTGGTTCACCGAGAGCATCGGCCTGCACAGCATTTTCGGGCCGTTCGTCGTAGGGCTGGCCCTGCCGCGCCACCAGCCGACCACCGACCTGGTCGTCACCCGGGCCGCGGATCTGAGCAGCGGGTTCCTGCTGCCGGCGTTCTTCGTGGTGGCCGGCATGCAGGTCGACTTCACCGGGCTCGGCCGGCGGGACATCGGGGTTCTCGCCGCGGCGATCGTCATCTCGATGCTCGGCAAGATCGCGGGAGCGGCCGGCCCGGCCCGGCTGACCGGGATGGGCGGGCGGGACGCGCTGACGCTCGGCGTGCTGCTCAGCACGCGCGGGCTGACCGAGCTGGTGGTGCTCACCGTGGGCGCGGCGTCCGGGCTGCTCACCACGACGCTCTACACGATTCTCGTGATCAATGCGGTGATCACGACCTTGGCGACCGGTCCCCTGCTCACCCTGCTGGAGCGCGGCGGCCGTACAACGAATGATCGGAAGGCGGACAACCAATGGACACCCGCGTCGACGTAACGGTTCTCGGCAGCGGCATCGGTGGCAGCACCGTGGCGGCGATCCTCGCGCGCCAGGGTCTCTCGGTCGCGATCGTGGACGCGGCGCGACACCCGCGGTTCGCCCTCGGCGAGTCGACGATCGGCGAGACGTCGTTCCTGCTGCGGCTGCTCGCGGCCCGCTACGACGTGCCGGAGCTGGCGCACGTGTCGACCAGTGGCGGCATCCAGGAGCGCGTGAGCAAGCGGTGCGGCATCAAGACCAACTTCGGGTTCGTCTACCACCACGAGGGTCAGGAGCATGATCCGTTCGAGGTGACGCAGTGCAGCGTGTCGGAGGGACCGTTCGGTCCGGAGTCGCACCTGATGCGGGCGGACATCGATCGGTACCTCTATCTTGCGGCCTTGAAGTATGGCGCTGCCGGCCGGGAGGGTGTCCGCATCCAATCGGTGGACATCGACGCTTCCGGGGTGGCGGTGGGGCTCGACAACGGCGAGACCTTCCACAGCGACTACGTCATCGACGCGACCGGCCGCACCTCCGTGCTCGCCGACAAGTTCGGGCTGCGCGAGGAGCCGTGCCGGTTCGAGACGAACTCGCGGACGATCTTCACGCACATGCGCGGTGTCGTGCCCTACGACGCGGTCGAGAACTCCTCCGGTCAGCCGAACCTGTGGCACGAGGGCACGCTGCACCACCTGTTCGACGGCGGCTGGATGTGGGTGATCCCGTTCGACAACCGCGAGGGCAGCGAGTCCGACCTGGTCAGCGTCGGGCTGAACCTGGACGTCGACAGGTTCCCCAAGCGCGACGGCGTCTCCGCCGAGCAGGAGTGGAACGAGTTCCTCGACCGGTTCCCGCCGCTCAAACGCCAGTTCGCGAACGCCACCTCGGCGTTCCGCTGGATCTCCACCGGCCGCACGCAGTTCTCCTCGTCGCGCACGGTCGGGGACCGCTGGATCCTGATGAGCCACGCGGCCGGCGCGATCGACGCCCTGTTCAGCCGCGGGATGGCGAACACCATGGCCGTGATCGAGGCGTTCGTGCCGCTGTTCCTGAAGGCGCGCGAAGCCGGCGACTACTCGGCCGCACAATTCTCCTATGTGGACACGCTCAACCAGAACATCCTCGACAACAACGACAAGCTGATCGCCGGGTCGTATATCGCGTTCCGTGACTTCGACCTGTGGCGGGCCTGGTCGAAGATGTGGTACCTGGCGTGGAACCTGGGCGTCATCCGGATCGCCGGGACGTACTACCAGTTCCTGGAGACCGCCGACCCGGCGCTGCTCGACCGGCTCCACCAGGGCCCGGTCCCCGGCTCGTTCTGCCCGGATCTGCCCAGCGCCCAGGCACAGTTCAACGCGTGCTTCGACGTGATGCGCCGGGTCCGCGACGGGCTGCTCTCGCCCACCGACGCGGTCCCCGAGCTGGCGTTCATCCTCGGCGACGGCGAGGCGTCACCGAGCCCGCTCAACCTGCACGACGTCCTGCGGCGGTGGCACGACGGGTCGATGGAGACGCAGCGGCTGATCTACCAGTGGGGGCGGACGGCGGCGCCGCTCGCGCTCCGGCCGTACTTCAACTACGACCGCGCCACCATCCCCAAGGCCGCCGAACTGGTCAAATCCGCCTGATCGAGGAGGAGCGCCGGGTCGCGGAGTCGTTGCGTTCGGCATGCTCAACCGCGGTCCATAACGGCGCTTCTGGGGAACGACGGGCCTCGTGTGGCGGCGTCGTTGATCGAGTGGCTCAGCGGTAAGTGAGCAGGCGTGGGTCCGGCTCGGTGTGGGTGTGCTCGTTGAAGGTCGACAGGGAAAGGCCACTGCGACCGGCGATCACCTTCGTCACGCCGGTGTTGACCGAGACCCGGTTGAATGACGCCCACAAAGCGGCGGGGAATTCCTGACCGGCGGTGATCAGGGCGGCGGCCATGGCGATCGGGCCGCCGGAACTGACGACGAGGACGTCACGGTGCTGGCGCAGCAATGCCGTGACGTCCGTCAGGGCAGTCGATACGCGGGTGCGGAAAGCGGTGAACGACTCGGCGTATTCCGGGTCGAACTCGCCGGAGGACCAGCGCAGCGTGGCCGCGTCGAAAACCTCCTGGAACGCTCGGTCCGGGCGCTCCGACAGGCTCAGCTCGGCCATCATCGCCGTGCGGTCGCGGTACGAAGGGCGGTGGACCTCGACGACGTGCTGGAAGTCGAACTCGTTCCAGCCGGGGTCCGACACCAGCGGGACCGACGATCCGAGACCGTCCAGAACTCCGGACAGGGTCTCCTCGTGGCGGCGCATCGTTCCGCGGACGACCAGGGCCGGCTTGATTCCCCGGGCGGCGAGCGAGCGGCCCAGGACGAGCGCCTGCTCGTGGCCCAGCGGGGAAAGGGCGTCGTAGTCCTCGGCGCCGAACGACGCCTGACCGTGGCGGACCAGCAGCAGACGAGCCACGGTCAGACCATCTTTCGTACGAGGGAAAGCGGCAGTGTCTTCATGGCGAGACCGATCGGAATCCACGGCCACGCCGGAACGTACGCTTTCACTTTGCGTTTCTCGATTGCTGACACCATCGCCCGTACGCCGATGTCGGTGTCGACCATGAATGTGGTCTTCTGCGAGACGCGCGAGTTCATTTCCGAGCGGATGTAGCCCGGATAGATCACCGACACGTCGACGCCCGGAATACGTTCGGAACGGACACCTTCCGCGATCGCCGCGACGCCCGCTTTGGTGGCCGCGTACGTCGTCATCGACTTGCGCATTCCGCGGAGCGCGGACATCGACGAGATCAGGACCAGGTGGCCGCGGCCCTGCGCGCGGAAGATCTGCAGAGCGGCTTCGGTCTGGGCGAGCGCGCCGACGAAATTGACCATCGCGGTGGCCCGGTTCGCGTCGAAACGGCCGGTGCCCAGCGGGGCGCCCTTGCCCAGCCCGGCGTTGACGATGACCCGGTCGATGCGGCCGAACTCGTCGGCGAACTGCTGGAAAACGGTGAACACCGCGTCGTCGTCGGTGACGTCCAACTCTTTGACGATCACGCGGACGCCGGGCAGCGAGTCCGCGAGAGCGGACAGGCGGTCGACCCGGCGGGCACACAGCGCGAGGTCGTAGCCGAGCGCGGCGAACTGGCGGGCCATCTCCTCGCCCAGTCCGGCGCTGGCGCCGGTGATCAGCACGACGGGTCGATCATCCATCCCGACACCGTAGGGCACGTTCTCAGGATCTTGCACACCGAGTGCGCATTGACCGCGCGTAAGGTCGGCGTATGCCACCGATCCCGCAGCTCGACGGCCTGGATCTCGTCGACGACCCGGACGTGCTGGAGAGCCTCAGCCACGACGACGCGGAGTGGGCGCCCTACGGAAAAGCGCTGGCCGCGGCCCGCCCGCGAACCACCGACGAGGTGCGGCGGATCGTGCGGGCCTGCGCGGAACGACGGATTCCGATCGTCGCGCGCGGCGCGGGCACCGGGCTCTCCGGCGGCGCCAACGCGGTCGAGGGCGCGATCATCCTCGATCTGTCCAGGATGAACCGGATCGTCGAGATCGACACCGAGAACATGACCGCCACGGTCCAGCCCGGCGTGATCAACAACGATCTGAAGGCGGCCGTCGCCGAGCACGGGCTGTGGTACCCGCCGGACCCGGCCAGCGCGCCCTGGTCCACGATCGGCGGCAACGTCGCCACCAACGCCGGCGGGCTGTGCTGCCTCAAATACGGCGTGACCCGCGACTACGTGCTCGGGATGGAGGCGGTCGTCGGCGGTCCCGCCGGGGAGTACGGGAC
>KL571297.1:44133-45767 GCA_000715855.1 Actinoplanes liguriensis
GTCCGCCTCGGCCGCCGCACCACCAAGGGCGTCAGCGGCTACGACCTGGCCGGCCTGTTCACCGGCTCGGAGGGAACCTTCGGGATCATCACCGAGATCACGGTACGGCTGCGGCCCGCTCGCCGGGAAGCGCCGAAGACCGTGGTCGGGGCGTTCGGCAGCGTCGTCGCGGCCGGGGAGGCGGTCTCCGCGATCACCAGGGCCGGGCTGCTGCCGGCCGCGCTGGAGCTGCTCGACCGTACCTGCCTGAAAGCCGTCGAGGAGTGGAAGCACCTCGGCATCGAGGCGGACGCCGCCGCGCTGCTGCTCGCCCAGCTGGACACACCCGGCGACGAGGAGGCGAGCGCGGTCGCCGAGGTGTTCCGCGGGGCCGGCGCGCTGTGGGCGGAGCAGTCGACCGACGAGGTAGAGGCCGAGGCCCTGTTCGCGGCGCGCCGCCTCGCCTACCCGGCGCTCGAACGGCTCGGTCCGGTGCTGACCGAGGACATCTGTGTGCCCCGTTCACGCGTACCGGAAATGTTGTCCCTGATCGAAGAGATCGCCGCTCGCCATGGCGCGACCATCGCCACGATCGCGCACGCCGGCGACGGAAACCTGCATCCGCTGATCCTCGCGCCCGCCGGTGACGACGACGCCCGGCGCGGGGCACAGGCCGCCTTCGAGGACATGCTGACCGCGGCGATCGCGATGGGCGGCACGGTGACCGGCGAGCACGGCGTCGGGCTGCTCAAACGCGCCGGCATGCGGCAGGAGTTGTCGCCCGGGGTGCTGGCGATGCAGGTCGCGATCAAGCAGACTCTGGATCCACTCGACCTTTTCAATCCGGGAAAGGTAATCGGCTGAGCGGAGGCGGGCGCGCGTGGTCTGGAGAAGTTTCTGGCGGGTGGCCGGGTCGATCCCCGGGTTCACGCCGGTCGCGAGGCGCACGGTCACCCTCGATCGCTGGCTCAGCCGGGTCACCCGCGGGCGCGTCGTGGCGCTCGGGATGGCGCCCGGCCTGCTGCTTACCACCATCGGCCGCAAGAGCGGCCAAGAGCGAAAATCCCCATTGCAGTACGTCGGTGACGGCGGCGCCTACGTGGTGGTCGGCTCGAACTGGGGTGGCCCCAACGCTCCCGGGTGGGTGCACAACCTGCGTGCCGACGCCCGGGCGACGGTGACGATCGGCGGGCGCGACATCCCGGTCGTGGCGCAGGAGGCGACGGGGGAGGAGCGCGAACGGCTCTGGCAGTTGTTCGTCGACCAGTGGCCGGGGTACGCGCGCTACCGCGAGCAGGCCGCCCACCGCACGATCCGGATCTTCAAGCTGGTTCCCGCCGGCTAGAGCCCGGTGATCGTCTCCGGGGCTCGTTCGGCTCGGCTCAGGGCCCGGATCAGAGCGGGCTGGCCGTGGCGGCGCGCGGCCAGGTGGCAGAGCACCCCGGCCGCCGCGTCGAACCAGGCCGGTGGGAGCTCGGGCGTGCGCACGCCGATGCTGCCGGCCAGGTCGTCGCAGTGCACGGCCAGCTCCAGCAGCCGGGTCACCAGGTAGTCGTCGAGGGTCAGCGCCCACGGCCCGAACGGCAACTGGACCATCCGGTCGGGCGGCTCGGCCGGCAGCCGGCGCCGCAGCTCGGCCCTGTCTCTTATACACA
>KL571297.1:46010-51540 GCA_000715855.1 Actinoplanes liguriensis
ATGTGTATAAGAGACAGGGCTGCCGCCTCCTGCTCGGACACTCGGCGGATGTACGTGTGGACCTCGCTGTCGAGGTCCGCATCGATCCAGGTGGACCGGGCGAAATGCTCCGGCAGCGCGACGAGCTCGTCCGTGACCGGCGCGTCCAGCACCGGCGGGACCTGGGTGATCTGGAAGACGACATGGGCGGTCAGAGCGCCGACCCGCATCCTCGCGAGCGAGCTCGGCGCGTCCCAGCACTCCGCGACAGCCGGATGTGCCAGCAGACCGGTCGTGATCGTGGCCGCATCCAGGTAGACGTCTCTGACGTTCACGCGTTCCAGTCTGGGGACAGCGGTCCGCGCGGCGCAACAGCGCGCCGCGCGGACGGTGGACGGTCAGCTCGCTAGGAACGTCCTGACCTGGGCGAGCGTGACAGTGTCGGTCAGGTATCCGATGTGGGTCTGGCACGCGACGTAGTTGTTGGTCGCGCCACTGAGCACGGTGCTGGTGTACGGGATGATGACGCCGTCGCACGGGGAGTACCAGGTTCCGTACTTCGTGCTGCCCGGCGTCTCGTCACCGGCGCTCAGCGTGGTGATGAACGACGAGCCGGGATACATCTGCTGGCAGGTCACGTAGACCAGGCAGGCGCTCGCGGCCGTGGTGCCGTGGTTCGCGCCGGCGATCGACGCGAGATGGCGGACGTACTGGGCGCCGCCGAGCTGCTTGAGATACCAGAGACTGACCAGGCCGCCCATCGAGTGGTTCACGATGTCGACCTGCGCCGCGCCGGTCCTGGCCCGCACCTGGTTGACGTAGGTGGCCAGGCCCTGCGCGTTGGTGATGTTGTTCCCGTACGAGTTGTACTCGTAGGCGAACAGCTCGCTGCTGGAATAGCCGCCGGCCCGGAACACCGACATCGCGGTGGTCCAGTTCGAGGCGCTGCCGGTGTAGCCGTGCACGAAGACCACCGGGGTGCCGGGGGCGGCGGTCGCGGGCAGTGCCGGGCTGAGCGCCAGCGCGGCCAGCAGAGCGGTGAGTAGGACGACGAGACGACGCATGAAACCTCCTGGATTTCGGTGGTTTCTGCATCCTCAGTGCAAACTTCCTCCAACGCATCGGCGAAATCGCCAGCCTCGATGCGGCCCCTACGTCGGCCAGACGATCATGGTCACCCCGGTCGGCTGGATGCCGGGGGGAAGCCAGACGGGCAGGGTATGCTTGCTCCCGCCTTGCGGGTAGCGGTCGGTCTCGCCCTCCGGCAGCGCCGACGTGATGCCGGTGAAGTTGGCCCGGTCGACGAACCATCCGCCGATCAGGCGCCCCTCGGGGGATCGGTACACCAGACCGTAGTTCGGCTCCTTGAACGTGGTGGCGGTGTTGTCCACCTCGAACGACACGTAGTCCCACTCGTCATCGGCGGCCGGCCGCGGCCTCAACGCGTCGATCTTCGCCGGGAGCAGGACGGACGGCCTCGCCGGCTGCCCGGTCACGTACAGCCGGATCCCGGCGACCCGGGCCGCCTGATCCGCGTCGACCTGGAGGATCCCCCCGAGATCGACGGTCTGTCCCGCCGGTAGGTACGCCCAGCCGGCGTTGAGGATCGCCGCCCAGTCGTTCAACTCCGCGGACTGCCATCCGCGCCCCGCGTCGTCCACGAATCGGAACCGGACGTGGATCTGCAACGGCTGGTCCGTGGTGTTCCGGAAGGCTGCGGCCGCGCCGACGATGCGCCTCGTGGCCGCGCCACCGGGCACCGGGAAGGTGGCAAACCCGCGGTCGTCGGCGGCGACTCCGGCCACGATGTCATCCCGCAGGAGGGACGCGTCCGGGCTCGGCGACGGCGCGGGCGGATCCTCGTCCCCGCGGTGTCCGTCGCAACCCGCGGCGGCCCCGGCGGCCACGCCGAGCGCGGCCAGCATCAGGCGACGGCGCGACAACCGCCGGTTCTGCATCAACGGTGCCTACCCTTGTGCTTCAGGAACAGTTCGTGCCGCAGCGCTGTATGCGCTCGCTGGTAGTCCGCCCGCAGGTCGTTCATCGCGCTGTCGGCCAATGACAGGAAGCTCTGTTCGTCGTGGCGTTCCACCACGCCAGGCCGGATGCCCACGTGAAATTCGAGGAGACCGACGGTTGTCACCCGGATCTCCCGATCCGGCGAGCCGCCTCGCGCGGTGAGCTTCGGCCCCTGCTCAAGGTACTCACGATGCCGGGACGAGAACGGTGGCCGCATCACACTGGACCGCTCGAAGTCGTGCGCGAGCATGACTTCGCGCCGCGCCTTCTGATAGGCCGTGGACATCAACGTCGCCGCGCGTCCCAGCTGATGTGCCAGCAACTCCGGGTCACGGTGGCGATAGTAGCGTTCGTAGCTCTCGTGCAAGAACCGCAGCGAGAGGTATCGCAGCGACTCGGCCCGCCCCTCGATGTGCCCATCGGGCGAGGTCGCCGTCACCACTATCTCGTGGAGATCATTCGAGATGGTGCCCATCGTGTTTCACCTCCCTGGTGGATCAGCGTGGTCCGGGGAATGAGCCGCATCGGGGTTGTCCGAACCGATGAGCGGCCGTTGTACGTTGGTGGCCCCCATGCCCAGCGGCTTGGACCGGAGCAACTCCATCGCCGGCAGTGTCTGCAGGGCGCCTCTCCCGGATGTCCCGACCCCGATGCTTCCGTGCACGACGCCGTCGTGGAACCCGGCGACGATGTCGTGCAGTTCGCGGTCGGACGCGCAGAACTGGAGGCGGAGCTTCTCGGTCGCGTCCAGGATGCTCTGCCAGAGCTCGGCGACACTGTCGCCTTGGATGTCGTGGTCCTTCGGAGCGTCCGGTTCGTACTTGTCCTTGGCGACTCCGAGGCCGGCCGCGCCAACAGCGGCGACGATGGAGGTGACGGCCATCCCGGTCCCGGACGCCAGCCCGGCACCGGCGGACAGGACACCGAGCACCCCGATCGCGATGTTGAAGGTGACATTCTTCCGGTCGCTGGACCCACACATCGAATCCGGGTTGTAGGAGTCGATCGCCTCTTCGGCGCGGTTGACCAGATTGACCACGTCGTTCTGGGCCTGCCTGACCTGCTCCTGGTATCCCCTCAGCGCCAGCCAGAGGAGTGCGATGGTGTTTGCCTGCAGAAAAACCATGCCACCCCAGCGGTCGAGGTAACCGCTGCGGACCGCGTCGATGGTCCGGCCGCGCCAGCCGGCCTGGTTGATCCGGAAGTCCTCCATGTATTGCGGCACCAGAGCGCCGAGGCTGAAGCGTTCCGCGTCGGCCAGGGTCGTCACTCCGGTGTTGGTAAGCCGGTTGTGGGCACTGCTCAGGGCCTCGATCGCTCCGTCGAGCGAGGAGGGCGGGGGAAGTTCCATGTAGGGGGCCCAGATCTCCTGCGCCTTCTTCCTCGCGTAGTTCTGGACCGTGACGTCGCTGACGTACGGGATTCCGGTGACCCGGATCAACTCCTCCTGAGCGTCGGCGCCGGTCTCCCGGGTCATCACCTTGTACACGAGTGTGTTGATCAGCTTGGTGATCGCCATCTCGAGACTTTGCGGGAACTGCGCCATCAGGGCTCCTCTCGCGACTCGCGGTTCACCGGCGCGGGTAGTTGCCGTCGTTGTATCCGGCAGTCCACTCGTCGTTGACGGTGGTGCTGTCATGCTCCAGATCCCAGCGGGTCGATTTCAGCGCGTTCGCCGCCTCGATGTCCTGTGCGGCAAATCTGTCGAGGGCGCCGTCCAGGCCCCGCGACAGATCCCACAGGTTCTCGCTGGTCTCCCCGGCGGCGGTCCAGATCACGTTGCGCAGCGCCACCCAGCTGTTCTTGAAACCGGGCGTGCCTGAGTCGAAGTGTGCGGGGCGATCAAGGTTGTGGTCGGAGCCGGAACTGGTCTCGCACTCGTTCCGGATCTTCGCGTACTCGTCCGCCAGACGTGGGACGTCGACTCGGGCGGCTTGGCGGAGACGTTCCAGCGGACCACCGAACACGGCGCCGTGCATCTCGTCGCTCATTGCCGGACCGGACCCTCGATATCGATCTCCAAGTACGGACACATCCGCGTAACTCCCCGTCATGGGCGTGTGTACAGGGAATACGCTCGATCTGTCATTGAGGTTCGACGACGAGTCGGTGGGTGTAAGCCGCTTTTCTCCGGGATAGGGTGCCGGACCATGAAGGGTTGGCGGGGGACGTGGTCCGGGGATCGGCAGACTCTGGCCGGGGCTTTTTACATCGGCTGGGGCATGTACATCGTTGTCGACGCCATCGAAGCGGCGCGCACGTGGGCGCTTCGCGGGGACGCCCCGACAGGGTTGGGCACCGACCTTGCGTCGGCCTTCGCCGGGCGAGCCGGTGCGGTGGCTCTGGAAATCCTGTTCGGGCTGTTGTTCTGCGTTCTGGGGGCCCGGGACGTCATCGCCGCTAGGAAGCGGAGTAGATGAAAGGCCAACCCTCATCGTCGTACGCGAGGGAATTGATCCCCAGGTAGGAAGAGCCGCTGTCGGCGTAGTAGTGGTAGATGAGCAGGTCGTCGAGGACGGCTTCGTGGCCGGGGCCGTGGATGCTGCCGTGGCCGGAAATGATCTCGGTGCCACCGCCGGCCGTCATCGGGGTGCCGGCCCGGTCGGTGAAGGGGCCCGCGGGGGAGTCGGAACGGCCGACCATCGTGCGGTACGTGCTCGCGGCGCCCTTGCAGCACGCGTCGAACGAGACCCACAGGTAGTAGTGGGATCCGTGCTCGACCAGGTACGGCGCTTCGATCGCGGTGTCGCCCCGACTGGCCAGCGAGACCATCGTGTCGTCCTGCCGCAGGCCGGTCGCGGGGTCGAGGCGGATCTGCTTGATGCCGGTCCAGAACGAGCCGAACGTCAGTCGCCAGCCGTCGTCGCCGGCGTACAGGTTGGGGTCGATAGCGTTGTAGTCGTCGGTCTTGGCGCTCTCGATCACCAGGCCGCGATCGGTCCACGAGCCGGACGCGCCGGTCGGCGAGGTCGCAAGGAAGATCGCCGAGTGGTTGGAGCCGAACGTGGAGGCCGAGTAGTACATGTAGTAGAGGCCGGCATGAAACGAGATGTCGGGTGCCCAGAGGTCGGCGGAGCCGTTGGTGTACGCGGTGGTCCAGGGCGCACCGGCCGGAAAAGCCGCACCGGCGCCGGCCCACGTCTCCCGGTCGGCGGACGTCTTGAGCTGGATGTTCTCCCCGGTGAACGCGACCAGCCAGCCACCCGACGCGGTCTTGACCATCGACGGGTCGTGGGCGTTGGTGTCCCCGAGCACCAGCATCGGATCGGGGTAGGAGGCCGGCCGGACGGGCGCCGCCGGCCCGGCCGAGCACGCCGACATCAGCAGAACAGCGACCAGGAGCGCCCGTCGGAGGAACATGCGCCAGAATGCTAAAGGGATTTTGCAGCGCTGCAAACCCTTAGAACCGGTCGAACTTGGCTTCCAGGTCGACCGGGGTGGCGCCGGCGGCGCTCATCGCGGGGGCCGAGTTCTCGTTGTAGGCGCCCCAGTTGGTGCGGGCCGCGTTACCGGCGGGCCAGCTGCTGCGGGC
>KL571297.1:51725-54934 GCA_000715855.1 Actinoplanes liguriensis
GAAGAAGTCCATCAGCGACGTGAGCTGCGCGGTCTGTGCCGACATCTGCTCCGCGGTCGCCGCCAGCTCCTCGCTGGACGACGCGGTCTGCTCGGTGACCTTGCCGATCTGTGACATCGCGATGTTGATCTGGCGCACCCCGGTGGACTGCTCCCCGCTGGCGGCGGCGATCTCCTGGACCAGATCCGACGTACGGATGATGTTGGGAATCATCGTGGACAGCAGGTCACCGGCCTTCTCGGCGGTCTGGACGCTGCCCGCGGCCAGCTCACTGATCTCCTGCGCGGCGATCTGACTGCGCTCGGCGAGCTTGCCCACCTCGGTGGCGACCACCGCGAAGCCCTTGCCGTGCTCACCGGCCCGGGCCGCCTCGATCGTCGCGTTCAGGGCGAGCATGTTGGTCTGGAACGCGATGTCGTCGATGATCGCGATCTTGCTGGTGATCTCCTTCATCGCCGCGACCGTCTTCTGAACGGCGTCGCCGCCCTCCTGGGCCTCGGCCGCGGTGTTCGTCGCGATGCCCTCGGTGGCCGCCGCGTTCTCGCTGTTCTGGCTGATCCCGGCGGTCATCTCCTCGATGCTCGCGGTGGTCTCCTCGACGCTGGCGGCCTGCTCGGTGGCGGCCTGCGACAGGCTCTGCGACGCGCCGCTGATCTGCATGGACGCGCTGTTGAGCTGGGACGCGGACTCGACCACCGTGGAGACGGTCTCGTTGAGCCGGCCGAGCGCGCTGTTGAGCGCCTCGCCCATCCTGCCGACCTCGTCCCGGCCGCGGACGGTGACCCGCTGGTCGAGGCGGCCCTGGGCGAGCCCGGTGAGCACGCTGACCGTCTCGTTGAGCGGTCCCGCCACGGCTCTGACGATGAACTGGACCACGACGAACGTCATCAGCACCGCCACCACGATCAGGATGATCATGACGAGGCGGGCGGTCGAGTACGCGTCCGCGGAGTCCTGGATGGACGTCTTGGCCGCGGCGTCGTCCTTGGCGATCAGGTTGTCCACCGCGGTGTTGATCGCGTCGGCGATGGGATTCACCTGGTCGCTGATCACCTTGTTGAACTGGGTCAGGTTGCCGGCCACGGCCAGCGGCCGCAGCTTCTCGGCGAGCAGTTTCTGGTACGACGTCCAGTTCGCGGTGAACGACTGCTGGTCGGGGTCGTCCCTGGCGGTGGCCGCGAACGACGTCCACACCTGGTTCATGGTGGTGACCGAGGTGTCCAGCCGATCGAGCGCGGCGTCCATCGCGGTGCCCTTGGCGGACATCGCGACGCTGCGCAGCGCCAACCGGACGTCCCGGTAGTCGGAGGCGATCTCCCCCAGCGACCGCACGTCGTGCAGGTTGCTGTTGTAGAGGTGCGACAGCCGGTCCTGGGTGCGGCCGACCTGCACCAGCCCGACCACGCCGATGACGATCAGCAGGGCGCAGACGACGCCCGCGAGGCCTCGTAGCTTCCAGGCGATCGGCATGTCCCGGAAGGTCAATCGACTCGACTCTGCCACCGGGCCAGCATTCCACTCTGCTGCCGGAAATCTGCGGGAAAGCAGTTTCCCCTGGAAAACGGGCCGGGATCGGGGTCGGTCTGATCGAATATTCCAGGTGAACACGGTCACCGAAGCGGGGCGCTATCTGACCTTCACGCTCAACGGCGAGGCGTACGCGCTCGACATCTTTCACGTGACGGAGATCCTGGAGTACCGCGCGTTGACCGTGGTGCCGATGATGCCGGACTTCATCCGTGGCGTGATCAACCTGCGCGGGCGCGCGGTGCCGGTGATCGACCTCGCCATCCGGTTCGGCCGCGGGCGCACCGAGATCGAGCGCCGGACCAGCATCATCATCGTGCACGTCGACGACCCGGGGCTGGCCGAGATGGCCGAGCTGGACGGCGACGACCGGAGCATCGCCGACGGGCAGGACATCGGGGTCCTCGTCGACTCGGCGTCGAAGGTGGTGACGCTGCAGCCGGACGACATCGAGCCGGCGCCCGCGTTCGGCGCCGGGATCCGCGCCGACTACATCAGCGGGATGGCCCGGCGCGACACCGACTTCCTGATCCTGCTGGACATCGGTCACGTGCTGTCGATCAGCGACATGGTCCGGCTCAGCGAGATAGCCCAGCGTCCGGTCGAGCCGTGATCGCCTCGGAGGCCGACTCGATGGTGACCAGGCAGTCGATCAGCCGGGCCGACTTCCAGTACATCACCGGGATCCTGCACCAGCACGCCGGGATCCGGCTGGCCGCGGGCAAGGAGGCGCTGGTCGCGAGCCGGTTGGACAAGCGGATCCGGGCGCTGGGGCTCAACGGCTACTCCGAGTACGTCCGGCTGTTGCAGGACCGCGCCGGTGAGGCCGAGCTGCGTCAGATGATCGACCTGCTGACCACGAACGAGACGTTCTTCTTCCGCGAGGAGCAGCACTTCGAGTTCCTGCGCCGGGAGGTGCTGCCGGTCCGCCGGAGCGGGCGCACGTTCCGGCTGTGGAGCGCGGCCAGCTCGACCGGCGAGGAGGCGTACACCGCGGCGATGGTCCTGGCCGACTCGCTGCCGCCGGGCACCTGGGAGATCATCGGGACGGACATCTCCACGCGGGTCGTCGAGGGCGCGCGCACCGCGCTCTACCCGATCGCGGCCGCCGAGAAGATCCCGCGTCAGCTGCTGCGCCGCTTCTGCCTCAAGGGCCGCGAGGAGTACGAGGGCCTGATGACGGTGAGCCGGGAACTGCGCGCCAAGGTCCAGTTCCACTGCCAGAACCTGCAGGAGGATCTGAGCCACCTGGGCCGCTTCGACGTGATCATGCTGCGCAACGTGATGATCTACTTCGACACCGACACCAAGCGCGCCCTGATCGGGCGGCTGCAGGGAATGCTGCACGAGGGCGGCCATCTCATCATCGGCAGCTCGGAATCGCTCAACGCGATCCCGTCGCGGCTGCGCATGGTCCAGCCGTCGATCTACACGCTGGACGGCGACGGCCGTGCCTGACGTCTACCTCAACCCCGGCGACTACCACTTCGGTGGCCCGGACACCCGCATCCACACCGTGCTCGGCTCCTGCGTCTCGATCACCATGTGGCACGCCGCCCTGCGGATCGGCGGCATGTGCCACTACCTGCTGCCCGGCCCGTGCCCCCGTGACGAGCCGCTCAACGGCCGTTACGCCGACGGCGCGATCCGCCGATTCGTCCGGGACGTGCTCAGATCAAGAA
>KL571297.1:55086-55338 GCA_000715855.1 Actinoplanes liguriensis
AGATCAAGAACGAGCCCGCCGCAGTACGAGGTGAAGATGTTCGGCGGCGGCCAGCAGTTCCCGCATCTCAGCGTGCCGGCCGAGCTCGACGTCGCCAATCACAACATCGCGGCCGGGATCGCGCTGTTGCAAGACCTGAACTTCGCCATCTCGGTACGGGAACTGGGCGGCACCGGAGCCCGCAGACTGATTTTCGATCTTGCCACCGGAACCGTGTGGCTGCGGGCCGTGGCGGCCTCGGCATGACCGAGC
>KL571297.1:55582-60603 GCA_000715855.1 Actinoplanes liguriensis
CATGACCGAGCCGATTCGTGTCTTGATCGTGGACGACTCGGCGGTCGTCCGGCAGGTGCTGTCCGCGCGGCTGCGGGAGAACCCGGGCATCGACGTGTCCGGCGCCGTCGCCGATCCGATCTTCGCCATGGAGCACATGAACAAGACCTGGCCCGACGTCGTCGTCCTCGACCTGGAGATGCCCCGGATGGACGGCCTCACCTTCCTGAAGAAGATCATGGAGGTACGGCCGACGCCGGTCGTCATCTGCTCCACGCTGACCCAGCGCGGCGCGGAGAAGTCGATGGAGGCGCTCGCCGCCGGCGCGGTCGCGGTGATCGAGAAGCCGCAGAGCGGACTGAAGAAGTTCATGGAGACTGACAGCGGCGACATCGTCGCGGCGGTCCGGGCCGCGGCCGTCGCCGGCAAGCGTCCGCGCCGGACCACTCCGGCCGCCGCGCCCGCCCGGCCGGTCGCGGCGCCACCACGGCCGAAGTCGATGGTCAACCTGGTCGCCGTCGGCACGTCCACCGGCGGCACCCAGGCCCTCGAAGTGGTGCTGAAGGCGCTCACCCCCGCGGTGCCCGGCGTGGTCGTCGTCCAGCACATGCCGGAGAAGTTCACCGCCGCCTTCGCCACCCGCCTCGACACCATGTGCCGCGTGCACGTCCGGGAGGCCCGCGACGGCGACCCGGTCGTGCCCGGGCAGGTCCTGGTCGCCCCGGGCGGACGGCACCTCGAGGTGCAGCGGGTGGACACCCGCTATCGCGTACGGGTCTTCGACGGCCCGCCCGTCAACCGGCACCGTCCGTCGGTCGACGTCATGTTCCGCTCGGTGGCTAAGGTCGCCGGCCCGGACGCGCTCGGCGTGATCATGACCGGGATGGGCGACGACGGCGCCCGTGGACTGCTCGAGATGCACAAGGCCGGCGCCTACACGGTGGCGCAGGACGAGGCCACCTGCGTGGTGTACGGGATGCCCCGGGAGGCTGTCGCGCTCGGGGCCGTGGACCGCGAGACACCCCTCTCCTCGATCGCGGAGGTGATCCACCAGCATGGCTAGCGTTGTGATCGCGACGGTCGCGCTGGCTGTCGGGGTCGGTGTCGGTTACGCGTTGCGCAGCCGGCAGCACCCCGCCCAGCCGGCCCTCACCGTCCCGCCGCCGGAGGCCCGGGCGCAGGACCTGACCCGGTTCGCCGGGGCGGTGACCCCGGTCTGGTCCGCACAGATCGATTCATCGCGTACCCAGATGGAAAATGCCGTCGGACAGCTGACCGAGACCTTCGCCGGCATCGTCGAGAACCTCGACACGGTCCTCACCTCGTCGACCGGGGTGCTCGGCGAGGGGCAGGGCGGGGTCTTCGACCGCAGCCGCGAACGTCTCGGCGAGGTGGTCGGCACCCTGGACAGCGCGCTGACCGGCAAACGCGAGGCCCTCGCCGAGCTGCACTCGCTGCTCAGCCTCAACGAGGAGTTGCGGCAGATGTCCGGCGAGGTCACCCGGATCGCGTCGCAGACCAACCTGCTCGCGCTCAACGCCGCGATCGAGGCGCAGCGCATCGGTGAGGCCGGCGCCGCGTTCGGCGTGGTCGCCGGGGAGGTCCGCCAGCTCGCCGACCGCTCGCAGAACACCAGCGTGCGGATGGTGGAGAAGGTCGACAAGGTGGCGCAGGCGATCGCCGGGGTCCTGAGCACCCAGGAGGCCAGCGCCGAGCACGAGGGCACCGCGGTCGCCCACGCGCACGGCGAGGTGCAGGCCGTCCTCGACGACCTGATGAGCATGCTGTCGAAGATGCGCGAGTCCTCGCAGGGTCTGGAGCAGGCCGCCGTCGGCATCCGCGGCGAGATCAGCGAGTCGCTGGTCAACCTGCAGTTCCAGGACCGGGTCAACCAGATGCTGGAGCACCTGCGGGACAACATCGGCCGGTTCCCGGACGTCGCGGCGGCGGCCGCCTCCGGGGTGGCGCCGCTGGACGCGCAGGTGCTGCTCGACGAGCTCGCGTCGCGCTACACGATGGCCGAGGAGCACCAGGCGCACCAGTCCGGCTCGGCCGCCAAGGTCAACGAATCCGAGATCACGTTCTTCTGAGGGGGACGACCATGGCCAAGACGATTCTCATCGTGGACGATTCCGCGTCGGTGCGGCAGGTCGTCAGCATCGCCCTGAAGGGCGCCGGGTACGAGGTGATCACCGCCAACGACGGCAAGGACGCGCTCAGCAAGATGACCGGCGTGCGCATCCACCTGATCATCTCGGACGTGAACATGCCCAACATGGACGGGATCACGTTCGTGGCCGAGGCGAAGAAGCTGCCCGCGTACAAGTTCGTGCCGATCATCATGCTCACCACCGAGTCCCAGGACGAGAAGAAGAAGCAGGCCCAAGCGGCCGGCGCGAAGGCGTGGGTCACCAAGCCGTTCCAGCCCGAGCAGATGCTCAGCGCGGTGTCGAAACTGGTCGCGCCGTGACCGACACCCCGCTACGGCGGTTCGCCTTCGACGACGAGCTGACCATCGTCACCGCGGCCGAGCACCGCGAGCGGCTGCTGGCCGCGCTGGGTGACTCCCACGGCGTACGGCTGGATCTGTCGGGTGTTTCCGATCTTGATACTGCGGGGTTGCAGGTTCTGCTGCTGGCGCGCGACGAAGGCGCCCGGCTGGGCCTGCCGGTCGAGTTCACCGAGCCCAGCCCGGCCGTCGCCGACGTCCTCGCACTGACCCGCCTGGAGCTGTAGGGATGTCGCTCGACGACGGCATGCGCGAAGCGCTCGACATGTTCGTGACCGAGGCCCGTGACCTCGTGCAGCAGCTCGAGGAGGGGCTGCTGGAGATGGAGGGGCAGCCGCCCGGCGGGGAGGCGGTCAACGCGATCTTCCGGGCCGCGCACACCGTCAAGGGCTCCTCCGGGCTGTTCGGGCTGCAGGAGCTGGTCGCGTTCACGCACGTGGTGGAGACCGTGCTCGGATCGGTGCGCGAGGGGCCTGTCTCTTATACACATGGTTGGTCAGCGCGCTGCTGCCGTGCGTCGACCACATCTCGTCGCTGATCGAGGGGATCCCCGAGGGGCGGCTCTCACCCGATGCCGCGCAGGCCGCGACCGGCGCCCGGCTGCTCGCCGGGCTGGAGCCCTACCTCTCCGAGGGCTCGGCGCCGCTTCCGCCCGCGACGGCCGAGGTGACTGCCGGTTCCGACGCCGCCTGGCACCTCGACCTGCGATTCGGGCCGGACTGCCTGCGCAACGGCATGGACCCGCTCTCGTTCCTGCGCTACCTGTCGTCGCTCGGCGAGATCACCCACGTCGTGACCGACACCGATCGGCTGCCCGAGGCCGCCGCGATGGACCCCGAGACGTGCTACCTCGGGTTCGCGGTCGACCTGACCACCGCCGCGCCCAAGAGCGAGATCGAGGCGGTCTTCGACTTCGTCCGCGAGGACAGCGACATCCGCATCACCCCTGCGGAGAGCAGCCTCGACGCGTACGTGAAAGCCATCCGGGCCATGCCGGAGAACGACCGGATCGGCGATGTGCTGATCACCAGCGGCGCGGTCACCGAGCAGGAGATGGCCGAGGCGCTGCGGATCCAGCAGGAGCGCACGGCGAAGCTCGGCAGCGCCACGCCGGTGCCGATCGGCGAGATCCTGATCGAGCAGGGCATCGTGCCGCGCGACATCGTCGACGCCGCGCTGTCCAAGCAGCGGCGCACCACCGAGACCCGCTCGTCGCAGGACACCCGCACGATCCGGGTCGACGCCGCCCGCCTCGACAAGCTGATCGACCTGGTCGGCGAGCTGGTCATCGCGCAGTCCAGCACGGGGGTGGCCGGCGGCGGGATCAGCGAGGCGCAGAGCGAGGTGATGCGCCTGGTCGACGAGGTCCGGCACAGCGCGCTGTCGCTGCGGATGGTGCCGATC
Organism: Actinoplanes liguriensis; assembly: GCA_000715855.1. Lineage (GTDB taxonomy): Bacteria > Actinomycetota > Actinomycetes > Mycobacteriales > Micromonosporaceae > Actinoplanes > Actinoplanes liguriensis. The sequence goes on from KL571297.1 coordinate 59,475, forward strand.
GGCACGACCCTGCGACGATTCGAGCGCGTCGTGCGGGACGTCTGCATGGAACTGGGCAAGGAGGTGTCGCTGGTGATCACGGGCGGGGACACCGAGATGGACAAGGCCCTCGTCGAGCGGATCAGCGACCCGTTGCTCCACCTCGTACGCAATAGTCTTGATCATGGCATTGAGCAGGCTGCCGAGCGCCGTCGCCACGGCAAGTCCCCGCAGGGCACGCTGAGGCTGAACGCCTACCACGACGCCGGCAACATCGTGATCGAGGTGACCGACGACGGGCACGGGCTGGACCGGGACCGGATCCTCGCCAAGGCGGTGGAGCGCGAGCTGGTCGGGCCGGACGCGGTGCTGACCGACGCCGAGGTCTACAACCTGATCTTCGAGCCGGGGTTCTCGACCGCCGCGTCCGTCTCCAACCTGTCCGGGCGCGGCGTCGGCATGGACGTCGTCAAACGCAACGTCGGCGCGCTGCGCGGCAGCATCGAGGTGGAGACCACCCGGGGGATCGGCACCACGATCCGGATCCGGCTGCCGCTGACCCTGGCGATCATCGACGGCTTCCTGGTCGGGGTCGGGCCGTCGTCGTTCATCGTGCCGCTGGACCGGGTCACCGAGTGCGTCGAGCTGCCGGTGGGACAGCTCGGGCGCGAGTGCATGAACCTGCGCGGCGAGGTGCTGCCGTTCATCCGGCTGCGGCAGCTGTTCCACATCCCGGGGGCGGAGGCGCGGCGGCAGAGCGTGGTGATCGTGGAGCAGTCCGGGCAGCGTACCGGCCTGGTGGTGGACAGTCTGCTCGGCGAGCTGCAGACCGTGATCAAGCCGCTGGGGGTGCTGTTCAGCCGGGTCAAGTGCGTCAGCGGATCGACGATCCTGGGCAACGGCGAGATCGCCCTGATCCTGGACGTGGGACCGCTGATCGCGGACCATTCGGATCGCGAGGTGGCGGCGCTGGGCGTCTGAACCCCGGGCACTGGTGAGCGGTCGCCAGTAATGTTCCCTGGGGACCCGGGGTGGTCGTGAGTGTGAGCCTGGTGGCACGGACACACCACTGAGGAAGGTTCCCCACATGCACACGAACGACTCCCGCCGCCGTTTCCTGATCGCCTCCGGATCTGTCTCTTATACACAT
>KL571297.1:60862-62407 GCA_000715855.1 Actinoplanes liguriensis
CCGCCGCGCCTTCCTCCACCAGCTCCTCGTCCCGCGGGTTCGGGCCGGTGAGACAGATCAAGGCGGGCGTGCTCAACACCGGGTACGTCGAGCTCGGCCCGTCGCACGGGGAGCCGGTCGTGCTGATGCACGGCTTCCCGTACGACATCCACAGCTTCGAGGAGGTCGCCCCGCTGCTCGCCGCCCGTGGCTACCGCGTGATCGTGCCCTACTTCCGGGGCCACGGCACGACCACGTTCCTCTCCGCGTCCACCCCGCGCAACGTCGACCAGGCCGCGTTCGCCCTGGACATCATCGCGCTGATGGACGCCCTCAAGATCAAGAAGGCGACCCTGGCCGGGTTCGACTGGGGCTCCCGGACCGGCGACATCATCTCGGTGCTGTGGCCGGAGCGGGTCAAGGCGCTCGTCTCGGTGACCGGATACCTGATCACCAACCTGGAGAAGAACAAGACGCCGACCCTGCCGGCCAACGAGAACGCCTGGTGGTACCAGTACTACTTCGCCACCGACCGGGGCGCGGCCGGGCTCGACATGTACCGCGTGGAGATGGGCGAGTTCATCTGGAAGTTCAACTCGCCGACCTGGAAGTACTCGGCGGCGACGTACGCGCGCACCTCGGCCGCCTTCTACAACCCCGACTGGGTGTCGATCGTGCTCGGCAACTACCGGTGGCGGCAGAGCCTGCTCCCGGCCGAGCCGGAGTACGCCGCCCAGGAGGCCGTCCTGCAGAACGCGCCGATGATCTCCGTCCCGACGATCACCATCGACGGCAGGTACGACCCGTTCACCCCGGCCGGGGACGGCAGCGCCTACCGGGCCCAGTTCACCGGCAAGTACGACCACCGCACCTTCGACGTCGGCCACAACGTGCCGCAGGAGGCCCCGCGCGAGTTCGCCCGCGCGGTGATCGACGCGACCCGCCTCTGAGAGCCGCCGGGAAAGCCGTCACCTGCGAAGGTGGCGGCTTTTTCGTTTGTCCGGACACGGAGCGAACCGGATCGGCTGTCAAGTAGGTGATCGGCGCTTCACCACTCGGTCAGCCCGTACTCTGCCCCGATCATTCAGCCGATGCGCTGTGGCCGGCCTGTGCTCGGCTGAGGGTGGTTCAGCCGCTTCACCGGCGGTGTGACCGAGGCTCCCGTGATGGGGCGGGCGAGCCCGCGCAACCGAGCTGCCGTACGTCGCCCATCAGGGTCCCCACGTGCTCTACAGCGACGGGTCCCGGTGGTGGCCTGGCTGGGCCTGTCGACCATTCGCGCGGGAGATCCGGCGGGTCGTGTGGGCGATGTCTGCCCGCGTGTCCGCTGTGGATCAACTCAGAGTGGCTCAGCTCGGGCACAGGCGCAGGCACTGAGACTGCCGGCATGGGATCGAAGATTCTCGTTGCGCGGGTGTCCGCCGCATTCACCGCGTTGTTCGCCGTCGGCGCCGGTATCGGCGCGGTCGCCGGGCACGACCAGTTCGCCGGCATTGCGCATGCGGCGTGGCCCGGCGCGGTGGCCCTGCTGCTCGCGAGCGCTGCCGTGCCTGTCTCTTATACACA
>KL571297.1:62616-65641 GCA_000715855.1 Actinoplanes liguriensis
CCCCCGCCGCCGGCCGGCGGCGTGGACGATGGCCGGTGTGCTGCTCGCCGGTAGTTGCTGGCTGCTGCTCAACCTCGTCGAGCTCGCGCTCACCGGCACCGTCACCGACCGCCACGGCGACCCGGCCTGGCTCGCGTTCCTGGAACGCCTCGGGCTGACGGCCGCTGGTGCGCTCCTGGTCGCGACCACCGTGCGGCGCCGCGCCGGTGGCCTTCGGCCGCCCGCGCACGCCGCCCCGCCACGGATCCGGTGGATCGCCTACGCGCTGTCTCTGTGTATAAGAGACAGCCGTACGGCAGCGTGCACTTGCTCTCCGCGTCCGGAGTGCCCGGCCTCGAGCCCGACGGTTTCCGCTCGAACGCCGGCATGGCCGTCGCGCTCTGTGCCGGCCTCGGCCTGGCCGTGTTCCTGCTGCTCGGCCTGGTCCGCCCGTGGGGCATGGTGTTCCCTCGCTGGACGATCCTGCTGGCCGGCCGGCGTGTCCCCCGTTTCCTGCCGATCGTCCCGGTCTGGCTGATCGCCCCTACGTTCGTGCTGTACGGGCTGGGCTCCGCGGTCTACGTCGTGCTGCTGGTGACCGGTGCGGTGCAGTGGCACGGCCGCACCGGTCTCGACGCTCTGGGCTTCATCGGCGTGGCGCAGCCGATCTCGTTCGCCGGTTACGGGCTGGCGCTCACCGTCTGCGCGGTCTCGTACCAGCTCAGGACGCGGCCGGCCCCGGTGCCGGACGGCGGAACCGAGCGAGCGGAAATACGGCTGAGTACCCGCTGAGCGGCCCTCAATGAATCCACAGTGATGGATCGAGATGCTGTCGGCATGACTCCGATGCGTCGAAGGTGGTCGGGCCTGCACTCTCCGGTGCCGGGTGTGTCCCGGCGGGCACGGTGGGTGGCGACCGCGGTGCCGCTGCTGGTGTTGCCGTCCAGCCTGTGGCGGATCGCCTTCACCGGCGCGGATCCGAGCGGTCGCGGGAACGTCCCGGTCTGGTTGCCGATGCAGGCGTACGCGGTCCTGCTGTCGATCCTGTCCGAGGTGCTGGCCTTCACCGCGGTGGGTCTGATCGCGGGCTGGGGTCAGACCGTTCCCCGTTGGGTGCCGCGATTCGGTGGCCGCCCGATCCCGGTCGCCGCGGCGGTGGTGCCGGCCGCGACCGGTGCCGTGCTGCTCACTGCCATCTGGACCGTGGCGGCGTTCGCCGTGGTGACCGGACACAAGATCAACGGAGAGCCACTGCCGTCCACCTACCCGACGCGGGCGGGCGGCTGGCCTTCAGTGGAGTTCGTGACATGCTACGCGCCGCTGCTGCTGTGGGGACCGCTGCTGGGTGCGCTGACCGTGTGGTACTGGCGGCGACGCGTGTCAGCGGAGGCCCGTTGACGCTTTGTCCTCAACCAGGCAGTACGGGGCTCCGGCCGGGTCCAGCAGCACCGTGCCGTGCGGTCCGACGCCGGAGCAGGCGGCTCCGAGGCTTTCGTGCCAGGCCCGGGTAGCGGCCATCGCCGAGGTCGTGACGTCGACGTGCAGCGAGGCCGGCCGCTCCTCGTCGAGCCGCTGCAACCAGACGTTGATCGGGATCGTCTCCGGCGACCTCAGCCGGGACAGGCCCGCCACGTCGCATGCCTCGATCGGCCAGCCGGTCAGCGCCGGCCAGAACGCGGCTTCCGCGCCGTACGCGGACGGTGCCACGTCCAGACAGACCCGGTCCACCCGGCTGACCCGCCGGGACGGGGCCGGGCAGCGATCCTCACCCTTCCACGCGGCGACACAGAACGGCACCCCGGACGGGGAGATCAGGACGGTCCACGAGTTGTGGACAGCGACCACGGTGGCACCCGCCGCGACCGCCCGCCTGGCGAAGCGATCCGGATCGGTCACCGAGAGGTCCAGGTGAACGCCACCCGGACCGTCCACCAGGCCCTGCGCGAGCAACCAGTCGTCGGTGTGATCGCGGCGCAGTTCGACGAACCGGCCGTACTTCAGGTTCTGCGCGACCGTCCCGGACACGGTGGCCCAGAATCCGGCCGCCTCGGACAACCACGGGTATGGACGGTCGATCACCGCGACGATCCAGCGAATGCCGGCGTCCGAGGTCATCGCGCCGACGCACCGAGGAAGGTTGCCGAGCCGACGTGGTGGACGTACGCCACACCGGCATCCGGCCCCGCTTCGGCTTCGACGGCAACCCGGCGGCCAGGCCCACTGAATGCGGCCACCGAGTAGGCAACCAGCGCTTGAACTCCCGATTCCTCGCCTACCGCGACGCGCTCGGCCCCGACGCCCGCCCGGACTTCCGCTCCTTCCGCCGTTCCTCCGTCAACCACCTCATCGAGAACGGCCACGACGCCCGGTTCCCCCAGGAGCAAATGGGCCACGAACACGCCTCCACCACCTCGATCTACACCTGCGTCTCGTCGGACTACCACACCAGCGCCCCGCGCCGGCACTTGAACGCCACGACCCGACGGTAGTCACCGCCGGGACCGCCCGGCCCGCCAGGACGGCTCAGGCCGGGTCGTTCCAGACGATGACGTGCAGGACGAAGGCGTGGTCGGTGCGTTCGCGGGTGACCACGGCGTGCGCGATCCGGCCGGCCGAGGTGCGGAAGCAGAAGTCGAGGTTCGCCGTCATGTACGGCGTCGCGGTCGCGATGACGTCCTTGCAGGTCACGTAGGCGGTGTTCGGGTTCCCTCCCGGATAGGAGTACGTGTTCGGGCCGTTGGTCGCCTGGATCGTGTCCGACTTGTACTGACCCCAGTCGTGGTACAGGTCGTAGTCGCCGGTCGCGCCGTCCGCGTGGTTCCTGGCGGCCGGGTTGCCGGCGGAGTCCACGTCGATGGCGGCGCCGCGTTCGAGGGTCAGCGTCTGGTCCGTCGCCACGACCGCCTGCGGGGCGCCGTCGTCCGTCCCGGTCGCGGTGCTGACCGTTCCGGCGGTATCGGCCGGGGTCGCCGCTTCGGCCGGGTTCGTGGTGCCGGTCACGGCGGCCGGGGCGGTCGGGGCCGTCGTGACCGTCGTGGTGGAGATG
>KL571297.1:65800-66666 GCA_000715855.1 Actinoplanes liguriensis
GTGCAGCCAGCGGCCGGCCGCGAGGGTGCCGACGCAGCCGACCAGCACGCAGCCGGTCACCAGCAGCGCGACCCCGACGATCGTCCGGCGCCGCCAGAACCACGAGGCGGAGATCAGCAGTACGGCGACGATACTCAGCGCGAACAGGTAGAAGTCGCCCTTGAGGAACGCGGTGGCGCCACCGGCCACGCCGAGCACGTCCGCCACCACGCCGGTACGCCGGATCAGACTCTGAGTGGTCGACTCCGGAGCGCTGGGTGGTGCCTCGGTGTCGGCACTCATACGGTTCCCCTTTCGAGACGGTGGGCGCTCGCGTGCGCCGGGGGAGAACCGTAGTGACCGCCGCCGCGATGAGCAGTTCCCGAAACGAGTGACCACCCGTTCGGCTGCACCGCGGCCCGCCGTCACCGGGTGAGTTGCAGGGTGGCGGCGAGCTGGCGGCGGGACGTGATGCCGAGCTTCGTGTACGTCTTGCGCAGGTGCCATTCGACCGTGCGCGGGCTCAGGAACAGCGCCGCCCCGATCTCCGGGTTCGTGTGGCCGGTCGCCGCGAGGCGGGCCACCGCGGACTCCTGGGCGGTCAGGTCGAACGTGCCGGCCGGGACCGTGCCACCGCACGCGGCGAGCTCACGCCCGGCGCGTGCGGCGAACGCGGACGCGCCCATCGCGGTGAACGCCTCGTGCGCCGTCCGCAAGTGATCACGGGCCTCGTTGCGGTGGCCGGCCCGGCGCAGCCACTCTCCGAACAGGAGGCAGGCGCGGAAGCCGAGCAGCGCGGTCTCCGGCGTGCCGAGCCGCTCGACGGCCTCCCGGTAGCGGTCCTCGTCCCCGTCGACGAGGGCGTCCGCGAGCGCCTGCACCCCGCG
>KL571298.1:0-2445 GCA_000715855.1 Actinoplanes liguriensis
CGCTGGCGCGTCCAAAACGCAAACCCCTCCAGGGCGGCCTCCGTGGCGGGTCAAGCTCAGACCCGAAGATCAACCCCCAGTCGCCCGCGTCCTCGGCCACCCGCAGTCGCCACCGGCCCGCGAACCGCCCAGCGCCGCGCTTCCCGCCGGCTGGCCCTCACGGTCGTTTCCAGCGGCCATAACAACCGTGAGGGCCAGCCGGTCCGCGACGTTCGCCGCATGCCGGGCCAGCGGCGCGCCGCAGTCTTTCGGCTGGTGCTCACGGTTGTTTTCCGGCGGCTATAACAACCGGGAGGGCCAGCCGGCATGCGACGTTCGTCGCATGCCGGGCCCAGCGGCGTGACGGGGCTTTGGGCTGGTGCTCACGGTTGTTTGTGGCGGTGCGAGCGGCCGTGTGTGCCAGCTGGTTCGCGATGTTTGCGATTGTTAGGCGGGTGGTGCGGTGCGGCGTTCTCGGCTGGTGCTCACGGTTGTTTGGCGTCCGAAAACAACCGTGAGGGCCAGCCGGGAGGCGTGACGGGCGCTGGGGCGTGTGCGCAGCGGCAGTGAGTCCGGTCTTCTCTGGCGGGCTGGGGTGGTCGGTTGGGGAGGGGTGGTTCGCGGGAGCGGCGGACGACCTGTTAGCCTTTCGGAGGTTCCACGGTGAAGGCCTCACCGAGGACCGACCAGGGGCTGTGGCGCAGTCTGGTAGCGCACCTCGTTCGCATCGAGGGGGTCTGGGGTTCAAATCCCCACAGCTCCACAAGTAGTTTCATGCCTTCTGCTCGCGATTGAAGCGAGCGGGAGGCATTTTTGTTTTGGCTCGGGCCTCGGCTGGTTCTCGCCGTGGTTATGAGGGACGAATAACCACGGCGAGAACCAGCCGGGACCTTGCGTCGCGGCACTGCCTGGACCGCGCAGGGGCTCGCGCTCGACGTCAGCCCGGGCCGATCGGCTACGTGCGGTGCAGGTGGAAGCTGGCGATCTCCTCGACGCGGGCGCGGAAGATGCCGGCGCGCTGTTCGACGGCCAGGGGGTGACCGGTGGGTTCGAGTTCGATGTACGGGGGCTGGCCGACCGGCCGGGTGTGCACCATCGTCTTCAGGTTGAGCGTCGTCGGGTCGTAGCCGTCGATGGCGTTGGCGAGCCAGCCGAAGTAGGGCGGCTCGGTCTCGCGGCCGGGCTGTTCCCAGACGTCGACGGCGCGGGTGAAGTTCGGCCGGCTCAGGGACACCCACATGCTGTAGGTGAAGATGTCGCCGGTGTCCCAGACGGGGAGCTCGATCAGGCCGCGGATGAAGAACCGCTCGCCGCTGATCACGCACAGGTCGGAGTCGAGCAGGCAGCCCTCGTCCTGAGTCATCTCCGGCAGCCAGACGTCAGGGGCCGGCGCGGCGAAGCTCAGCGGTGGGCCGCTGTGTGTCGAGCCGCACGTGCCGCACGCGAACTCGTCGGTGTTCATGGCCGCGAAGCATACGGCCGTGACTTGAAGTGATCATCGGCACGCCGAAGAAGTCACACTCGTATCGCGGGAGATCTGGGCGAAATGTGAAGGTGGCTACTTTTGCGTGGTACCTCTGAAGCAAGTCTCGGAGGTGACCGTAATGAAAGCGCCCCTACCCGACAACGAGATCGAGCGCCTGGCCGCGCTCTACTCGCTCGACATCCTGGACAGCCCACCGGAGAAGGACTTCGACGACATCGTCGCGCTGGCCGCAGGCGTGTGTGAGACGCCGATGTCCATGGTCAGCCTGGTCGACGCGGATCGGCAGTGGGCCAAGGCCAGGACCGGCTCGGATCTCGCCGAGACGTCCCGTGACCTGTCCTTCTGCGCTCACGCGATCCTCGGCCGGGATCTGTTGATGGTTCCCGACGCGGCGGCGGACCCACGGTTCGCCGACAACCCGGCGGTGACCGCTTCTGACGGCATCCGGTTCTACGCCGGGGCGCCGCTGATGACCACCGATGGGTTCGCGCTCGGCACGCTCTGCGTGATGGACCGTGAGCCGCGCCGGCTGGACATGGAACAACAGCAGGCGTTGCGCGCGCTGGCCCGCCAGGTGACCGCCCAGCTGGAGTTGCGGCGGTACGCGTACGCGCTGGCCAACACCACGGCCCGGCTCCAGGAGCTGGAGCGTCGCAAGGACGACCTGGCCGGCCTGGTCGGCGGGGAGCTGCGCTCGTCGCTGCGCCTGATGTCGACGTACCTGGAAAGCCTGGGAAACACCGGGTATCACGATGCCGAGCTGGCGGACCTGGTCGGGCGGGCGGCGGCCGCGCACTGCCGGGGCTTCCGGGAGCTGATCGACCACCTGACCCAGATGGCCGAGGCCGGCCTGGGCGGGGAGAGCCTGCACATGCGGCAGTGCGACCTGACCCGGGTGACGCAGCGGGCGGTGGAGGCGGTCCGCCCGATCGCGGCCAGCAAGCACATCTGGATCCTGAACCAGGCCGGCGGGCCGTCGT
>KL571298.1:2684-5775 GCA_000715855.1 Actinoplanes liguriensis
GATGTGTATAAGAGACAGGGTGCTGACGCATCTGCTGTTCGCCGCGGTGAAGTACACGCCGGAGGGCGGCCGGGTGCGGGTCGGCACCGAGATGGAGTCCGGACCGACGGTGCGGCTCGACGACATGGACCTGCCCGACGGGATGCGACCGGATCTGTTCCCGCATCTCTACTACGGGGCGATCGCCAACCCGGCGGACGTGCCCGGCCCGGACCGCGGGCTGGCCGTGGCGAAACGGATCCTGGACGCGCACCACGCGACGGTGGCGCTCTCCGACCGGCCGGGCGACGGGACGTCCTTGCACGTGGTGTTCCCGTATGCCGACCTGACGCCGGACGAGTTGCTGCGCGACCTGGTCGTCGCCTGAACACGACCGTGCCCCACCGGCTGCAGATCGGTGGGGCACGAGTCTGTTCTCCCTACCGGGGGATCTCCTCCCGGTAGGCCTGGGAGGGCACCGCGGGCGTGGTCGGCGGCGCGACCGCACGGCCCATCGCCTGCTGCTGCCGGGGCACCTCGGCCGGTGGCCAGCTCTCCACGGCCGGCGCGATCTTCTCGCTGACCGGGGGCGCCGGTGCCGCCGGTGGCGGCGGGGTGTCGGCGCGCGGGGTCAGCCCGGCCCGGTTCAGCTTGTGCCAGCGCAACCGCCCGCCGGTCAGCGCGGTGGTGGCCGACTGGATCAGCACCAGGTACATCAGCTGCCGGTACGCGAACTGCTGCAACGGCAACCGCCAGAGCCAGCTGCAGTGTCAGCATGCCGAGCCAGGCGATCAGGGTCTCCTGCAGCTCCCAGAAGACCAGGCCGTAGACGAGCATGATGTCGACGACCGGCGCCAGCATCGGCAGCGCCACCCCGAACAGCGCGAGGAACGGCAGGCCGACCCGGCCGAAGCGCCCGGACGGACCCTGGTCGAACAGCGCCCGGCGGTGCTTCCACATCGCCTGCATGGTCCCGTAGCTCCAGCGGTACCGCTGGCGGTAGAGCTGCTCCAGCGTGGTCGGCGCCTCGGTCCACGCCTTGGCGTGCTCCTCGTAGACGACCCGCCAGCCCTCCCGGCACAGCGCCATGGTGACGTCGGTGTCCTCGGCGAGCGTCTCGTCGCTGACCCCGCCGACCTTGGTCAGGGCCTCGCGGCGGAACGCGCCGATCGCGCCGGGCACGGTGGGCATGCAGTTCAGCGTCTCGTAGAGGCGCCGGTCCAGGTTGAAGCCGATCACGTACTCGATGTGCTGCCAGGACGCGACCATGCTGGACCGGTTGCCGACCTTCACGTTGCCGGCGACCGCGCCGACCGTGGGGTCGCCGAACGGCTGCACGAGGCGGCGGATCGAGTCCTCCTCGAAGATCGTGTCGCCGTCGACTGTCACGATCAGGTCGTGCCGGGCGAGCGCGATCCCGGTGTTGAGGGCGTTGGACTTGCCGCCGTTGGGGACGCGGACCACCCGTACGTTGCGCAGGTTCAGCCCTTCCACGATGTCGGCGGTGCCGTCCGTGGAGCCGTCGTCGACGACCACCACCTCGATCTCCGGGTAGTCACCGAGGGCCAGCGAGCGGACGGCCGCCTCGATGCCCTCCTTCTCGTTGTAGGCCGGGACGATCACCGACACCGGATCGGTGATGGGCGGCCCCCAGCTCCAGTCGGGTCTGCGCCGCTGCCGTGCGTGCCGGGTGGCGAGCAGCAGCAACAGCGCGGTCCGTCCGATGGTCAGCACGCCCACCAGCACGAACAGCGAGGCGACGGTGACGACCAGGCCGTCGGCCAGCCGTACGGTCCAGATCAGCCCGGCACCGCGCCACTCGTCTCCGGCGGCGGCCGGAGGGTTCTCCGGCAGCGTCGGGATGGCCGTGGCGCTCTCCGGTGCGCGGCCCGCCTTGACGTCGGCGGCCTGCTCCTCGATGCCCAGGTTCAGGCCCTCGGTGACGGTCGTGAACCGGTATCCGCGGGCCTTCATCATCGGGATGAACTTGCGCAGCGCCGCGACGGTCTGCGAGCGCTCGCCGCCGGCGTCGTGGAACAGGATGATCGCCGAGCTCACGCCGGTCGGCATGGCGTTGTGGATGATCTGGTCGACGCCGGGCCGCTGCCAGTCCTCGCTGTCCAGGTCGTTGACGACGACCAGGTAGCCGGCCTGGCCGGCCTCCTTGACGACCTCCCAGTTCGCCTCGTCGATCGCATCGGACTTCGACGAGTACGGGAACCGGGCCAGGTTGGTGTGCACACCGGTGGCCCGGGCGATCGCCGTCTGGGTCTGGGACAGCTCCAGCTGCCGGCGCCAGGGGGCGAGCAGCTGCATGTTCGGGTGGGTGAACGTGTGCAGGCCCAGCTCGTTGCCGTCGGCGACGACCTCCTTGGCCAGCGCCGGGTGCCGGGCGACCTGCGAGCCGACGACGAAGAACGTGCCGTGCGCGTCGTTCTCCCGCAGCACTTCGAGCACCCTCGGGGTCCACTCCGGGTCCGGCCCGTCGTCGAAGGTGAGCGCGATCGTGCGGTCCGGCAGCCGGCTGGTGCTCTCCTGCCCGCCGGTGGTGTTGATGATCGGCCCCCCGCCGCGGATCGACAACGGCACGCCGGTCTGGTCGCCGACCTCGGTCTCCTTGTGGTCGGCGGTGAACTCGGAGTTGATGTACGCCTGCACCACGAGCACGCCGACGAAGAGCGCGAGCACCAGTGAGCCGAGCATCACCCGGGGACGGGGCAGGATGCGCCGGCGGCTGCGACCGCGGTTGCGGCTCATGCCGATCCTCCCGACGGGGAGGGCTCGGGTGAGTCCGTGTCGGCCGGGTCGTCACCGAGGGGCGGCGCGAGCGTGGGCAGCGCGGCCGGCTCGCTCTTGGTGGTGTTGCCGGCGGCCGGTGGGGCCGGGGGCGCCGGCGGTGCCGGGTCGGGCGCTTTGGAGGGCGGGGCGGCGGCCGGCGAGGTGGTCGTCGACTCGGTGGGCTTGCTCGTGGTGACGGCCGGCGTGGGTGTCGACTTGGCCGGGGCCGGCTTGGTGGCCGGCGCTTTCCTGGTCTTGGCCGGTACGGGCTTGGTGGACGCGGCCGGCTTGGCGGCCACTGTGGCCTGTGGCCGGATCGGCTGCCGGGCCGGGT
>KL571298.1:5979-7948 GCA_000715855.1 Actinoplanes liguriensis
ACTGCCGGGCCGGGTTGACCGTCGACTCCACCGGTGGCCGGGCCGGGGCGCTCGTCGGGTTCGCCGCCGGGGCCGGGTTGGGCCGGGGCGGGACCGGGTCGGCCTTCTCGTCGTCGTCCACCCCGGGCAGCGGCAGCACGGCGCTGGAACTCACCGGGCCGCCGGCCAGGCTGACGCTGACCAGCCCGCCGTAGGAGACGACGAGGATGCCGAACGCCAGCGCGATCCGGCGGAGCATGCGGCTCCGCCGGCCGGTGGAGTCGACGAACACCGGGGCCGGCGTCGCAACGGCGATCACTTCCGTGTCCGGAATTCGCTGGTCGGCGGTCTTCGAGTGTTGGGAATCCTGCGTTGTCACGCGGCGAGCTTAAGAACATTTATCGCGATCTTGGCACTAGTCACCTTTAAGGGTGATGGCTGATCGATCCGGCGAAAAGGGACGAAATGGTGACCCCAATGGTTTGACCGCCGGCGGTCGCTGTGTCCGCGGCGAGCGTCGATTCCGCTGAGCTGCAGTGCGGTTCGCGGCCCGAATACGTTACGCCAAAATCGGGATCTATTTGCTGTCGCATTCCCGACCCTGGAGTTGAATCGTATTCATGAGTGGGTATGCGTTATAAGTACTAAAAGAGTGTATTGTCCGAATCTCTGGGATGCTGGGATCGACACGGCAATCCATGGCCGGGACCCGTTGTGCGGGTCATCCATGCTCGTTAAGCTGCATCTTGCGCGCCCCTATCGCCCGCTTCCCCCGTGGCAGGCGATCGGGGCGCGCCCTATTTTTCGGCCTGTGTCGACTCCGGGCTCTCCTTGATCAACCTTCCGCAGGCCGCGCCGATCGGCGACCGGACCCGTCGTGATCAGCGAAAAGGTGCAAGATCGGCGAAGGGCGGTCAAGTCCACAGAGGTCACTTGAAAGCGGTTAAGTCCGGTTATAGCTGCTGGGACTCGACGCGCGGTGAACGGTAGGCAGCAAGGCCGGGCGGGGCGGACCCGCCGGCCCGCGCTGGGGTGCCGCGCCGCGCTGGGTGCCGCCGCGGGTGAAACCGGGTGCGGCGGGCAGGTGCCGAGCCGGCTCTGAGGCGTGCCGGAGGTGGAGCGCTGATGCGGGAGGTGCCCGGGATCGACGCGTGCAGCCGGGCTATGCCGCCCACGCCTCCGACGCGCTCCACCCCAACCGGAGGGCTGGGCGCGGAATGCGCTGCGCGTGGCCGACTGGGGGCGTCAGGTCCGGAAAAGCGTGAAGCCCGACGTCTCCGCCGGGCTTCACGATGGTCAGGAGCGGGTCAGATCCAGCGACTGCCCAGCCACATCCGAACGGACCAATCGTCGTACGGCATCGTCTTGCCCACGAAGATCGGATAGAAGTACGCGAAACAGAGCGCCACCAGCACCATGTAGGTCGCCGCGACCACCACCCCGATCAGTTGCCGATCGGATCTCGCCGCGCCGACGGCCATCCCCTCCGGTGGTGTCATGATCGCCCCGAGGACGTAGACCACCGCCAGGATCAGGAACGGCAGACCGGGCAGCAGGTAGAACGAGAACATCGTCCGGCCGTCCTTGACGGCGAAGTAGAACCACGGCAGCAGGCTCGCCATCGCCCCGGTGAAGATCGCCATCGCGCGCCAGTCCCGCCGGGCGATGCCGAACCAGACCAGCGCGAACAGCGCCGGCAGGAACGACCACCACAGCAGCGGCGTGCCGAGCAGCAGGATCTCGGCGGCACAGCTGGACGCCCCGCAGTTGCCGTTGCCGTTCCAGTAGAACGCGACGGGCCGCCCGAGCAGCAGCCACTGCCACGGCCACGACTGGTAGACGTGCCTCTCGGTGAGTCCGCTGTGGAAGTTGTACGCCTCGGAGTGGTAGTGCATCAGGTTCAGGAGAGCGCCCAGGATCGGCGGCTCGCTCAGCCCGTTCGCCTCCCGGTAGTGCCGGAAGTAGCCGGTGTCGGTGACGAACCAGCCGG
>KL571298.1:8153-13283 GCA_000715855.1 Actinoplanes liguriensis
CCGGTGTCGGTGACGAACCAGCCGGTCCAGGTGGCCAGGTAGAAGATGATGCTCAGGACGAAGCTGAGGACCAGGTAGCCGAAGTCGCCGAGGATGCCGGCGACGAACGGGCCGCGGACCCGGGCCGAGCGGCGGGCCTGCCAGCGCCAGGCGATCACCAGGCCGGCGAAGAACGGCGCGAAGAACAGCGCGCTCCACTTCACGCCGCAGGCCAGGCCGAAGAACACACCGCTGGCGAGCAGCCACCACGGCACGATCCGCGGGATCTTGTGGGTGGCCGCCGGGTCGAAGCCCTTGGCCAGCTCGTCCTTCCAGCGGCGCCGGTAGTGGTCCCGGTCGAGCACCATGCAGGCGAATGTGAGCAGCACGAAGAGCCCGAGGAAGATGTCCAGCAGCGCGGTGCGGGAGAGCACCAGCTGGAAACCGTCCAGCGTCATCAGCAGCCCGGCCATCCCGGCGAGGACCGTGGAGCGGAACATCCGGTAGGCGACCCGGATCAGGATGAAGATCATCAGCGTGCCGGCGATCGCGGCGGTGAAGCGCCAGCCGAGCTCACGGTTGCCGAAGATCTGCTCGCCCAGGGCGATCAGCCATTTGCCCAGCGGGGGATGCACCACGTACGCCGGGCCGTTGGTCTTCTCGTCCCATTCGACCCCGTGCTGGAGCATGTCCCACGCGTCGGTCGGGTAGTACACCTCGTCGAAGATGTACCCCTTGGGCTTGTCCACCCCGGCCAGGCGCAGGATCCCGGCGGCCACCGTGATCACCACGGTGACCAGCCAGGACCAGGGTTCGAGCCGGTTGTCCAGCGTCGACAGGCGCCGCCGGACGAGTTCGGGCACCGCTCGCACGCCCCGGGACGACTCCGCCCCGGCGGGGGAGTCCGCGGTGGGCAGGTCTGTCTCCGCTGTCGCCGTCGTCACCCCGCGATCGTAGGCTGCCGAGCTTTGAACTGAAGCCCGGGCGTGTGATGGACTTTTCCGGTGTCTCGTGAAGAAGTAGGAAGTGGCCGCGTAGTCCTGGCCGGCGCCCCGCTGGGCAACATCGGTGACGCGTCGTCCCGGCTGCGGGAGGTGCTCGCCGCCGCGGACGTGATCGCGGCCGAGGACACCCGCCGGCTGGGCCGCCTGGTCAAGGACCTCGAGGTGACGGTGCGCGGCAAGGTCGTCTCCTACTTCGAGGGCAACGAGGTGTGGCGCAGTCAGGAGCTGGTGAACGAGCTGGCCGGCGGCGCCATGGTCGTGGTGATCACCGACGGTGGCATGCCCAGCGTCTCCGACCCGGGGTTCCGGCTGGTCCGGGCCGCGCTGGAGGCCGGCTACCCGGTGACCGCCGCGCCCGGCCCGAGCGCGGTCACCACCGCGTTGGCGCTCTCCGGCCTGCCGAGTGACCGTTTCGTCTTCGAGGGCTTCCTTCCCCGTACGGGATCGAACCGCCGCTCCCGGTTGAAGGAGCTCGCCAGTGAGCCCCGCACGCTGGTCTTCTTCGAGGCGCCGCACCGGATCGCCGGAGCGCTGACCGACTTCGCCGCGACGTTCGGGGCGGAGCGGCCGGCCGCGGTCTGCCGGGAGCTGACCAAGACGTATGAGGAGATCCGCCGCGGCACGCTGGAGGAGCTGGCCGCCTGGGCCGCCGACGGCGAGCCGCGTGGCGAGATCACCCTGGTCGTGGGTGGCGCGCCGGACCGGCCCGCGGAGCGTCCCGCGGACGAGGAGTTGCGCACGGCGGTGGCGCGGCTCGAGACCGCCGGCGACTCGCGGCGCGATGCCATCCAGGCAATTGCTGATCAGTACGGCCTGAAGAAGCGCGACGTCTACAACGTCGTGCACAGCGGGCGGTAGGCGGTGGTCGTTCAGTAGGCCGCGATCAGGAAGCCGGCCAGGAGCAGCACGGGGCCGGCGACGCTGCCCAGCAGCGCCCCGCGACGGGCGCGGGCGGACTCCAGCCGTCGGGCCCCGGTCGCGCCGGCGATGCCGTACCCGCAGATCAGCACCATCAGGAAGCCCAGCGCCCAGCGCAGATGCATGAGCAGGCCGGCCGTGGCGGTGTAGGCCTGGGCGCTGTCCGGGCCGACCATCCGGGCGCCGGTGATCGCCCCGGGCTCGCGGGCGGTCCCGGCGACGCCGAGCAGGATCACCCGCCGGACGGTGAAGCTGCCGTCGTCGGTGGCGAACCGCCCGGTGCAGCGCTGGGTGAGGCCGTCGCCGTGGCAGCGCGTCGTGGTCGCGTACCCCCGATCGCCGTGCCCGACCGCGAGCCAGAACGGCTCGGCGCTGACCCAGGCGAAGAACGCCGCCACGAAGCCGAGCGTGATCAGCGCGAGCATCGAGGTGACCGGGTTGGCCGCCGGGGGCCGTCGCCGCCGGCCGGGTCGCGGGTCGAGACGCGCCTCGGCGGTGATCCGGGCCTCGTCGGTCTCCCAGAACGGCGAGTTCTCCACCCGCTCCAGGCGGTGCGCGGTGGCCGGCGAGGCGTCCTCCGGCAGCGGGGGCAGCGGCCCGCGCGGCGGTCGCCCGGTGTCCAGCGCGATCGTCGGCCGATCAGGCGCCTCCGGTACGTCGTCGGGCTCCTTCCCGCCCAGCCGGCCCTCCTCGATGATCATCAGCTGGTCGGCGGTGGCCAGGTGCTCGGCGGCATCCGTGGCGCCGGCCTCCCGGGCCTGCCCGGCGGCCAGGTCGGCCCACTCCTGCGAGCTCGGCAGCCGTTCGGTGTCGCCGTGCCACCACGTGGGGTCCGGATCGACCTGAGCCCACGGGTGTCCCGGCGTTTCCGCTGGCTGTTCCCCCTGTTGCGGCGTGTTTCCGGTCACCGGCCCAGTCAACTACGGCGGTCCGCGTCCGTACCGTCAATGATGGGGTGTGTCGGGACAAATCGGTCACCAGGCGTGGCCGGCGGCAATCCGTTCGCAGGCCGTCCGGGAGGGTCACTACGCTTAGGCGTCATGAGTCACGTTCTCGCCGCGGTCGCCTGGCCCTACGCCAACGGCCCGCGCCACATCGGTCATGTTTCCGGCTTCGGGGTGCCTTCCGACGTTTTCAGCCGGTACATGCGGATGGCCGGCCACGACGTGCTCATGGTCTCGGGCACCGACGAGCACGGCACTCCGATCCAGGTCCAGGCGGACGCGGAGGGTGTCACCGCCCGCGAGCTCGCCGACCGGTACAACCGGGTGATCGTGGAGGACCTGCACGGGCTGGGCCTGACCTACGACCTGTTCACCCGCACCACCACGCGCAACCACTACGCGGTGGTGCAGGAGCTGTTCGAGGGCCTGCACGCGAACGGTTACATCGTGGCCCGCACCACGCTCGGCGCGATCTCCCCGTCCACCGGCCGCACCCTGCCCGACCGCTACATCGAGGGCACCTGCCCGATCTGCGGTTACGAGAAGGCCCGCGGCGACCAGTGCGACAACTGCACCAACCAGCTCGACCCCGAGCAGCTGATCAACCCGCGCTCCCGGATCAACGGGGAGACGCCGAAGTTCGTCGAGACCGAGCACTTCTTCCTGGACCTGCCGGCCTTCGCCCAGGCGATCGGCACCTGGCTGGACAACCGGGAGAACTGGCGGCCCAACGTCCTGAAGTTCTCCCGCAACCTGCTCGACGACCTGCAGCCCCGGGCGATCACCCGGGACCTGGAGTGGGGCGTGCCGATCCCGCTGGACGGCTGGCGCGACCGGGCCGACAAGCGGATCTACGTCTGGTTCGACGCGGTCATCGGCTACCTGTCGGCGTCGATCGAGTGGGCGCGGCGCACCGGCGACCCGGAGGCGTGGCGCCAGTGGTGGTCGGCCGACGCGCAGGGCAAGGACGCGTCCGGCTACTACTTCATGGGCAAGGACAACATCGTCTTCCACTCGGTGATCTGGCCGGCGCTGCTGCTCGGCTACTCCGGTGAGGGCGACAAGGGCGGCCAGGCCGGCTCACTCGGCAAGCTGAACCTGCCCACCGAGGTCGTCTCCAGTGAGTACCTGACGATGGAGGGCAAGAAGTTCTCCTCGTCCAACCGCGTGGTCATCTACGTGCGGGACTTCCTGGAGCGCTACGACGCCGACGCCCTGCGCTACTTCATCGCCGCGGCCGGGCCGGAGTCCAACGACACCGACTTCACCTGGGCGGAGTTCGTCCGGCGCAACAACGACGAGCTGGTCGCCGGCTGGGGCAACCTGGTCAACCGCTCGATCTCGATGGCCGCGAAGAACTTCGGCGTGATCCCGCCCGCGGTCTCGCTGACGCCGGAGGACGAGGCGCTGCTGGCCGTGGCCCGGAACGGGTTCGCCACGGTCGGCGAGCTGATCGGCAAGCACCGGCAGAAGGCCGCGATCGGCGAGGCGATGCGCGTGGTCGCCGAGGCCAACAAGTACCTGTCCGAGCAGGCCCCGTGGAAGCTGAAGGCGGAGGAGGACAAGCCGCGCCAGGGCACCATCCTGGCCGTCGCTCTGCAGGTCGTCAGCGACGCGAACACGCTGCTCACGCCGTTCCTGCCGCACTCCGCGCAGAAGGTGCACGAGCTGCTCGGCGGCACCGGGGTGCACGCTCCGATGCCGGAGATCGTCGAGGTCGAGGACCTGGACGGTGGCCCGGGCTACCCGGTGCTGATGGGCGACTACACGGTCGGCCGGCGCTGGGAGTCGGTGCCGCTGGTGGCCGGCACGCCGCTGAGCGCGCCGAAGCCGGTCTTCCGCAAGCTGGAGCCGTCCGTGGTCGACGAGGAGCTGGCCCGCCTGGGCGGCGAGTCCTGATCCGCTGATCCGACGAGAAGGCCCGGCGTCTGCCGGGCCTTTTTGCGTGGTGTGAGCCTTGTCACGCAGGGCCGGTTGTGGCTTTTAGAGAGAAAGTCTCGCGTCGATGTCACTCAGGGCGCCTGAGGCCTCGACGTTCGGCGAGATATCGCGTATCCGAATGTCGCTCACGTCGGCAATCGCCCTATTTGTAGGGCTGCAAGCGTGTGCCAAAGGGCACCTCGATCAACCGTAAACGGGATTGATCAAAGGTTCCTGAAAGGCTAAATTGATCGACGCCACGGGGGAACGTTGGCGTTTCGTCGATCTGGGATCGTTCTGTCGTCCGAGATCGTCCAACTTGTCCTTCATGTGGTTCTGGTACCCCTCGAAGGAGCTGGAACTTC
>KL571298.1:13490-13765 GCA_000715855.1 Actinoplanes liguriensis
TCGAAGGAGCTGGAACTTCCTTGAAACCACGTCTGGCCAAGCCGCTCATCGCGGCCCTTGTCGGCGGTGCGCTGCTCGCGGGCGGCGCCACCTTCGCAAGCCCGGCCTACGCCGACGACCCGACTCCCGCTCCGACCGTCACCGAGACGACGACCCCGGCAGGCGACCCGACGACGGACCCGACCACGGAGCCGACGACGGAGCCCACCACGGAGCCGACGACCGAGCCGACGACGGAGCCGACCACGGAGCCGACGACCGAGCCCACCACGGAG
>KL571298.1:14048-22579 GCA_000715855.1 Actinoplanes liguriensis
CCGACGACCGAGCCCACCACGGAGCCGACGACCGCTCCGACCACGGAGCCGCCGACGCCCGACCTGCAGAAGCCGCACGGCACCTTCGCGCTGAGCGCGACGGCCCTGCTGTACAAGCAGCCGGTCACCTTCACGCAGAACGACGCCGACTACGGCGACGACACGACCGCCAACTCGGCGATCACCCGTGTCATCACCTTCGGTGACGGCACCACGGCGAAGCTGGCCTCCGGCCAGACGACCTACGTCAAGCGGTACAGCAAGGTCGGCACGTTCAAGGTCACCGAGACGCTGACCGACGCGACCGGCAAGTCGTTCACGACGCCGGCCAAGACGGTCACCGTCACCTCGACGGGCAAGGCCACCCTGAACACCCACACGGTGTACCAGGGTCAGCGCTTCACCATCACCATCTCCGGCCTGCCGAGCGCCGTGGCCAAGGTTCGCATCCAGTGGGGCGACGGCTACGTCAACCCGTTCCAGGGCAAGAACCAGGTCATCGGCGGCACGTTCTACATCGACGCCGACGGCAAAAAGGTGACCGGTAAGCGGAGCATCTACGTCAACTACACCAACAAGGCCGGCATCACCACCGACTGGATCCTCGTCGGCACGATGAACATCCTGGTCGACAAGTACAACCCGGTCCTCACGATCACCAAGCCGTCTTCGGCGAACCGGGTGAAGTCGTGGTCCACCGTCCGCGGCACGGCCACTGACAAGGGCGCCGGCGTCTACCCGTACGCCTACGTCTTCGTGACCCGTGTGACCAAGGGCAAGGTGTACTGCTTCACCGCGAAGAAGAAGTGGATCCGGGCCTACACCGAGGACGATTACCTGAACAAGTGCACGTCCGTGCAGGTTTCGATCGTCAAGAGCAAGTGGGCGTTCAAGCTCCCCGGCATGGCCACCGGCGATCTGTACATCGACGCGTACGGGTATGACCGCATCGGCCACCGGGGCTACCGCGGCCTGCACGTCAAGGTGACCAAGAAGTAATCAATCACCTGAAATGAGGAAAGGGCCGGCATCCGCCGGCCCTTTTCGCTTTCCCGGATCTGCAAGCGATCTCAGATCTGGTACGCGATCTCCGCGATGTGATGATCGGCGAGCTCGTCGATCGGCGCCCAGGCCTCGTAGACCCCGCGCTCGTAACAGCGCGCCCCGGTCGCGTTGAGCGCCTCGATCTCCGGCCGCAGCAGCCGCAGCCGGGCCCAGGTCTCGTCACGCTGCAACACCCAGCACGGCACCCCGCGCCACATCGCCTGCTCGGCGCGCCGGCTCAGGGTCTGCACCTGGTAGCGGGCCGCGCGGGTCAGCGCCCGCACCCGGAACTCGCCGGGCGGGTCCGCGACCGCCTCGTACTCCTTGTCGTTGATCGTGCCGATCAGCTTGGCGGTGCCGGCCGCGGTGCACGGCACGTACTCCCGGTCCGGGCTCACCCCCGGCAACTCGCCGAGCAGGCCACGCCAGCGCGGGCCGGCCAACCGCAGCCACCCGTGCTGCTCCGGCTGGTACGTGTAGAGAATCACTTCCTCGCCGCCCGGGATGTGCGCCACCAGTTGGGCGTTCGCCGGCATCGGCAGATCCGCGAACCCGGCCGAGATGTACTCCGGGATCAGATCGTCGGTGCTCGGGGTGAAGCCGGTGCCCAGCACCATCGCCCCGATCCGCGAGTGGGCCGGCAGCGCGGCCAGCCCCGGCTGGGCCGGACCGGCGGGCAGCTCGTAGTCGGCCGGATCGGTGGCCCGCCAGCGCAACGCGAACGCGACCCGCCCATCGGCGGCGCCGTCGGTGCGCAGCAAAGTCAGCTGCTCCGGCTCGGTCAGGTGGGCGATGTCGCAGGAGCGGTAACAGAACCCGTACGGCAACCAGCCGCCCAGATGGCCGGCGACCTGGGCCGGGGAGAGCATCTTGGTCATTCGTGTGCCGCGGCGCACCTCCGCCGTCTCCCTGATCGCGCGCATCGTGGCATCGTCACGGTGCACCGCCGACTGGCTCATCGACTGCACGGCCTGCCACGTCAAGTCGCGGCGCAACGGTGCCATCAGGGGCGGCTCGAGCGGGTCGGCGCCCAGCTGGCTGTCCTCACCGATCACGGTCACGGGCCGGAATTTAAGTGATCCTGGTGGATATCGGATGAACGGCCGGTTACCGAAAAATGCGACGTGCAGAATGTCTCACATGTCATCGACTCCCCCGTCAAGCAGCACGCCGACACCCGCGGAGAAGCGCCGGGCGAAAGCCGCGCGTCGCGCCGGCGAGTTCCCACCCGCCCCGGAGCCCCTGGCCGTGCCGGTCTTCGACAGCCACACCCACCTCGACCTGACCATTCAGGAGGCCGGCGTGCCCGGCGCCGACGGGGACACCGACCCGGTCCAGGCCCTGATCGCCGCGGCCGCCAAGAACGGCATCGACCGGCTCGTCCAGGTCGGCGTCGACGTCGAGTCGTCCCGGTGGGGCGCCGACCTGGCCGACCGCAACCAGGCCGTGCTCGCCGCCGTCGCCCTGCACCCCAACGACGCGCCCCGGGTCTCCGATCTGGACGAGTCGCTGCGCCGGATCGAAGCCCTCGCCGCCCGGCCCCGGGTCCGCGGCATCGGCGAGACCGGCATGGACACGTTCCGCACCGGCGACGACGGGCAGGCCGCCCAGGAGACCAGCTTCCGGGCACACATCCAGATCGCCAAGCAGCACGGCAAGGCGCTGATCATCCACGACCGTGACGCGCACGCCGACGTGCTGCGCATCCTCGACTCCGAGGGCGCCCCCGACACCGTCGTCCTGCACTGCTTCTCCGGCGACGCCGAGTTCGCCGCCGAGTGCGTGCGCCGCGGTTACCACCTCAGCTTCGCCGGGACCGTCACGTTCGCCAGCGCCGGGAACCTGCGCGAGGCCGCCGCGATCACCCCACCCGAACTGATGATGGTCGAGACCGACGCGCCCTACCTGACACCGGTCCCGCACCGGGGCCGGCCCAACGCGTCCTACCTGATTCCGATCACCGTACGAGCCCTGGCCGCGGCCCGCGGAGCCGACGTCGACGAGTTGTGCGCGCAGATCTCCGCCACCGGCGAACGGGTCTTCGGCCCCTGGCACTAGCGGGTGGTAGTCGGCCGCCTAGGCTGCTTCCATGGCTGACGGACTGCTCGGCCCGGCGGAGATCCGGGAACTCGCCGCGCGCCTGGGCGTCGCGCCGACCAAGAAACTCGGCCAGAACTTCCTGCACGACCCGAACACCATCCGGCGCATCGTGGCCGCCGCCGCCCTGCGCCCCGAGGACGTCGCCCTCGAAGTCGGCCCCGGCCTCGGCTCACTCACGTTGGGCCTGGCCGGCGCCGTCCGGCACGTGCACGCCGTCGAGATCGACCCGATCCTGGCCGCCGCCCTGCCGGCCACGGTCACCGCCGCGCACCTCACCGTGCACCCCGCCGACGCGCTGCGGGTCACCGGCGACCGCTTCGACCCGGCCCCCACCGTGCTCGTCGCGAACCTGCCCTACAACGTCGCCGTCCCCGTCGTGCTGCACCTGCTCGCCGAGCTGCCGACCCTGCGCGGCGGCCTGGTCATGGTGCAGAAGGAGGTCGCCGACCGCCTCATCGCCGGGCCCGGCTCCAAGGTGTACGGCGTCCCCTCCGTCAAACTGGCGTGGTACGCCGAGTCGAGATCGGCCGGCAAGGTCCCGCCCGCCGTTTTCTGGCCGGTGCCCAACGTGGACTCCGGTCTGGTCGCCTTCACCCGCCGCGAGCCGCCCGCCGGGGCCGCCCGCACCGACGTGTTCACGGTCGTCGACGCCGCGTTCGCCCAGCGCCGCAAAACCCTGCGTGCCGCCCTCGCCGGATGGGCCGGCGGCGCCGCCGAAGCCGAGCGGATCCTCGTCCGCGCCGGGATCAGCCCCCAGGCCAGGGGCGAGTCGCTGACCGTCGAGCAGTTCGTCGCCATCGCCGCGGCAGCGAAAACGTCGGAGCACGGCGGTAAGCTCAGCGCGTCCGGCGCACAGCCCGAGGAGGCGTAAGCATGACCGAGGCCTGGGGTCCGGACGACGACGAGCCACGCCCGCACAGCGGCCCGGTCCGGGTGCGCGTCCCGGCGAAGATCAACCTGCATCTCGGGGTCGGCCCGCTGCGCCCCGACGGCTACCACGAGCTGAACACCGTCTACCACGCGATCAGCCTGTTCGACGAGATCACCGCCCGGCACGGCGACACCCTCACCCTCACCATGGAGGGCGAGGGCGCCGGCGAGCTCGCGCTCGACGAGACCAACCTGATCATCCGGGCCGCCCGTGCCCTCGCCGCCCAGGCGCGCGTCCCGGCGTACGCGCGGTTGCATTTGAAGAAAACCATCCCCCTGGCCGGCGGTCTCGCCGGCGGCAGCGCCGACGCCGCCGCCACCCTGATCGCCTGCGACCTGCTCTGGGGCCTCGGCATGTCCCGCGACGACCTCGCCGAGGTCGGCGCCCAGCTCGGCTCCGACATCCCGTTCCTGCTGCACGGCGGCACCGCGCTCGGCACCGGCCACGGCGAGGCGGTCAGCCCCATCCTGGCCCGCCCCACCACCTGGCACTGGGTGGTCGCCGTCGCCGACGGTGGCCTCGCCACCCCCGCGGTCTACCGCGAGCTGGACACCCTGCGCGCCAGTTCCTGGCCGCCCGCCCCGCTCGGCACCGCCGACCGGCTGATGGGCGCCCTGCGCCAGCGCGACCCGGAAGTCCTCGGCGCCGCCCTCGGCAACGACCTGCAACCGGCCGCCCTCGCCCTGCGCCCGCAGCTCGCCGACGTGCTCAAAGCCGGCACCGAGGCCGGCGCCCTCGCCGGGCTGGTCTCCGGCTCCGGCCCCACCTGTGTCTTCCTCGCCGCCAACGCGGCACACGCGCAGGAGCTCGCCGACGCGCTCACCGCGGCCGGTGTCTGCCGCGGAGCGGTCACCGCCAGGGGACCGCAGCCCGGCGCGCGGGTAATCTAGAGCCCATCGTGGCCAATATTATTAATCTGGACCGGGTCAACAAGGGCTACGGCGCCGCCGGTCAGCTGATCACCGACGTCTCGCTCGGCTTGGACGACGACGCCCGCGTCGGCATCGTCGGCCTCAACGGGGCCGGCAAGTCCACCCTCCTTCGCATGCTCGCGAAAATCGAGGAGCCGGACTCCGGACGCGTGACGCACCGCCGGGACCTGCGCGTCGCCAACCTTCCGCAGACGCTCGACCTGGCCGCCGAGGCGACCGTGCGTGACGTCGTGCTCGGCACCGCCTGGCTGCCGCAGAGCATGGGCGCCGAGCACGAGTGGGCCGGCGACTCCGGCGTGCGCCTCATTCTCGACGGCCTCGGCATGGGCTACCTCGGCCTGGACACCCCGGTCGGCCCGATGTCCGGTGGCGAACGCCGCCGTGTCGCGCTCGCCGCCCTCCTCGTCCGCGAGAGCGACCTGCTCATCCTCGACGAGCCCACCAACCACCTCGACGTCGCCGGCGTCGACTGGCTGGCGAAGCACCTGCTCACCCGCAGGGGCGCGCTCGTCGTCGTCACCCACGACCGCTGGTTCCTCGACGCGGTCTGCACCATGACCTGGGAGGTCGTGGACGAGCAGGTCCACACGTACGAGGGTGGATACGCCGCCTGGATCCTCGCCCGCGCCGAACGCCAGCGCGTCGCCGCCACCATCGAGGCCCGCCGGCAGAACCTGCTCCGCAAAGAGATCGCCTGGCTGCGCCGTGGCCCGCCGGCCCGCACCTCCAAGCCGAAGTTCCGGATCGACGCCGCCAACGAGCTCATCGCCGACGTCCCACCGGCCCGCGACACCGTCAGCCTGCAGCGGCTCGCCACCACCCGGCTCGGCAAACAGGTCTACGACCTGGAGAACATCACCCTCAACGCCGGGCCCAAACCGATCTTCCGGGACCTGACCTTCCAGGTCGGCCCCGGCGACCGGATCGCCGTCCTGGGCGCCAACGGCGCCGGCAAGACCACCCTGCTGCGCCTGCTCGCCGGCATCACCAAGCCGGACGGCGGCCGCCTCGTCACCGGCTCCACCGTGCGCCCCGCGTTCCTCTCCCAGGAGCTGAAGGAGCTGCCCGGGCACCTGCGCCTGCTGGAAGCCGTCGAGGAGGTCGCCAAACGCGTGCAGCTCGGCGACCGGGAGCTCTCCGCCGGCCAGCTCGCCGAGGTGTTCGGCTTCACCGACAAGCGCATCTGGACCCCGGTCAGCGACCTCTCCGGCGGTGAACGACGCCGGCTGCAGATGCTGCGCCTGCTCGCCACCGAGCCGAACGTGCTGCTCCTCGACGAGCCCACCAACGACCTGGACACCGACACCCTGGCGTCCCTGGAAGACCTGCTCGACTCGTGGCCCGGCACCATGATCGTCGCCAGCCACGACCGGTACCTGGTCGAGCGTGTCACCGACAAGGCCTACGGGATGTTCGGCGACGGACGGCTCGTCCACCTGCCCGGCGGCATCGACGAGTACCTCGCCCGGATCCACGGCGCCACACCTGCCGTACCGGAGAAGGAATCGGCCCAGACCGGGCCGGGCCTCTCCTCGGGCGAGCTCCGTCAGGCCAAGAAAGACCTGGCCCGGCTGGAACGCCAGATGGACAAGCTCACCGAGAAAGAAGCCAAGATCAACGAAAGTCTCGCCGAGCACGGCAGCGACTACGACAAGATCGTTGAACTGGAAGCCCAGCTCAAAGCCGTCCGCCAGGAGCGGGAAGAGGCCGAAATGACCTGGCTGGAGCTGGCCGAGCAGGTGCCCGGGAACTGAACCGGGGGGTGTACCTGCGCCGCTTGTCGCGGATACGCGAGAATCGGGACGACAACATCTGACCTTGGAGACGGACAGCATGGCGCATATTCCGGTCAACCACCCCCTTCGGCCGATGTACCGCCTGGCCGGTTTTGTTACCGGTGCGTACCTGGTGGTCTTCGGCATCATCGGCTTCGGCGTGACCGCCGGTGACAGCTTCACCGGGCACACCGGCGACCGCGTGATCGGGCAGAGCAGCAACCTGCTCTGGTCGATCATCACCGTCGTCGCCGGCGCCCTCGTGATCCTCGGGGCCGTCGTCGGCCGCAACGTCGACGTCGCCATCGACAAATACCTCGGATGGGGGATCCTCGTCCTCGCCAGCTATTCGATGGCCTCCATCCGGACCGACGCCAACGTCTTCGGCGCCAGCATGTCCACCGTCATCGTGGCCTACATCGTCGGCCTGCTGCTGATCACGATCAGCCTTTACAGCAAGGTCGCGGCGCCCAGCAAGGCCGGCGCGCCCCGCCAGGTCCGCGAGGGCCGCACCGCCTGAGATCACACCCTCCTGGACGACCGCCCCGCCTCGACGAGAGGCTCGGCGGTCGTCTTTTTTCTTTGCGCGTACGTCGTGACGAGCTTTTCCTCGCGGGCGCGCGCCCCTCGTGTGAGCGCCTCTTGCGTGTGTGCCCCTTGGTCGGTCAGCGGAGCTTGCGCGTGATCAGTCCCGGCTTCGGCTCCAGGTTCGACAACCCGTTCCACGCCAGGTTCACCAACTGCGCGGCCACCATCTCCTTCTTCGGCTTCCGCGCCTCCCGCCACCACTGACCCACCAGCGCCACCATCCCCACCAGCGCCTGCGAATACAGCTCCGCGAACTTCGGGTCCAGGCCCCGGGTCGTGAACTCCGCGCCCAGGATGTGCTCCACCTGGTGTGCCACGTCGTTCATCACACTCGAGAACGTGCCCGCCGGCGCCAGCACCGGGGCCTGCCGCGCCGACAACACCTGAAAACCGTGCGGCTCGTCCTCGATGTAGTCCAGCAGCGCCAGCGCCGCCTGCTCCAGCAGCTCTCGCGGATGACCCGCGGTCAGCGCCGCCGTGATCCGCTCCAGCAGCGCCCGGACCTCGCGGTCGACGACCACCGCGTACAGCCCCTCCTTGCCGCCGAAATGCTCGTAGACGACCGGCTTGGACACCTTCGAACGGGCCGCGACCTCCTCGACGCTGGTGGCGTCGTAGCCGCGCTCGGCGAACAGCTGACGGCCGGTCGCGATCAGCTGCTCGCGGCGCTGCGCGGCGGACATCCGGATCCGGGGTTTCTCCTCGGTCATCGGTTCATCCTGCCAGGAGTTGTCGCGGGTACAGGGTTGGCACGTTTTCGCTCTTACACTTGCCGATTTTTTCGTCCTAACGTCGAGACATGGAGATGATGGGTTATTCCAGTGACGAGGATCGACGGGCCGAGGCGCGCCAGCTGCGGGTGGACCCGGGTCTGTCCAGGTCACAGCTGAGGAAGAGGTTCGGCGTGGGCAACAAGACGCTGACCGGGTGGCTCAAGGGGGTCGACCCACCCGATCGGGTTCACCGGCCGCCGGCGAAGGACAACGTGCGAGAGCCGGCGAGGGAGTTGCTAGCGGAGGGGCGGCGGGTCCCGGAGATCGCCGAGGCGCTGGAGGTGCCGAAGTCCTCCGCAACTCTGTGGACGCGGGACATGCCGCTCGATGCCACATCGGTGGAAGCGGCGCGGCGCAGCCGGCGTTCGAGCTGTCTCTTATACACATC
>KL571298.1:22787-26867 GCA_000715855.1 Actinoplanes liguriensis
GGGGGGGGGAGCCGCTTCGGCGGGTGGGGGACGAGACGCGTGATCGCACGCTGGCCCGGGTGTCGGCCTGGGTCGGGGACCTTTCCGATCGCGAGGTCATCCTGCTCGGCTCGGTCGCCTATTGGTGCGTGGGGGCCGGCGAAAAGCCTTGGCGACGGCAGGGGCGGAATCTTCAGTTCACCAACGGCGACCCGCAGTTGATCCTGCTTTTCCTGCGCTATGTCGCTCTTCTGGGCGTCACGCCGGGTCAACTTCGGTATCGGATGAGCATCCACGAGTCGGCCGATGTCGTCGGGGCGATGGCGTGGTGGGCGGAGATCGTCGGCATCGACGTCGGGGACTTCCAGCGACCCACGCTCAACAGGCACAACCCGGCGACGGTCAGGAAGAATGTGGCGATTTCCCACCGCGGTCGCCTGACCGTCAGCGTCGTTGAGTCGGCTCGTCTTTACTGGGAGGCGGAGGGAGTCAGGGAGGGCATCGCGCTGAGCGAAGATCAGAGGCAGCCCGCTATCATGTGACCGGTAGACATGGCCTGAGGGAAATGTCCGAAATAGTCCCGGATCGTCTAATGGCAGGACCACGGCTTTTGGTGCCGTTTATGGGGGTTCGAGTCCTCCTCCGGGAGCTTTTGCGTCTGCGGCCGGGCCGACGCTGGGCTGCATCGTCCGTCGATATCGCCTATTGCGAACTTGGAGTTCCGCGTGAGCCAGGCCCCCAGCCGTACCGTTGTCGTCCTCGCCGCCGGTGAGGGCAAGCGGATGAAATCCGCGACGCCCAAGGTGCTGCAGCCGCTTCTCGGGCGCACCCTGCTCGGCCACGTGCTGCACGTCGGCGCGGAGATCCGGGCCGATCGCACCCTGGTGGTCGTCGGGCACAAGGCCGATCAGGTCGGCGCGTTCGTGTCCGAGGTGGCGCCGGAGGCCACGCCGGTCCTGCAGGCGGAGCAGAACGGGACCGGCCACGCGGTGCGGATCGCGCTGGAGGCCGCGCCCGGGTTGTCCGGCACCGTGGTGGTGCTGAGCGGCGACGTGCCGCTGCTGCGCCCGGAGACGGTGGAGGCGCTGCTGGCCGCCCACGAGCGCGCGGGCGCCGCGGCGACGGTGCTGAGCGCCGAGGTGGACGTGCCGGGTGGGCTGGGCCGGGTGGTGCGGGACGCGAAGGGGAACCTGGAGCGGATCGTCGAGGCGAAGGACGCGTCGCCGGACGAGCTGGCGATCCGGGAGATCAATTCGGGGATCTACGCGTTCGACGCGGCCCTGCTGCGGGAGGCGCTGGGCAAGCTCTCGACCGACAACGCGCAGGGTGAGGAGTACCTGACCGACGTCTTCGGGATCCTGGCGGGCCAGGGTCACCCGGTGGCGGTCGAGGTGGCCGAGTTCGCGTATGAGACGTTGGGCTGCAAC
Organism: Actinoplanes liguriensis; assembly: GCA_000715855.1. Classification (GTDB taxonomy): domain Bacteria; phylum Actinomycetota; class Actinomycetes; order Mycobacteriales; family Micromonosporaceae; genus Actinoplanes; species Actinoplanes liguriensis. The sequence goes on from KL571298.1 coordinate 24,194, forward strand.
GACCGCGCCGAGTTGTCCCGCCTGCGGGTGTTGATGCGCGACCGGGTGAACGACGGCTGGATGCGCTCCGGTGTGCTGCTGCTGGATCCGGCGACGACGTGGATCGACGTGACGGCGACGCTGGAGCCGGATGCGGTGGTCGACCAGAATTGTCAGATCCTGGGTTCGTCGTCGGTGGCGACGGGCGCGGTGGTGGGTCCGGATTCCACTCTGGTGGACGCGTCGGTGGCGGCGGGTGCGACGGTGTTGCGTTCGCACGTGGTGGGTGCGGTGATCGGCCCGGACGCGACGGTCGGGCCGTATTCGTATCTGCGCCCCGGCACGAAGCTGGCCCGCAAGTCGAAGGTCGGCGGTTTCGTCGAGACGAAGAACGCGGAGCTGGGCGAGGGCGCGAAGGTGCCGCACCTGTCGTATGTGGGTGATGCGGAGATCGGCGCGAAGGCGAACATCGGCGCCGGCACGATTTTCGCGAACTACGACGGGGTGCGGAAGTCGCGGACGGTGGTCGGTGAGGCGGCGTTCGTGGGTTCGGATTCGGTGCTGATCGCGCCGGTCGAGGTCGGCCCGGGCGCTTACGTGGCGGCCGGCTCGGCGGTGGTGAAGGATGTTCCCGCGGGCAATCTCGGGGTCACGCGGGCGCAGCAACGCAACATCGAGGGCTGGGTGGCGATGAAGCGGCCGGGGACGGTGTCTGCGGCGGCTGCGGAGCGGGCCCGGGATATCACCCCTGAGCAGGACTGATCCAGCGGGGGTGAGGCATCCCACGTGGTGCCCTGGAAACGTGGCGGTTACGTGGCCGCAAGGGATACTTCACGGGAACCCACCCCCTATTCCACGGGAGCAGCGAGCCGATGGGCAGCATCGTCGCGGAGAACCGTAAGAGTTTGATGCTCTTTTCCGGCCAGGGCTTCCCGGAGCTGGCCGACGAGATCGGTCAGGTGCTCGGTGTGGCGCCGACGCCGTCGGATTCCTATGAGTTCGCCAATGGTGAGCTTTTTGTCCGGTTCAAGGAGTCGGTGCGCGGCTCGGACGCCTTCGTGGTGCAGTCGGTGACCGAGGGGGTGAACCGCTGGGTCATGGAGACTCTGATCATGGTCGACGCGCTGAAGCGTGGGTCGGCGAAGCGGATCACCGTGGTGTTGCCGTTCTATCCGTATTCGCGGCAGGACAAGAAGCACCGCGGCCGGGAGCCGATCTCGGCGCGCCTGGTGGCGGATCTGTTGAAGACCGCGGGGGCGAACCGGATTCTCACGGTCGACCTGCACACGGCGCAGATCCAGGGGTTCTTCGACGGGCCGGTGGATCACCTGTTCGCGATGGACATCCTCGCGGAGTATGTGGAGAAGAAGTTCGCGGGCCGGCCGATGACCGTGGTGGCGCCGGATTCGGGCCGGGTGCGGGTGGCCGAGCGGTGGACCGACCGGCTGGGCGGTTGCCCGCTGGCGTTCATCCACAAGACGCGTGACCCGATGAAGCCGAACCAGGTGGTGGCGAACCGCGTGGTCGGCGAGGTCGAGGGCCGGGTGTGCCTGATCGTGGACGACATGATCGACACCGGCGGGACGATCGCGAAGGCGGCGGACATCCTGTTCGACGAGGGCGCGGCGGATGTGATCGTGGCGTCGACGCATGCCTTGTTGTCGGATCCGGCGACGGAGCGGTTGAAGAACAGCCGGATCTCGGAGTTGGTGGTGACGAACACGTTGCCGCTGGCGCCGGAGAAGCAGCTCGACAAGATCACGGTGTTGTCGATCGCGCCGCTGCTGGCGCGGGCGATCCGTGAGGTGTTCGACGACGGTTCGGTGACCACTCTTTTCGGTGGTTTGAGCTAACTCACGAGGGGTGAGGGCGCCCGTCGCCGGCCGTGCCGGATGACGGGCGCTCTCCGTGTTTTTCAGTTGATTTTTTTCGGGTACGTCGTGGGTGTGCCGGACCCGCTGATTTCTGCGGGCTCGGAGCAGGTAAGCTAGTGCGGTTGCCACGGCGAGGGTGCCCCGCGGTCTGCTGAGGTTCGCAGTCCGCTCGAGGCTCCGTGATCGACGCGGTGCTCCGGGCCTGTGCCCAGCGCGCCCCCTTGCCCGGCAGCGCCGGCGACGGCTGACACGCCGTCGTTGATCAGCACTGAAGCACTGCTGGAATACCGCAGCCGCAGACTTAGACGCAGCCCGCATCGAAGAGTTTCAGGAGTTTCCCCGTGTCCGAGGTAAAGATCAGCGCCGAGCCCCGTACCGAGTTCGGCAAGGGTGGTGCCCGCCGCACGCGCCGGGCCGGCCTGGTGCCCGCAGTGCTGTACGGCCACGGTGAGGCGCCGCAGCACATCGCTCTCCCGGCCCGTGAGTTCGCCGCCGCCATCCGCCATGGTGGCCTGAACCAGATTTTCACGATCGACATCGCCGGCAACGCGGCCGCCACCCTGGCGCTGCCGAAGGCGATCCAGCGTGACCCGATCAAGGACACCTACGAGCACATCGACCTTCTGATCGTGAAGAAGGGCGAGAAGATCCAGGTCGACGTCCCGGTGACGCTGACCGGTGAGGCCGCCAAGAACACGCTGATCACGCACGAGTCGAACACGGTCGCCGTGATCGCCGACGCGCTGAACCTGCCGGCCGAGCTGGAGGCGTCGATCGACGGCAAGGACGCCGGCTCGACGGTGACCGCCGCTGACGTGAAG
>KL571298.1:27050-33347 GCA_000715855.1 Actinoplanes liguriensis
GATGTGTATAAGAGACAGGACGTGAAGCTGCCGGCGGGTGTCGAGCTCGCGGTCGACGGTGACACCGTGCTGGCGTTCATCAACGCGGCGCAGAGCACCACCACCGCCGCCGAGGACGAGGCCGCTGCGGGCGAGACCGCCGAGGCTGCGGCGGAGTAGTTTTTTCGGGCGCTCGCGCACGTCGCGGGTCCGCGGTAAGCCAGTTCATCAGGGAAAGTGCCGACCGGCACTTTCCCTGATGTGTATCCGGGGAGGCGGAGAGGGTGACGGACGAGGCGCCGTGGCTGGTGGTGGGCCTGGGAAATCCGGGCCGGGAGTATGCGGCGAACCGCCACAACGTGGGTTTCATGGTGGCTGACCTGCTGGCGTCGCGGGTGGGCGCGAAGATGGGCCGGGCGAAGCGGGCGCAGGCGGAGATGGCCGAGGGCCGGTTGGGCTTCGGTGGGCCGAAGCTGGTGCTGGTGAAGCCGCTGACGTTCATGAACCTGTCCGGGGCGCCGGTGGTGTCGCTGGCGCAGTTCTTCAAAGTGCCCGTGGCGCATGTGATCGCGGTGCATGATGAGCTTGATGTGCCGTTTGGTCAGGTTCGGGCGAAGCTCGGCGGCGGTGAGGGTGGCCACAACGGGCTGCGTTCGATGTCGAAGTCGCTGGCGAGCAAGGACTATGCGCGGGTGCGTTTCGGCATCGGGCGGCCTCCGGGACGGCAGGAGCCGGCGGATTTCGTGCTCTCCGACTTCTCCTCGGCGGAGCGGAAGGAGCTGGATTTCCTGGTGGACCGGGCGGCTGACGTGGTGGAGGCGGTCGTGCTCGAGGGTGTCGAGTGGGCGCAGAACAAATACCACGGAAGTTGATGGGCCGGGCCGGAACCGATTGACCTTTTGGGTCGATTTGTCCGCCCGCTCATACCGTGACGGGTCCGCCGTCCGTCCGTTGGTCACCACAGGCGCGGGCATTCGGTGCGTCGCCGACGTGACGGGGGGTTCGTGGGATGTCGCAGGACGTGTCCGAGGGCAGGACGGACGCGTTGACCGAGCCCACGGTGAGCCTGCCGGTGGTGCGGCCCGAACGCGGGCCGGCCGAGCCCCCCGTCAATCAGGGCCCGCAGCATCCGCCGCTGCGGTACGCGTCCGGCCGTAACGCCCGGATCCCGGGGCCGGTCGCTCCGCTGAGCCCGCCGCCGTCCGGCGCCCAGGCACGCAACGGCGCTCCGCGGGCGGCGCAGGGCGTCGCCGACCCGGCGCACAACCGGGCGATGGAACGGCACTGGTCGCCGCAGCGGAACCGGTCGGCGGCGGCGCGCCCGTTCACCCGTCCGCGGGGGCGGCATGCGGCGATGTCGCGCCGGCAGCGGTGGGAGGGGCGCTACGTGCGCTCACTGGTGCTGTCCGATCTGGTGGCGGGGGTGGGCGCCGGGGCGGCCGGGTTCGGGGTGCGGTTCGGGGACGACGTCACGACGTACAACCGAAGCTATCTTTTGATCTCGGCGTTGCTGCCGGTGGTGCTGCTGGCCGTGCTGGCGGTGTCGAGGGCCTACGAGCGCCGCTACCTGTTCGTCGGCACGGACGAGTACCAGCGGGTGATCCGCGGCGGGGGCGGTCTCGTCGCCGGGGTGGCCCTGGTGTCGTACGCGCTGGATCTGGATCTTGCCAGGTCCTATGTGCTCGCCGCTCTGCCGGCCGCCGTGATCTCCGTGCTGGTCCTGCGATTCGTGCTGCGCAAACGGCTGCACTGGGCGCGGGCCCGGGGTGAGGCACTCCGACGGGTGATCGTGGTCGGTCACGAGCTGTCGGTCATCGGGATCGCCCGGCAGCTGCGCCGCGAGCGCTACCACGGACTGGAGGTGGTGGGCGCGTGCCTCCCGCCGCAGGCCGACGGCCTCGAGGTGGACCTGCCGGTCTACGGGACGTTCGACGACGTGGCGTCGGCGGTGGAGCTGGCCGATGCGGACACGGTGGTGGTGCTCAGCTGCCCGGAGCTCGACGGTGAGGCGGTGCGCCGGCTGGCCTGGCAGCTGGAGCGCGACGAGGTGGATCTCGTGGTGGCCAGCGCGCTGGTCGACGTCGCCGGGGCACGGACCACGATCCGGCCGTTCGACGGGCTGCCGATGCTGCACGTCGAGCATCCCCGGCTGCACGGGGGATCGCGCCTGGTGAAGGAGCTGGTGGATCGTGCGGGGGCGCTCCTGCTGCTGATCCTGTTCGCCCCGGTGCTGCTGACGGTCGCGCTCTGCGTTCGGCTGACGTCACGCGGGCCGGTACTCTTCCGGCAGGTGCGAGTGGGACGCGACGGGCAGAAGTTCCGGATTTTCAAGTTCCGCAGCATGTATGTCGACGCCGAGGCCCGCTTGGGCGAGCTGAGGCATCTCAACGAGCACGACGGGGTGCTCTTCAAGATCCGCGACGACCCTCGGGTCACTCCGGTCGGTCAATGGTTGCGCCGGTTCTCGCTCGACGAGCTCCCGCAGCTGCTGAACGTGCTCTCCGGGCAGATGTCGCTGGTCGGCCCGCGTCCACCGCTGCCGACCGAGGTCGCCGCCTATGCGGACGACGTGCGGCGCCGCCTGGCGGTCAAACCGGGGATGACCGGCCTCTGGCAGGTGTCCGGGCGGTCGGACCTCTCCTGGGAAGAGGCGGTCCGGCTCGACCTGCGCTATGTAGAGAACTGGTCGCTCAGTTTGGATCTGGTGATCCTGTTGAGGACGATGACTGCAGTGGTGCGCTCGTCGGGAGCGTATTGACTCGGGTGAGGAGCCAGACGATGGGCGAGCAGACGAAGACGTCCGCACGCGTGGCCGGGCAGCGGGACGGCGCTGAGAGCGCCGCGCCACCGGTGATCGACGCCGCGTTCGCCCGCTGGCTCGCCGAGCGCGCCGGGCAGGAACTGCTGCGGGTCCGCGCCGAGCTGGGCTTCGACGACGGCAAGGCGCTCAAGACGGCCGGCGACAAGGCCGCGCACGACCTGATCCGCGCCGAGCTGGCCCGCTGGCGCCCGGCCGACGCGGTGCTGTCGGAGGAGGACGAGCACGCCCGGGTGGCGTGGCGCGAGGGCGAGCCGGACATGGTCCGCCCGGACCGGCTCTCCGCGTCCCGGGTGTGGGTCGTCGACCCGCTCGACGGCACCCGCGAGTTCTCCGAGGAGGGCCGCGCCGACTGGGCGGTGCACGTGGCGCTCTGGACCGCCGACTCGTCGAACCCGGCCTGCCTGGCCGCGGGCGCCGTGGCGATGCCGGCCCAGCACCGCACGATCGCGACCGACCACCCTCCGGCGTACCCGCCGATGCCCCTGGAGTCGGCGACCGGCGGCGCGATCCGGATCGCCGCCAGCCGCACCCGGCCGCCCGCGTTCGTCACCGCGCTCGCCGAGGAGCTGGGCGCCGAGCTGGTGCCGATGGGCTCGGCCGGGGTGAAGATCGCCGCGGTGATCAACGGTGAGGCCGACGCCTACGTCCACGCCGGCGGGCAGTTCGAGTGGGACTCGGCGGCTCCGGTCGCTGTGGCGTTGGCCACGGGGCTGCACGCGTCGCGCATCGACGGTACCCCACTGGCCTACAACCAGGCCGATCCGAAGCTTCCTGACCTGGTTGTTTGTCGTAAAGATCTCGCTCCTCGGTTGCTTGCTGCGATCAGCAGGCACCTTCGGCCAGAATGACGAGCCGGCTACGGCCGTGGAAAATCGCAGAATGAGCTGGGGATTGAACTTATGAGCCAGACGAAGGACTATCGCGTCTCGCATCTGGATGCGCTCGAAGCCGAGAGCATCTTCGTCATGCGGGAGGTCATGGCCGAGTTCGAGCGCCCCGTGCTGCTCTTCTCCGGCGGCAAGGACTCGATCGTCATGCTCCGCCTCGCGGAGAAGGCGTTCGCGCCCGGGCGCATCCCGTTCCCGGTGATGCACGTCGACACCGGGCACAACTTCGGCGAGGTCCTGGAATATCGGGACCGGCGCGTCGCCACGCTCGGGCTGAACCTGGTGGTCGCCAGCGTGCAGGAGGCGATCGACACCGGCCTGGTGCGCGAGCTGCCCGACGGCACCCGCAACCGGATCCAGACCCCGGTGCTGCTCGCCGCCGTCGAGAAATACCGGTTCGACGCCCTCTTCGGCGGCGCCCGCCGCGACGAGGAGAAGGCCCGCGCCAAGGAGCGGATGTTCAGCTTCCGCGACGAGTTCGGCCAGTGGGACCCGAAGAACCAGCGTCCCGAGCTGTGGGCGCTCTACAACGGCCGGCACCACCCGGGCGAGTCGATCCGGGTGTTCCCGCTCTCCAACTGGACCGAGCTGGACGTCTGGCACTACATCGCCAAGGAGCGCATCGAGCTCCCGAGCATCTACTACGCGCACGACCGTGAGGTCGTCGAGCGCAACGGGATGTTCTACGCGGTCAACGAGTTCATCCAGCTGCGCGACGGCGAGACCTCCGAGGTCCGCCGCGTGCGGTACCGGACGGTCGGCGACGCCTCGCAGACCGCGGCCGTGCTCTCCGAGGCCGACACGGTGGAAAAGGTGATCGACGAGGTCGCCGCGACCCGGATCACCGAGCGTGGCGCGACCCGCGGTGACGACAAGGTCAGCGAAGCCGCGATGGAAGACCGCAAGCGAGAGGGCTACTTCTGATGAGCCAGGCCGTTCTGGAGCCGGGCGCCGCATCCGCGCGCAACATGGATCTGCTGCGGTTCGCCACCGCCGGCAGCGTGGACGACGGCAAGTCGACCCTCATCGGGCGTCTGCTGTACGACACCAAGACCATCTTCGAGGACCAGCTCGAGGCGGTCGAGGTCGCCAGCGCCTCCCGCGGCGACGAGTACACGAACCTGGCACTGCTCACCGACGGCCTGCGCGCCGAGCGTGAGCAGGGCATCACGATCGACGTGGCGTACCGGTACTTCGCGACGCCGAAGCGCAAGTTCATCATCGCGGACACCCCCGGGCACATTCAGTACACCCGGAACATGGTCACCGGCGCCTCCACCGCCGACCTGGCGCTGATCCTGGTCGACGCGCGCAAGGGCCTGGTCGAGCAGTCCCGCCGGCACGCGTTCCTGACCAGTCTGCTGCGCGTGCCGCACCTGGTGCTCTGCATCAACAAGATGGACCTGGTCGACTGGGACAAGGACGTCTACGCCCGGATCGCCGACGAGTTCACGTCGTTCGCGGCCAAGCTGGACGCCCCCGACCTGACGATCATCCCGATCTCCGCGCTCAACGGCGACAACATCGCCTCCCGGTCGGAGAAGTCCCCGTGGTACGAGGGGCCGTCCCTGCTGCACCACCTGGAGCACGTGCACATCGCGTCCGACCGCAACCTGGTCGACGTCCGCTTCCCGGTGCAGTTCGTGATCCGCCCGCAGTCGACCACGGTCACCGACTACCGCGGCTACGCCGGTCAGGTCGCCTCCGGCGTGCTCAAGCCCGGCGACGAGGTGATGGTCCTGCCGTCCGGCCTGCACAGCACGATCGCCTCGATCGACACCGCGGACGGCCCGGTCGACCAGGCGTTCCCGCCGATGTCGGTGACGGTCCGGCTGAACGACGAGATCGACATCTCGCGCGGTGACATGATCTGCCGCCCGCACAACGCGCCGGCCGTCGCACAGGACGTCGAGGCGATGGTCTGCTGGATGGACGAGACCGCCCAGCTGCGCGTCGGCGGGAAGTACACGATCAAGCACACCACCCGGACCGCCCGCGCCGTCGTCCGCGGCCTGCAGTACCGGCTGGACGTGAACACGCTGCACCGCGACGACACGGCGGATGCGCTGGCGCTCAACGAGATCGGCCGGGTCCGGCTGCGCACCACGGTGCCGCTGCTCGCCGACGAGTACCGGCGCAACCGCACGACCGGTGGCTTCATCCTGATCGACGAGGCGACGAACCGTACCGTCGCCGCCGGAATGATCATCGAAGCGAGCTGACGCACGTCAGGCGGCGGTCCGGCGCTCCCGGACCGTCGCCCACACCACCTTGCCCGTCGCGGCCGGCACGGCGCCCCACAGCTCGGCGGTCTCGTGCACGGTCTGCAGCCCGCGGCCCCGCTCGTCCAGCGGCAGTCCCGGCCTCGGGCGCGCCGGTCGCAGCAGCCGCGGCATCACCGGCGACCCGTCCGCCACCGACAGGTGCAGCCCCGCCCCGCGCCGGGTGACCACCACCCGCATCTCCGTGCCGGCGTGCTCGACCGCGTTCGTCACCAGCTCCGACATCACCAGCCGGCTCGGATGCAGCAGCCGCGCCAGACCCCACGCCAGGCACGCGTCGCTGACCAGGTTGCGCGCCGCGCTCGGCGCGTCCGGATCCGGCCGCAGC
>KL571299.1:0-1716 GCA_000715855.1 Actinoplanes liguriensis
GCCCCCAACCTCCCACCCCACCGGAGCAGCAGCCCAGCGTCATCGGGACCGGTGAGAACGACGCCGGCGGACGGGATCGAGTGGCGCGCCATAACCCGGACCATAGAGCCGGGGTACGACAAGAACCGGCACACTGAACACCGTGGACCCCCATCGACGAAGGCCCCGCCCGAAGCCCGTGACCGAGTTGCATCAAGCGCTGCCGCCCGCGCTGCGCGATGCCGTGGACCGGTTCGGACATCACCTGGCGGTCGTCGAGGATCGGTCCGTCCACACCGTGCGCGCCTACCTGGGCGACGTGGTCTCACTGCTCACGCACGCCGCCGACCAGGGCTGTACGACGGTGGAGGACCTGGACATCGCGCTGCTCCGCGGCTGGCTCGCCGCGCGGTTGGGTGAGGGCGCCGCTCGTACGTCGCAAGCCCGCCGCGCCGCCGCGGCCCGCACCTTCACCGCATGGTCTCACCGGGTCGGCCTTTCCCCGGCCGACGCCGGCGTCGGTCTGGCCAGCCCGCGCGCCCACCGCGACCTCCCCCACGTCCTCCGGGCCGATCAGGCCGCCGTCCTGGTCACCACACCGGGAGCTGACCGCCGTGCTGAACCGGCGACCGATGACCACGAGGTCCCGGACGAGCCCGGGCAGGGGACCGTATCCGCGATCCGAGACCGGGCAATCCTGGAGCTCCTCTACGCCACCGGAATCCGGGTGAGCGAGCTCTGCGGCCTCAACCAGTCCGATATCGACCACTCCCGTCAGGTGGTCCGGGTTTTCGGCAAGGGCGGCAAGGAACGCGCGGTCCCCTACGGCCACCCGGCCCGGGACGCCCTCGACACTTGGCTACGACTCGGCCGTCCCACGCTCGCCGGGACCGCCCCGGCCAAGGCGGCAAGAGACGCCCTGTTCCTCGGCTTGAAGGGCGGCCGTCTCCAGCCCACCGTCGTCCGCCGCATCGTCGCCACCGCCGCCCAGGCCGCCGGCCTTCCGCACACCAAACCGCACGACCTTCGCCACTCCGCCGCCACCCACCTGCTCGACGGTGGCGCGGACCTGCGCGCCGTCCAGGAGCTGCTCGGCCACAGCTCCCTGTCGAGCACCCAGATCTACACCCACGTCTCCACCGAGCGGCTGCGTGCCGCCTTCAATCAGGCCCATCCACGCGCCTGACACGTCGTACGATCGGAAACCATGAGCGCCGAAGATCCACCGCAGCCCATCCCCGGCGCCCGTCTCCTGTTCTCGCTGGACCCGGCGGTGTCCTACCTCAACCACGGGTCGTTCGGCGCGCTCCCGATCAGCGTGCAGCGCGCCCAGCAACGGCTGCGCGACGAGACGGATCTGAATCCGATGCGCTTCTTCGGCGTCGGCCTGCTGGACCGGATCGTCCACACCCGACGGCATCTGGCCGCTTTCCTCGGCGCCGACCCGGACGGGAGTGCGCTGACGACGAACACCACCGCCGCGGTCAGCCTGGTGCTGCAGTCGGCCGGGCTGGGTCCCGCCGACGAGGTGCTGCTCACCGATCACACCTATGGCGCGGTGGCGATGGCCGTGCGGCGCGAGTGCCGGCGCACGGGCGCGACCGCGCGGACGGTCGCGGTTCCGCTGGGCGCCTCCGGGTCGGAGATCATTTCCCGGGTACGGACGGCGCTCCGTCCCGGCCGCACGAAACTGCTGATCATCGACCAGTTGACGTCGGCCACCGCCCCGCTCCTGCC
>KL571299.1:1858-8552 GCA_000715855.1 Actinoplanes liguriensis
ATGTGTATAAGAGACAGGTCCCAGGGCATCCCGGTCTTCGTGGACGGCGCGCACGTGCCGGGCATGCTGCCGGTGAACGTCTCCGAGATCGACGCCGATTTCTGGGTCGGCAATCTGCACAAGTGGGCTTGGGGGCCGCGCGGCACGTCCCTGCTGGTGGTGGCACCGGAGTGGCGGCGGCGGATCGACCCGCTGGTCGTCTCCTGGGAGCACGACCAGGGTTTCCCGCTGTCGGTGGAGTTCCAGGGGACGCTCGACTATTCGCCCTGGCTGGCGGCGCCGGCCGGCATCTTCGCGATGCGCACCCTGGGGCTGGAGGCGATCCGGGCGCACAATGTCGCGCTCGCGGCGTACGGCCAGCGGGTGCTCGGCGCGGCTCTGGGCCTGACCGCGGCCGACCTGCCGGATCCGGGGCCGGGTGTCTCGATGCGGATCGTGCCGCTGCCCGCCGGCGTGGCCACCACCATCCCGGAGGCGCACGCCCTGCGTCAGCACATCGCCGACAAGCTGGCCGTGGAGACGCAGGTGAACGCCTGGGGCGGCCGCGGCCTGCTCCGGCTGAGCGCGCAGATCTACAACCACCCCGACGAGTACCACCACCTCGCCGAGCGGCTGCCCGCGTTACTCAACGCCTGGCATTGGTAGGAGTCGCACCCTGCCGAGGCCGAGCAGCGCGAGCGGATCCAGATATTCCGCCCCGCGCCGGACACCCCAGTGCAGGCAGGCGCTGACCGGACAACCGGCATGTCCGGCGTCCAGAGTCCCCAGCGGCTCCCCGATCGCCACCACGTCTCCTGCCGCGACCGACGCGGTGACCGGCTCATAGGTGCTGCGGAGCCCGCCGGCATGCGCCACGCTGACCACCCCGCGCCCGGCGACCGTCCCGGCGAAGACGACTGTCCCGGCAGCGGCGGGCCCGGACCGGCAACCCGGGCGCAGATGCCCGGCAAGCCACGGCTCCGGCGGCGCCTCGAACCGGCGCGTGATCTGGGGCGGCGCCAACGGCCAGGCGTAGGAGCCGGGAACGACGGGACCGGGAACGGCCAGGAGCAACGCCAGGAAGAAGAACATGCGGGCGAGTCTGGTCGGCCCTCACCCGACCGGCGACCCGCCCTGTGGACAACCACCCAGTGTGGAAAACCCGGACCGTCAGCCGCCGAAGTTGGCGTCGTCCGGCAGGGAGATGTCCGGCTTCTCCAGCTCCTCCACGTTCACGTCCTTGAACGTCATCACCCGCACGTTCTTGACGAACCGGGCCGGACGGTACATGTCCCAGACCCAGGCGTCGTGCATCTCGACCTCGAAATACACCTCGCCGTCGGAGTTACGCACGTGCAGGTCCACCTGGTTGGCCAGGTAGAACCGGCGCTCGGTCTCCACGACGTAGGAGAACTGGCGGACGATGTCGCGGTACTCCCGGTAGAGCTGCAGCTCCATCTCGGTCTCGTACTTCTCGAGATCCTCTGCGCTCATCGTGTCTCGCCCTCCATGGCCTCATCTTCCCCCACCGACGGCGACGGCTGAGGCTGCTCGCCCGACGCCACGCCGACGGTACCCTCAGCCGCGTCCGGAAGCAGCAGCGGCTCGGTAACGGATACGTCGAACAGGGACGGCACGGGCGCCGCGGCAACCGGCCGGCGAGCCCGCGGCGGCACGTTCCCCCGGCCCGAGGCAGCGGCCACGTTCACATACGAGAACCGGTGCTCGATGCAGGGGCCGTGCCGGAGCAGCGCGGCGCTGTGCTCGTCCGTTATGTAACCCTTGTGCACGGCGAAGCCGTATTCCGGGAACCGGTCGTGCAGTTCCACCATCAGCCGGTCCCGGGTGACCTTGGCGAGAACGCTTGCCGCCGCGACGCAGGCCGCCACCCGGTCGCCCTTCCAGACCGCCAGGCCGGGCACGCCCAGCCCGTCCACCGGGAAGCCGTCGGTCAACACATACTCCGGGCGGACGGTGAGCGAGGCCAGCGCCCGCCGCATCGCCGCCAGGTTGCAGACGTGCAGGCCGCGCGAATCCACCTCGGTGGGCGGAATGATCATCACGGACCAGGCCAGCGCGCGGTCGACGACCTCGGCGTAGACCCGCTCCCGCGCGGCGGCGGTGAGCAGCTTCGAGTCGGCCAGCCCGGGCACCTCGCCGCGCTTGCCCGCCGGCAGGATCGCGGCGGCGGCGACCAGCGGCCCGGCACACGCGCCCCGGCCGGCCTCGTCGGCGCCGGCCACGTGCTCGAAGCCACGCCGTTGCAACGCCTGCTCCAAGGCGTAGAGCCCGGCTTCCCGGCGGACCACGGTGCGAGGCGGCGCCAACATCAAAGACCCATTTCCCGTACGCCGTCAGCAGCCCCCGACGGCGAAGAAGCCTCCGCCGAGGAGGCCGGCTCCGTCGAGCGCAACAACGCGGCCAGGTCCTCCGGGTAGATCAGCTCGTCGCTGGCCTCGATCTCGGCCGCCGACCACCACCGGTGCTCGATGATGGTGAGCTGCTCCTCCTCGTCCATCCCCGCCGTGTCCACCTGCCAGTCGGTGACGCGGAACAGGAAGAAGTCCTGCGTCTGCACGTAGTCACGGTGGTTGTAGGAGAACTCGGTCCGCTCGTGGCGGATCGGATCTCCCAGCTCGCCCGCGTCGACCCGCAGCCCGGTCTCCTCGAACAGCTCCCGTGCGGCTGCCTCGACCGTGCTCTCGCCCGGCTCCAGCCCGCCGCCGGGGGTGAACCACCAGCGCATTCCGGGCCGGGCCGGGTCACCGCCGTGCAGGAGCAGGGCGCGCCCGGCCCGATCGACAAGGAGCACCCGGCCGGCACGCCGCGCGATCGCGGGCTGGTTCGACTCGGTCACGACTCCAGCCTAAGCGCCCGAGATCGATCTTCCGAACCGCCCTCTCATCGGGCGGCGGCGTCGGGGATGTCGTCGTAGGTATCCGGCACGGTCAACCAGGTCGCGCGGCCGAGCGGCCAGAAGATCGTGAACGCCCGCCCGACCACCGAGTCGATGGTGGTCGTCGCGTCCTGCAGCTTGCCGGCCTCGTCGGTGGCCGTGCTCTGCTCGTAGTGCTCCAGCGAGTCGCCGGAGGCCTCGCGGTGGTCGCCCATCACCCAGAGCCGCCCGGCCGGGACGGTGATGTCGAACTTCTCGTCCGCCACCTGGTTCCGGTTGCCGTCGGCGTCCGTGTAGATGTACGGCTCGTCCAGCGAGTGCCCGTTGATGACCAGGCGGTTCTGAGTGTCGCAGCAGATCACGTGGTCACCGGGGGTGCCGATGACCCGCTTGATGAAGTCCTCACCCTCGGCGCCGGACTGCCACTCGGTCGGCGCCTTGAAGACGACGATCTCGCCGCGCTTCGGATCCCGGAAGTCGTAGACGAGCTTGTTGACGAGCACCCGGTCCCACACGTTCAGCGTGTGCTCCATCGAGGGGGACGGGATGTAGAACGTCTGCAACACGAACGCGCGCACCAGGACGGCGACGAGGATCGCCACGCCCAGCAGAATGGGAAGCTCGCGCCAGAAGGACCCGCGGCGCTTTTCGGTCTGCTCGTCAATCACGCTCGGAGCCTACGTCGTCGAGTCACGAACGACATGGTGGAACGCGCGGATAACGCGGCGGTCAACAGCAACGGGAAGAGGCTGCCGGCCACCTGTGGATCCTGCCGCGGCTGCGGGCTGGGCGGGCCGATCGCCGCCGTCGGATGCTCCTTCGCGAACTGTTTCCAGACGTCCGGTATGTCGTGACCGGTGAATCGGCTGCTCGGCCAGACGGTGACGAAAGCGCGGCCGATCACGTTCGTGATCGGGACTGGGCCCTGGCAGCGGGCATCCTGGGACACCGCGCGGTGGTCACCCATCACGAACATCTGCCCGGCCGGCACAGTGACCTCGGCGAACTTCCGGCTGGTGCACTGGCCCGCGATCACCGGCTGACTCAGGTCGGAGTTGAAGCCGTCGGCGATGTAAGGCTCGTCGATGCCTACCCCGTTGACCGTGATCCGCCCCTGATCGTCACAGCAGGCAACCTTGTCACCCGGAAGACCGATCACCCGTTTGATGAAGTCCCGCTCGCCGGGACGACTGACGCCGACCAGGTCACCGATGGTGCGACCGAGTTTCGCCCCGAACGTGTTGCTGACCGGCTCGGTGACCTCGGGCGCCCAGTTGTCGGTGCCGCGGAACACCACGATCTCGCCGCGCAACGGGTCGCGCATGTCGTAGACGACCTTGTTGACCAGCACCCGGTCCTTGAGCTCCAGCGTCTTCTGCATCGACCCGGAGGGGATGTAGAACGCCTGGACCAGGAACGTCCGGATGAGCACGGCCAGGCAGAACGCCACCACCAGCAGCAGCGGCAACTCCTGCCAGAGGGGCATCTCCTTGCGCCGCAACATCGACCGCCGCCGGGACGGACGATAGCCTTCCATCGGATCCACGCTTCGCATCTCCTGACGCCTACCGGCCGAACCGCCCCCGGATACAGCACTACCGCCCGGGTTTCCCGGCTAGGGGAAGTTACGGGCGGTAGGGCTGGAATGGTTCATCATCCGGCACAGGCGCAAGCTTAATGCTCGCGCCTGTGACTGCCGGATCGGAGACTCAGACGGACTGCTTCTCCCGCAGCTCCTTGATCTTGGCCTTCTTGCCACGGAGCTCACGCAGGTAGTAGAGCTTGGCGCGGCGCACGTCACCACGGGTGACGACCTCGATCTTGTCGATCACCGGGCTGTTGAGCGGGTAGGTCCGCTCGACGCCGACGCCGAAGCTGATCTTGCGGATCTTGAAGGTCTCACGCAGGCCGCTGCCCTGACGGGCGATCACGACGCCCTGGAAGACCTGCACACGGGAACGGTTACCTTCGACGACCCGGGCGTACACCTTGAGGGTGTCACCGGCGCGGAAGTCCGGAAGGTCGGTGCGCTTCGACTGGGAGTCGAGCTCGTCCAGCGTGTTCATCGCTGCATCCTCGTAGAACTAGAGCACACCGGGTGTTCGGTGGGCGGATGAGTACCTCTGACCCCTCACCCCCGGTCCTGATCAGGCTCGGGGAGGGTCCTCGTCCACGTCCCACGGCGTGGGGCGTGGACGGCAACCTCCCTACTTTGCCACACCGGGTGGCGGGAGCTCCAATCCGGCCTCAGCGAGGGCCTTGCGGTCCTTCTTGTCCAGATTTTCGGCAGGGTAGGCGGCGTAGAGATCCGGCCTGCGGGCCGAGGTCCGGACCAGGCTCTCGGTACGACGCCAGCGGGCGATCCGCCCGTGGTCACCCGACCGCAGCACCTCCGGGACCTCACGCCCCCGCCACGACGCCGGTTTCGTGTAGACGGGCGCCTCGAGCAGCCCCGCCGCGTGGGACTCCTCGGTCAGCGAGTCGGCGTTGCCGAGCACCCCGGGCAGCAGGCGGGTGATCGCTTCCATGATCACGATGACCGCGACCTCGCCACCGAACAGCACGTAGTCGCCGAGCGAGACCTCGCGCACCGGCATCCGGGACGCGGCGTCGTCGATCACCCGCTGGTCGATGCCCTCGTAGCGCCCGCAGGCGAAGACCAGGTGCGGCAGTGCGGCCAGCTCGTACGCGTCGGCCTGGGTGAACGGCTTGCCGACCGGGGACGGGATGACCAGCGTGGTCTCCGGGGTGACGACCGCGTCCAGCGCCTCGCCCCACGGCTCGGGGCGCATCACCATGCCGGGACCACCGCCGTACGGGCTGTCGTCCACCGTCCGGTGCACGTCATAGGTCCAGGTACGCAGATCGTGCACGGTGAGGTCGAGAGTCCCGGTGGTCCGCGCCTTGCCGATCAGCGACAGGTCGAGCGGGGCGAAGTAGTCCGGGAAGATCGAGACGATGTCGACCTTCACAGATCCAGCAGTCCTTCGGGTAGGTCGACCACGATCCGGCCACCGGCGACGTCCACGGTCGGGACCATCGCGGTGACGAACGGGATCAGCGCCGTTCCGCCGCCGGCCTTCTTCAGCACGATCAGGTCGGAGGACGGGGCGTGGTCGATCCGGTCCACCGTGCCGAGCTCGACGCCGTCGGCCGACTCCACGCGCAGCCCGATCAGCTGGTGGTCGTGGAACTCGTCCGGGTCCTCCGGCGGGGTCAGCTCAGAGCTGTCCACCTGGAGGAAGACGCCGCGCATCGCCTCGGCGACGTTGCGGTCGTAGATGCCCTCGAACACCGCGATGCCGCGGCCCTGATGCCAGCGGATCGACTCGAGGGTGAGTTGTTTCGGAATCTCGAAACGAGCACCGGGAGCGGGAGTGCCCGCCGGGCCGGCGTTCACCCGGCGGTCCCGGGGGACCTCCGTGGTGAACACCGACCCGGCGGTGAAGCGTTCCTCGGGCTCGTCGGTCCGCACGACCACCGAGACCTCGCCCCGGATGCCGTGCGGTTTACCGATCTGGCCGACGACGAGCAGCATCGATCAGTACGCGTCGACGATGTCGACGCGGATGCCGCGCCCACCGATCGACCCGATCACCTGACGCAACGCCTTGGCCGTACGCCCGCCGCGCCCGATGACCGTTCCCAGGTCCTCCGGGTGCACACGGACCTCGAGCCGCTTGCCGCGGCGCGAGTCGACCAGACGGACCCGGACGTCGTCCGGGTTGTCGACGATGCCCTTGACGAGGTGCTCCAGCGCCGGCCGGAGCGCCCCGTCAGCTCGCGTCGGCGCCGGCACCGGCCGGGTCCCCTGCCGTC
>KL571299.1:8775-17269 GCA_000715855.1 Actinoplanes liguriensis
CCCGGCCGGGTCCCCTGCCGTCTCGGCAACAGCCTCGCGGTTCGGCTCGGCCGGGTCGGCAGCCTTGGTCTGCTCGGGCTTGGCCTCAGCGGCCTCCGGAGCAGCGGCAACCTTCGCCTCGGGCTCGGCCTTCGCCGGCTTCTCGGCCTTGGCACCCTTCTTCGGGGTGGTCGCCGACTTGGTCTCGGCGAGACCCAGAGCAGCCTTCGCCTCGGCCTCGTACACCTCGGTCTTGCTCTGCTTGCTCGGCGCGACCAGCAGCGGCGGCGGGGCCGGCAGGTTCTTGAACTTCTGCCAGTCGCCGGTCTTCTCCAGGATGCGCTGCACCGGCTCGGACGGCTGGGCGCCGACCGAGAGCCAGTACTGCACGCGCTCGGACTTGACCTCGATCACCGAGGGGTGTTCCTTCGGCTGGTAGATGCCGATGTACTCGATGGCGCGACCGTCACGCTTGGTGCGCGAGTCGGCGACGACGATGCGGTACTGCGGGTTGCGGATCTTGCCCATCCGCAGGAGCCGGATCTTAACGGCCACGGTTTATTCGCTCCTGATGACTGCGTGGGTGAGCCGACCGGGACCCACGTGGGGATGCGGGACCGATGCCTCGTGGATTGGCGATGCGTGCGGGGTTAGAGGGCGCCTCACGACATGCCGGATACCAACAAGCCATTCTGCCAGATGAGGGGCCGAGGATCCCAACCGGGTGTCAGCGCGCGCCGGGACGATCCCAGCCGGCCGGAAGTTCCACCGGAACGGGCCATGCCGGGTCCGGCCGGAAGTCCGTCCAGGTCCCGTCGAACGGGAACTCGCCGGCCTCGATCTTCTTGATCACCCGGCGGCCCTCGGCCCAGACCTCCTCCGGATTCGGCACCCAGTAGTGCTCGGGCAGGGCGAGCCGCTCGGCGAACTCGTCCTCGTCCTTCCACCGCCACGTCCGGTCCGCGGCGGCGACCACGTCCAGGTCCTGGTCGACCACGTCGACCCCGGCGAGATCGCCGTCGTCCCAGCGGACCGCGCGCTCCTCGAGGTTCACGTACCAGTTGGTGAAATCACCCTCGGGCGAACGGAAGAACCAGACCGAGTGCTCCCCCTCGGCCGGCAGGAACTTGAGGATGCCGGGACCGGACCAGGTGACCTGGATCAGCTTGTGCTCCAGGGTCACCCACTCGGTGAACGGCATCTCACGCACCCCGCGGTCGTCCGCCGCGACCTCGATCACCATTGCCGAGCCGCGGGCCAGCCAGAGCAGCAGCCCGCGGTCGTCGTCCGAGATCACCCGGCACGGCCGGACATTGACCAGCCGGCCCGCGGAGAAGTTCCGATAGAGGACCGGCCGGCCGACGCCGAACGCCACGGTCAGTACGACCGGCCGAGGTAGGCGATCAGATCCGGCTCCTCGTCCGACTCCGGCATGGTGCCGTCCTCGCGGGTCAGGCAGCGGACCGTGACGGCCTTGTTGTTCGCCTGCTTCTCGCCGGCCTCGCCGACCGCCGACCACGGCACCCGGGCCCAGCCGGTCTGCGACGCCTCGATCGCCTCGTCCAGCGTCTTCACGTCGACGGTGCGCTCGACACGGAACGCCAGCGCGTCGTCGTAGAGCCGCTGCTGGTCGGCCTTGAGCGCGGCGACCACCGCGTTGGCGACCTCGGCGAGCGCAATCGGCGACTTCGAGCCGTCGACCCGGCGGGCCACCACGGCGTTGCCGTTGGCCAGGTCACGCGGACCCACCTCGACGCGGATCGGCACGCCCTGCAGCTCGGCGTCGACCGCCCGGCGACCGAAGGGGATGTCCGCGCGGTCGTCGAGCTTCACGCGTACACCCAATTTCTTGAGATCGTCCCGAAGCTGCGCAGCAGCTTCCGCCACGCCCTCGCCCGCCTTGACCACCATGATCTGCACCTGGATCGGAGCCAGCCGGGGCGGCAGCCGCAGGCCGTTGTCATCGCCGTGCACCATGATCAGGCCGCCGACCATGCGCGTCGAGGTGCCCCACGACGTGGTCCAGGCGTGCTCGACGGTGCGCTCGGCAGACGAGTAGGTGATGTCGAACGCCTTCGCGAAATTCTGCCCGAGCTCGTGCGAGGTGCCCATCTGCAGCGCCTTGCCGTCGCCCATCATCGCCTCGACGGTCATCGTGTTGGTCGCGCCGGCGAACCGCTCGCCCTTGGTCTTGCGGCCGGGCACCACCGGGATCGCCAGCAGCTCTTCCATGAACGCCTGGTAGACGTGCTTGTGGATCTCCCGCGCGTGGTCCCGCGCGTCCTGCTCGGTGGCGTGCGCGGTGTGCCCCTCCTGCCAGAGGAACTCGGTGGTGCGCAGGAAGGTGCGCGGGCGCAGCTCCCACCGGACGACGTTGGCCCACTGGTTGAGCAGCAGGGGCAGATCACGGTACGAGTCGACCCACTTGGCCATGAACTCGCCGATCACGGTCTCGCTGGTGGGACGCACCACCAGCGGCTCGGCGAGCTCCTTGCCGCCGGCGTGGGTGACCACGGCCAGCTCCGGCGAGAAGCCCTCGACGTGGTCGGCCTCGCGGCGCAGGTAGTTCTCCGGGATGAAGAGCGGGAAGTACGCGTTCTGAACGCCCTGCTCCTTGATCCGCGCGTCCATGTCGGCCTGCATGCGCTCCCAGATCGCGTAGCCGACCGGCCGGATCACCATCGTGCCGCGCACCGGGCCGTTGTCGGCGAGTTGCGCCTTGGCGATGAGGTCCTGGTACCAGCGGGGGAAGTCCTCCGCACGGGGAGTGAGCACGCGAGCCATGAGCAAGCATCCTAGTCGCGGCCCGGGCGCCACCCGTCAGCGGATGACGGCGCCACGCAGCACGATGCGGCGCGGTGCTTTCACCACCCGCAGATCCCGCCGCGGGTCGGCGTCGTAGACCACCAGGTCGGCCAGCCCGCCCTCGACCAGCCCCGGGAAGCCCAGCCACTCCCGCGCCCGCCACGACGCCGCGGCCAGCACGTCCACCGCCGGGATGCCGGCCTCGTGCAGGTAGAGCATCTCCTCGGCGGCCAGCCCGTGCCGGATCCCGCCGCCCGCGTCGGTGCCCACGTAGATCGGCACGCCCGCCTCGTGCGCCGCGCGCACCACGTCCGGGAAATTGTCCCGCAGGGCGATCATGTGGTCCGCGTACCCGGCGAACTTGGCCCGCGCCTGGTCGGCGATCTTCCCGAACGTCCGGATGTTGATCATCGTGGGCACCAGGGCCGTCCCCCGCCGGGCCATCTCGTCGATCAGCTCCAGGGACAGGCCGGTGCCGTGCTCCACCGAATCCACCCCGGCCCTCACCATGATCTCCACGCCCTCCTCGGAGAACGTGTGCACCGCGGCCCGCGCGCCGGCCGCATGTGCCGCCTCCACCGCCGCGGTCATCGTCGTCGCATCCCAGCTCGGGGCGAGATCGCCGACCTCCCGGTCGATCCAGTCGCCGACCAGCTTCACCCAGCCGGTGCCGGCCTTCGCCTGCGCGGTCACCGTGGCGGCGACCTCCGCGGCGGGCACCTCGACGCCGATGTCACGCAGGTAACGCCGGGGCGGCGCGACGTGACGCCCGGCGCGGGCCAGGCGGGGCACTCCCGGTTCGTCGTCCAATTCGGGATAGGGGTACGGCGAACCGGCGTCCCGCAGAGCCAGCACGCCCGCGTCCCGATCGATGTGGGCGAGCTCACGGGCCTGGTCGAGGCTCTCGATCGGCTTCGCGCCGTACGCGATCCCGAGGTGACAGTGCGCGTCGACCAGCCCCGGCACGATCCACCCGCCGTCACTGATCGTCTCCGCATCGGCGACCGGCTCGAACGTGACCCGATCGCCGACCAGCCAGATGTCCCGGACCTCGTCGTCGGGGAGGACGGTTCCACGCACATGCAACGCCATGGGAACAGTCCTACCGGATGGCTCGCTCTTCCGTCGGGCCGCCTCCGTCTTGCGTTCCCGGCCGCTCCACCCCGCCGTGCTCACGGTTCGGTTTCCAGCCAGCCCCGCGCTCACGGCCCAGCCGCCCGCCCTGCTCCGCCGTTTTGCTTCCAGCCAGCCCCGCCCTGCTCACGGCGCAGCCGCCCGCCCCGCCCCGCCGTGCCCACCGCCCGGCCCCCGTCACGATCAGGCGCGGCTGGCACTCACGGTCGAAAACAGCGCCGAAAAAAGCCCTCAGCGCCAGCCCGCACAAAACCTGCTGGCGCTGAGGGTCGGAAGACAACCGCGATCGGCGGCCGCAATCACAACGGAACGATCAGCTGTCCTTGCCCTTGGGCTTGTTCAGCTTGTTGAAGTCGAGCTTCGGCAGCTTGAACCCCGGCGGCATCCCCCCACCGGCGAGCGCGCTCGGGTCCAGCCCGGGCGGCAGCTGCGGCATCCCGCCCGGGAAGCCGCCCGGCATCCCCGCGGGCATCCCGCCGCCGCGGGGGCGGTTGTTCTTGCCCTTGCGCTTGTTCTTCGAGCTCTTCGTGGCCGATCGGCGGCCGCCGGGGAGGCCCATCATGCCGCTCATCTGCTTCATCATCTTCTGCGCGTCGGTGAAGCGGTTGAGCAGCTGGTTCACCTCCATCACGGTGACCCCGGAGCCGTTGGCGATGCGCAGCCGGCGGGACGCGTTGATGATTTTCGGCTCGGTGCGCTCCTTGGGCGTCATCGAGCGGATGATCGCGGTGACCCGGTCGAAGTGGCTGTCGTCGAGCTCGGCCAGCTGGTCCTTCATCTGGCCCATGCCGGGCATCATGCCGAGGATGTTGGCGATCGGGCCCATCCGCCGGACGGCGATCAGCTGGTCCAGGAAGTCCTCCAGCGTGAACTGCTCGCCACCGAGCAGCTTGCTGGTCATTTTCTCTTTCTGCTCCTCGTCGAAGGCCGCCTCGGCGGTCTCGATGAGGGTCAGGACGTCACCCATGCCGAGGATCCGGCTGGCCATCCGGTCGGGGTGGAAGACGTCGAAGTCCTCCAGTTTCTCACCCGTGGAGGCGAACAGGATGGGCTGGCCGGTGACGTGCCGGACGGAGAGCGCGGCGCCACCGCGGGCGTCGCCGTCGAGCTTGGAGAGGACCACGCCGGTGACGCCGACGCCGTCGCGGAACGCCTCGGCGGTCTGCACCGCGTCCTGCCCGACCATGGCGTCGATGACGAAGATGACCTCGTCCGGGTTGACCGCGTCGCGGATGTCGCGGGCCTGCTGCATCATCTCCTCGTCGATGCCGAGTCGTCCGGCGGTGTCGACGATGACGATGTCCTTGGCGGTGCGCTTGGCGACCTCGATGGAGTCCTTGGCGACCTTGACCGGGTCGCCGACGCCGCTGCCGGGCTCCGGCGCGTAGACGTCGACGCCGGCCCGGCCGCCGACCACCTGCAGCTGGTTGACCGCGTTCGGCCGCTGCAGGTCGGCGGCGACCAGCAGCGGCTGGTGGCCCTGGCTCTTGAGCCAGCGCGACAGCTTGCCGGCCAGCGTCGTCTTACCGGCGCCCTGCAGACCGGCCAGCATGATCACCGTGGGCGGCTGCTTGGCGAAGACCAGCCGCCGCCCTTCACCACCGAGCGTGTTGATCAGCTCTTCGTGAACGATCTTGATGATCTGCTGGGCGGGGTTGAGGGCCTGGGAGACCTCGGCGCCGCGCGCCCGCTCCTTCAGGTTGGCGATGAACGCCTTGACCACCGGCAACGCCACGTCGGCCTCGAGCAGCGCGAGACGAATCTCGCGCGCGGTGGCGTCGATGTCGGCATCGGTGAGCCGGCCCTTGCCGCGGAGCTTGGTGAAGATCCCGGACAGGCGGTCACTCAGGGTGTCAAACACGGTGCGACTTCCCGTTGGTCGGTTTTGATGGCGTCGTCCGCAAGCCTACTTGGAGCCGACCGAGCTCACCGGTTCCGCATCCGGTACGTCTTCGTCGCCGCCTCGATCCGCCGCTGCGTGCGGGTCCCCGGGGCGATCTCGCGCTTGACCCGGCCGTAGAGCCAGAGCCCGCCACCGACCAGCGCCGCGACCAGCACCAGGTAGAAGAAAGCGCCGAACAGCGCGTGGACCAACCAGCTCGCCACGACCACACCACCGACAACCGCCAGCAGGAAAACCACTGCCTTGCCCATCTGGACCCTCCCGGTCTCGACTGCTTACCACCATGCCGCGTTCGCGCAAGCGCCCGCATCGGCCGAGCCCCTGAGACGTTCCCCTAAGGGTGGGACTTTCCGGATAACCGCCACCCCCGTAGTTACTGACGTATACCGGCATTAAACGGTATAGACCGCAACTTCACTCTCGGAAGTCGCGTTAAGGCACGCGTGGTGCGGCGAAAGGACGACGGCGTGACCCTGAGGCGGATTCTGCGGCGGACGCCCTGGCCGATCCGGCGACGGATCGCTCAGGCCGCCGGGAGCCGGATCCTGCCCCGGATGGCGCCGGAACGACGACTGCGGGTCGCCCGCGCCCTGATGCCGATCGAGCCCGCCCGGCACGGCCGTCCCGCCTCCGCCGGCCAGGCCATCCGGGTCCGTTCCGCACGGGGACGGCTGAGCGCGCGCGTGGTCACCGCGACCAGTCCCGCCGACGTACGCCGGGCCAACCTCGACCGGGTGGCCGAGGCGCTCGAACTGGCCGGCGTCGACTGGTTCCGCCTGCCCGCCCCGACCCCCGGGTGCACTGCCGTGGGCGTACCGGAAAGCGACAGGGACCTGGTGGTCCGCATCCTGGCCGGAATCGCCGAGCGGGACCAGGGGATGATCCGGCGAAGCGGCCCGGAGGGCCGGGTGCTGGCCGTGTTCTGGCCGGTCACCGACCCCGGGGGCAGCCTGGTCCTCGGCCCGGAACACGCCTGCGAGGTGGAGCTCTGGCGGGTCGACGGGGACCGGCTGGTGGCGCCGCGGCCGAACCCGATCGCCGACCGGATCCCGCTCGCCGAGCCGATGGTGGCCGCCCCGGAGCCGGTCTTCGGCGCGTTCTGCTCGCCGGACGACAGCACCGTCTACCGCACACGGCGGGTCTTCGC
The DNA here is from genome assembly GCA_000715855.1 of Actinoplanes liguriensis. Classification (GTDB taxonomy): domain Bacteria; phylum Actinomycetota; class Actinomycetes; order Mycobacteriales; family Micromonosporaceae; genus Actinoplanes; species Actinoplanes liguriensis. Next base: position 15,744 of record KL571299.1, read on the forward strand.
CACGATCGACCCGGACCGGATCGACTTCCCGATCGACGTGGTCTACACCTGGGTGGACGGTGGCGACCCGGCCTGGCGCCGGCGCAAGGAGCGGGCGCTCGCCGACAACCCGTGGGTGCGCGAGATCAACGGGCAGGCGGTCAACGACTCCCGCTGGACCAGCCGGGACGAGCTGCGGTTCTCGATGCGCGCGCTGCACGCGTTCGCGCCCTGGGTCCGGCACGTCTACCTGGTCACCGACGATCAGGTGCCGGGCTGGCTGGACCTGGGCCATCCGCGGCTGACCGTGGTCGGGCACCGGGAGATCTTCGGCGACACCGGCGCGCTGCCGACCTTCAACTCGCAGGCGATCGAGTCCCGGGTGCACCGGATCCCCGGGCTCGCCGAGCACTTCCTCTACCTCAACGACGACGTGATCCTGGCCCGGCCGGTCACCCCGGACCTGTTCTTCACGGCCGGCGGGCTGACCAAGTTCTTCCCGTCGCCGTCGCTGGTCGACCTCTCCCCGCGCGAACCCGGCGACCGGCCGGCCGACTCCGCGGCGAAGAACAACCGGCGGCTGATCCGGGAGACGTTCGGACGGGTGCTGACCCGCAAGATGATGCACACGCCGCACCCGTCCCGGCGCAGCGTGCTCGCCGAGATCGAGGCCCGGTTCGCCGAGCCGGTCCGGAGCACCGCCGAGCACCAGTTCCGGCATCCGGACGACGTGTCGGTGCTCTCCTCGCTGCAGCAGTACTACGCGTACCTGACCGGCCAGGCCACCCCGGGGACGATCCGCCACCGGTACACCGACCTGGCCGACCCGGGCACGCCGCTCAAGCTGGCGACGCTGCTGCGCCGGCGGGACGTGGACACGCTCTGCCTGAACGACGTGGACAGCCCGGACGCGGCGCTCGACGAGCAGGAGGCGCTGCTGGCCGACTTCCTGCCGGCGTACCTGCCCTTCCCGTCCCCGTTCGAGCTGCGTGAACCGCGCGCCGCCACCACGCCGGCCCCGCCGGCCCGCCAACCCCACCGGCCTGTCCGGACCGTCGCGCTGCCCCCCGTCGCGTGATCACCACCCAACACCACAAGGAGATTCCCTTGAGCTACGACGTGGTCATCCTCGGCCTGGGGTACGTCGGCCTGCCGCTCGCCCAGCAGGCGACCCGGGCCGGCCTGTCGGTGCTCGGCTTCGACGTCGACGAGACCGTGGTCAAGTCCCTGGCCGACGGCCGGTCGCACGTGGACGACCTGAGCGACGAGGACGTCGCCGCGATGGTCGCCGACGGCTTCCGCCCGACCGCCGACGAGACCGAGATCGCCCGGGCCCGCACCGCGGTGATCTGCGTGCCCACCCCGCTCTCCGAGGGCGACGGGCCGGACCTGCGGGCGGTCACCGGCGCGACCGGCTCGGTGGGCCGCAACCTGCGCCCCGGCATGCTGGTGGTGCTGGAGTCGACGACCTATCCGGGCACCACCGACGACGTGGTCCGGCCGCTGCTCGAACAGCTCTCCGGGCTGACCGCCGGCATCGGCTTTCA